>CAILUI010000244.1 GCA_903837355.1 uncultured Victivallales bacterium
GCCTTCGGAAATTCGAGATCTACAACAACATGCTGGGCGGGCAGGATCCCGAGGCCTTCGAAAAGGAAGCCAAGAAGAAGTTCATCGAAGAGCCGGGGCAGATGAAACTGCTCATCGTCGTCGACAAGCTGTTGACGGGCTTTGACGCCCCCGCGGCGACCTACCTCTACATCGACAAACAGATGCGCGACCACGGCCTGTTCCAGGCCATCTGCAGGGTGAACCGGCTCGACGGCGACGACAAAGAGTACGGCTACATAATCGACTACAAGGACCTCTTCAAGAGCCTGGAAGGCGCCGTGAACGACTACACCTCGGGCGCGTTCGACGGCTATGACCAGGGCGACGTGGCCGGGCTGCTGAAGGAGCGGCTGGGCAAGGCGCGGGAACGGCTGGAAGAGACGCGCGAGGCGGTGCGGGCGCTGTGCGAGCCGGTGGCGGCCCCGCGGGATACAGCGGCTTACCTGCGGTACTTCTGCGCCCAGGACTCGGGCAACGCCGCACAGCTCAAGGCCAATGAGCCGAACCGCCTGGCGCTGTACAAGCTCGTGGCGGCCTTGGTGCGCGCTTTTGCCAACCTCGCCAGTGAGCTGACGGAAGCCGGGTACACGCCGGTTGAGGCTGAGGCCGTGCGGGCCGAGGTCGACCACTACGAGAAAGCCCGCACCGAGGTGAAGCTGGCCAGCGGCGACTACATCGACCTCAAAATGTACGAGCCGGCCATGCGGCACCTGATCGACGCCTACATCCGCGCCGAGGACAGCAAGAAGGTGTCAGCCTTCGACGACATGTCGCTGATCCGGCTCATCGTCGAGCGCGGCGCGGCGGCAGCACTGGAGGCGCTGCCCGAGGGCATCCGCAAGGACAAGGGAGCCGCGGCCGAGGCCATCGAGAACAACGTCCGCAGGCTGATCATTGACGAGTCGCCGGTCAACCCGAAGTACTACGAGCAGATGTCGAAGCTGCTGGATGCGCTGATCGAGCTGCGCCGGCAGGACGCCATCGCCTACCAAGAGTACCTGGCCGGGATCGCCGAACTGACCCGGCGGGCGGCGCACCCCGAGTCGGGCGGGAACTACCCCGGCACGCTGAACACACGGGCCAAGCGGGCGCTCTACGACAACCTCAGTCAGGACGAAGGGCTGGCCATCGCCGTCCACGAGGCGGTGAACTACAACCGGCAGGATGGCTGGCGCGACAACCGGTTCAAGGTACAGAAGGTGAAGATCGCCATCAAGGCCGTACTGAAGGGCGACGAGGCGCTGGCCGATGAGATCCTGGAAGTGGTACGGAACCAGGTTGAGTACTGACGCGTACATGATCACGGTGGGCGGGGTGCAGGTCCAGGTGGTCCGCAAGGACATCAGGAACCTGCACCTTGGCGTCTACCCCCCCGGCGGCCGGGTACGCGTGGCGGCGCCCCTGACCGTCAGCGATGCGGCGGTACGGCTGGCCGTGATCGGCAAGCTGGGCTGGATCAAGCGGCACCGGGCTCAGTTTGCAGACCAACCGCGCCAGTCCGCGCGGGAGATGGTCAGCGGCGAGAGCCACTACTACCTCGGGCGGCGGTACCGCCTGCGGGTCACCCCAGCCGACGCCGCGGCCGGGGTCGTGCTGCGCAACCGGACCAC
>CAILUI010000245.1 GCA_903837355.1 uncultured Victivallales bacterium
CAGAGGACCCAGGCCTGCGGTTGCAGGTCGCGCAGATCGCGGATGATGGCCGCTGCCAGGTCCAGAGCCGGGACCATGCTGTCGTGGTCATGTCCGGGGCCGCCGTCGGGGTTTGAGCCGCCGTCGTACTCTGACATCCACTGACGTTTGCCGTGTTGCGCCGCGAGGTTAAGCAACTCGGCCCGGGGAGTGCCGCAGTAGGCCTGGGTGTTCAGTTGGGAGGTCCCCCAGCCTTCCAGATTCCGCACAGCGACGTGATCTTCGCGGTACAGCGGCACTTCTACCAGCAGGATCGCTCCTCCAGGTCACGTCTGGCCCGCTCGCGGGCCGGTGGCAGCCGTGACCAGCAGCGCCGCCACAAAGCTGGCGGCCGTTTCTTGAAACCGCCCTGGGAGGTAAGGAGCGCGCCTTGGCATCTTGGCGCCACGGCGCCATAGTGCAGAACCAGCGGACGTACCCCCGCAAGGTGGGCGACGTGGTCAGGCCCATGCCCTGAGGAGCCCTGCGTGAAGTACAAAGCAGACTGGCCCGAGGCGCGTCGACGGCTGACCGCGCTCTGGCACCGGGAGCGGCTCGACCGGCCCGCCCTCGCCGTCACCGCGCCGCAGCCCGTGGCGGCACCGACGCCGGTGCCCGTGCCCGCCGACGACGAAGCCCGCTGGCTGGATCCAGCCTACCGGGTCGCCGTGACGCGGCGGCAACTGGAAAGCACCTGGTGGGGCGGTGAGGCGGTTCCGTCCAGCCTGCTGATGGCGGGTTGGGTGAACAGCCTGGGGGGCACGCCGCGCTTTGCCCCGGAGACGATCTGGTTCGAGCCCGGCGCCGTCGATTTCGGCGGCCCGTCGCCCTTCCGGCATGACCCGCAGGGTCTCTGGGAGGGGAAGTACCGCGCCCTGCTCCTGGCGCAGTGCGCCGCTGCCGGCCAGGGCGATTTCCTGGTCGGCAAGTCCTGCATCCTGCCCGCCAACGATCTGCTCTCCATGCACCTGGGGACGCAGGCGTTTCTGCTGGCGCTGCTCGACCACCCGGAATGGATGGCGATGGCGATCCGGCAGGGCGCGCTGGATCAGCAACAGGCGCGCCAGGAACTGCAAGCGCTGGTGCGGGCCCGACATGACTACTGGTACGGCAACGCCGGCTGGATGCCGCTCTGGGCGCCGGGGCCCTTCAACAGCACCCAGTCCGACGTCTCCTGCATGCTGTCACCGGAGCTGTTCGAGCGTTTCGTCGTGCCCGAGTTAGACATCGTCGGGCAGGAGCATGGCGCGCTCTGGTACCACCTCGATGGCGGCGACGCCCGACAGCACCTGCCGCGGCTGCTCTCGCTGCCCTACCTGCGCGTCATCCAGTATGTGCCCGCGCCCTGGGAGCCGCCGAACGGCCCGGGCCACCTGGCCATGTACCGGCAGATCCAGGCCGCGGGCCGGATCGTACACGTGCAGGTGCCCTGGCAGCACGTCGAGCCCCTGGTGCGCGACCTCGACCCGGCCCTGCTCCTGCTCGACACCTGGTGCCCCAGCCGCGACGCCGGGGAGCAACTGCTGGAGCAGAGTGTGACCTGGTCGCGCCAGGCGAAGGCCGCCAAGGCGGCACCGTGAGCCCACGGGAGCACAGCCATGATCACGCCGCGCGAGAACCTGTTCAGGATCCTTCGCCATGAGACCCCGGAGTGGCTGCCGGTCGCCGGCCATTGCGATCCCTACAACCAACCCAACCGCGCCGGCATGGACCCGGCCCTGGCCGCAGCGCTGGGCGAGGTGCACTGGGGCGACACCTCGACGGTGACCTTCTCGCGCGCCCTCGGCCTGGACATCACCGACTGGTACGGCCTGCCGCTGCGCATCACCCGGCGCCAGGTGACCGTGGAGAGCCGGACCGCGGGCGATGTCACCACCCGGGTCTGGCATACCCCGGCCGGCGCTCTGCGTGAGGTGAGTCAGGTCTGCCGCGAGGACAACGGCGCCGTGTCTAGCAACTGGACCGAGCACCTGGTCAAGGGACCCGCGGACTTGGAGGCCTTGGCCGCCATCTTCGCGGACGAGGTCATCGAGCCCGATCCGGACGCACTGGCGCGTACCCGCGAGCGGCGCGATCTCATCGGCGACGACGGCCTGCTACTGGGCGCCATGGACGGCACTCCGCTCGGCATGATGTTCCGGGTCTACTCGGGCGTCGCCGCCCTGGCCTACCTCTGGGCCGATGCGCCGGCGGCCCTGCGCGACTGCTTCGCCATCATGGAGCGCAACTACCAGCAGCGCCTGGCGATCGGGGTCCAGTCCGACCTCGACGTACTGGTCGGTGTGGACGACACCTCGACCACGGCTATCTCGCCGGCCATGTTCGAGGCCTGTAACCTGGAACTGACCGAGGCGCGGGCCGCCATCGCGCATGCCGCCGGCAAGTTCTACTTCCATCACTCCTGCGGCCTGATCCGCGCCCTGCTGCCTCTGTACCGGCGCACGACGATGGACGCGGTCCACGCCTTCAGCACCCCGCCGCTTGGCGATGTCACCGTGGCTGCCGGCCGCCAGGCACTGGGCGACCGCATCACCATCATGGCCGGCGTCCAGCAATTGGCCGGCCCCCTGCACGACCGCGCCGCCGTCCGCGCCAGCATCCAGGAGATGATCCGCGAGGCGGCGCCCTGGGATCACTTCATCCTCTGGCTGGTCGCCTTCCCGCACCGGACCATGGAAGAGACGCGCTTCGTCGCCGAGTGCTGCCGCGAGGCCGGCGGACGACCGTAGTGCGAACCGGAGAACCCCAGCATGAGCACAGCCCTCGCTATCTACCCGGTTGACCACGCCGGGCGCCGGACAGTGATGCACCCGGACCTGCACCGCGAGATCCCGGCACAGACGGCAGTGCGCTACCTGCGTTTCCTGCAGCCGGCCAGGGTCGACTACCTCGAGTTGCCGGTCATGAGTGCGGGGCCGAACTCGGGGCGGTGGGTGCCCAGCGTGCCCACCCACCCGGCGCACGTGCTGGTCTCCGTGCTCGAACCGCGCGAGAACCGCTGGCGCGTGGTCAAGGCGGTGGACCTGCCCCTCAACCCCCGTTTCGCCGGGGAAGGCCTCACCCAGAGCGTGCCGATCGAGGCGATGGAGACCTTCTTCCGCAACGCCGTGGCGGCACAGGCCGCGCACCGCATCGAGCTCGGCGGGATCGAGACCACGTGCCTGAAGGTGGAGTGCGACCGCGAGCACCGCGTCTGGCCGAACCATGGCGAGTGCAACGGCGGGCCGTTCAACGTGCCCTTCGGCATCCTGGCGGGCCTGGGCGCGTTCGGCGCAGGGCTGGCCGCCCCAGCCGCCCCCGCCTACCAGCGCAAACTGACGCCGGGCCCGATCCTGCCCGTCGCTCCCGCGCAGATGACCGTCAGCACCCGCAATCCCTGCGAGATCATCTTCCAGGGAGAGCAGCTGACGGTTGGCTTCTCATTGGTCCGGCCGCGGCTGACCCGGCTGTCGTGGGACACCTTCGGCGAGGGCGGCGCAGCGCTCAACCGCCTGTGCTTCCGACACCCGCCCGACAGCCTCGGCGGCCTGAATGGTCCATCCTACATCACGCCGGCAGGGAACGCCGTTGCCCAGAACCTGTCGGGCAGCGTCGCCGTCGCGGGCAACCGGGTGCTGTACCGCGACCTCGACAGCGGTTGTGGCGTCGTCGTCAATGCCGTGTTCACGGTGACCGCCGAGGCGCTCACCCTCGAGCTCGAACAGCGCGCTGACCATGACCTGCCGGTGCTTGAGGGCGAAGCCTGGCGTCTGCTCTGGGACATGCGCTCGGGTCTGACGGGCGTGGCCGCCGTGCCGACAAACACCGAGGGCCGCAACGGTTTCGTGAACCTGCCGGCATTCATCGCTGCCGATGCGGGCGGCTGTCTGGCCGTCCGGCTCCTCGACGGCGAGGGCGCCTTCCACACCGAGAGCTACCACAACGACGGGCTGCGCTCCACGGCCTTCGTGCTCGGCCGAACTGCGGGCACGGAGACGCCCCAGATCGTTCCCGCCGGCGTTTCCCGTGCCGTCTTCAGCCTGCAGCCGACGGCACTGCTGCCGGTGCCAGCGGCAGCGACCGCCGCCCTCTCGCCGGGCCTGCGCCGTTGCTGGACCGCGGGGTTCTCGGCCTTCCGCCCGGAGTTCGGCGGCTTCTCGAACAACGCCATTTCCGTCAACTGCCATGTCAACCAGCACACCGCCTTCGACGTCGCCGCCTTCACCGCGAAGCCCGTGGATGGCCCGGATCCCCTGGAGTTGGTGATGTTCTCCGTGGGCCGGGCGCTGCTGGACGGCGGCGGTTACGGCTACCATCGTTGCCTGTACCTCGACTCCGATCCGATCCTGCTCTCCGGCGCCGGGCGCGTCTTCCAGCTCGGCGGCGACCGGCGCTGGCTGGAGCGGGTGCGGCCCGGTATCACGGCGGCGGCCCAGCGGATCCTCGGAAACTTCGACGCGCGCGAGGGCATGGTCGTCTGCCAGGCGCTGTCCGGGAACTCGGGCAGCCACCGTTGGAGCTCGAATGCCATGGACGTCGTCGGTTTCGGTCATATCGACGCCTATGTGAATGCGTGGTCGTTCCGGGCGCTGAAGAATGCCGTCGGTTTGTGCTGTGTCCTCGGCGAGCCGGCGCTGGCAGCGCGTTGCGCGGAGGTCGCCGCCGCCCTGGCCGAGAACTACGGCCGCCAGTTGCTCAACCCGGAGACCGGCTGGGTCGCCGGCTGGCGCAGCCGGGACGGGCAGCTCCACGACTACGGCTTCCTCTGGATCAACGGCGTGGCCTGCGCCTTCGGCGTCATGGGCCTCGCCCAGACCACCCAGGCCCTCGCCGCCCTGGAAGCCCGGCGCGCGGCGGTCTTTCCCGAGTCTGGCTACCTGGGCTTGCCGCTGAACCTGCTGCCCATCGCCACTGCGGACCACATGCTCGGCAAGATGCGCGGGCCGCTCATGCCCACCTTCGAAACCTACACCGACGGCGCCCTGTCGCCGTGCATGGCCGGCTACTACCTCCGGGCCCTGTCGGCGTACGGCTTCCGCCGCGAAGCGGCTGGCCTCGCGGACCGTCTCGAGCACGGCTTCGAAGACGGCGGTTTCCATGGCGGCTACGGCACCGGCAAGGAGTTCACCACCTGGTCCGGCGCCGACTCCGGTTACGAGGGGACCTTCGGCCCGAATTCAGGACCCCTCTACGCCCTCGCCGTCGAGCGCGGCGCCATCCGTGCGCCCCAGCCCGAATGGTGGTTTGCAGAGTAGCCTGGGGTGGCGCCGGCCGTACCCACCGCCGTCCGACTGGCCACCGGACTCGCCGGCTGGTAGGTTCTCTGGAGATTGCGTGCTGGTGGGCGGGCGCGACTCTCGCGTGCGGGCGAAATGGGGGTTCGGAACATGCGCAGCATTCTCTGCCTTACGGTCCTGTTGCTGAGCAGTGGGGTCGCCCGATCCCTGACCCTCGCCGAAGCGGGCCAGGCGCGGGCGACGATCGTGATGGGGGAGGCGCCGACCCCGGCGGAGCAGACCGCGGCCGCGGAGTTGGCGACCTACCTGAAGGCGATCACGGGTGCGGAGTTCGTTACGGCGGGGCCCGCGCCGACGCCGGGCCAAGCGCGCTTGCTGCTGGGGCCCTCGGCGGCAACCCGGGCCCTTCTGGGGAACGCCGTGGTCGACGGCCTCGGTCCCGAGGAGTTCATTGTGCGCACGGTCGGTGCCGACCTGCTGCTGGTGGGTGGCCGGCCGCGGGGAACGCTGTACGCGGTGTACTCGTTCCTGGAACAGGATCTCGGCTGCCGCTGGACCACCTGGTACGGCGACGAGAGCATCCCGCACCAGGCGACCCTCAACATGCCGGCAGTGGATCGTCGCGAAGCCCCGGCGATGGCGGTGCGCGACATCGTCACCCACCCTAACCAGGACTCCGACCGGCAGGCGCTGCAGCGCTTCCTGGTGCGCAACCGCTGCCAGGGCCCCGACCTGCGTTTCACCGGTGACCTGACCGCCGTCGGCGGCACTTCGCACCGCTTTGCCTACCCGCCGGATGGCTGGCTGGTGCATACGCTGTTCCAATGGCTGCCGCCGAAGACACACTTCGAGAGTCATCCGGAGTGGTACAGCCTCGCTGGCGAGCAGCGCGTCGCGACGCGGCAACTGTGCTTCAGCAACTCCGGGCTGCGCGCGGCCCTCACCGCGGCGATCCTCAAGCGTATCGGCGAGGCCGATGCGGGCGGACTTTACTCCGTCTCGGCCATGGACTGGACCGGGGCCTTCTGCGACTGCCCGGGTTGCACCGCCCTGGTACAGCGCGAGGGCACCCCTGGCGCGCCGCTGTTTGACTACCTCGCCGAACTCGGGCCACAGGTCAAACAGCGCTACCCCGAGGCCACCATCAGCACCCTCGCCTACCGCAAGGAACAGAGCGAGGTCCCGCCGCGAACACTCCGCCTGCCCGACAACGTCGTCATCATCTTCGCCCCCATCGACGACAACTTCGCGGCGCCCATCGAGCACCCCAGCAACGCCGATACCCTCCGCAACCTCGAGGGCTGGCGGCGGGCCAGCGCGCACCTCTGGGTCTGGTACTACCCGAACCCCTACGGCCCGGCCTTGCCGATCGGCAACCTGCGCCAGTTGGCCCAGGACTTCCGGTTGTTCAAACGCCTGGGGGTCGAGGGCTACTACGTCGAACAGGACGGGCCTGGCGTCTACGACTCGCGGCGCCTCGCCGACCTGCAGAATTGGCTCATCACCAAACTGATGTGGAATCCTGATGTGGACCTCGACGCGCTCATCGCCGACTTTACCGACCGCCACTACGGTCCGGCCGCCGGCCCGCTGCGGGAGTATGGCGCAGGTCTGGAGGAGGCAACCGCGGCGATGCGCACCGGCATGGCCTGGAATGCCAGCGCCGGCCAGCACCACTTCCTCAGCCCCGAGCTACTGCTCGCCTCGCAACGGCGTCTGGACGCAGCCCAGGCGGCCGTGGCCGGGGACCCGCAGTTCCTGGCACGGGTGAAGCAGGCCCGCCTGAGTCTGGACCTGGCCTGCATCCTGCTCTGGGATCGGCTCGAAGGCGCCGGCCCACTACCCTTCTCCCGGGCCCAGATCGTGGACCGCTACCGCGAGACCTACACCGCAAGCGTGACGGCGCGGAACCTGCCCGGGCGCCGCGATCTCCTGCTGACGGCGCTGGCAGACTCACTCACGTGGTACGCGCAGATGACGCCCCTGAAGCCGCTGCCGGCGCCGCTCGACACCGTGCCGCCGGCCCGCATCCGGCAGTTGACACCGGAAACCGCCAGCCTGCATGGAAAGGCGCCGGCCATCGTTGCCGATCCCACTGCCGCCAGCGGCATCGCGGTCGCCATGGAGCCCACGCTGACCAAGCCGTCCTACGCCCCGGCGGATCTGCCCGCCATGGTCCTGAATCTGGGTTTCTACGACGCGGTCACGCGCCGCCAGCAGCACGCCCATGCGGGCAAGGAGAGCCCGCTCGCGCCAGGCCCCTACCGCCTCTACCCCATTGGCCGCACCGCGCTCAGCGCCGACTGCTACATCTGGTTCGATTGGGGCTGGTGCGTGCAGTTCCCGGACGTCGCCGGCCTCTACGATCCCGCCGCGCCCGGCAGGCAGTGGGATGTCTATGCATCCCTCCGCGTCGAGGGTCCAGCCTACGACCCCCAGAGCCCGCTCCAGGAGAATCGCTTCTACGTCGACCGCATCGTGCTCGTCGAGGCAGAGCCGTGAGTCGCCCGCCGATTCCATGCGCCAGAGCAGGTCGGTGTCGTGCTGCCGCGTGCCGTCGGTCTCCAGCAGTGGGAACACGAAGCGTGTCACGGTTCGCCCGTTGCGGCAGATGCACCGGGGCCCCCGCACCCAAGACCGCCTGAAGGCGGAACTACGAACCAGGCACCCGCCAAGCGGACGGCTCCGGGTTCGTAGTCCCGCCTTCAGGCGGTCCCTGGATCTCGACTGCCGGGGTTGAGCGGCACGGGGGTCGCACCACATCGTCCGCGGACTCCGCCGCCGTGCTCACTCCTGCCAGGTGCCGCGGCAGGCGTCGAACACGCTCTTGGGGGCCCGCTTGGCACGCAGGGTCACGCTGCGCACCCCCACGCCGAGGACGCGCGTGTCCAGATTGCCCGGCATCAGGTCCTTGGGACACCAGCCCTGGCAGCGCACCGTCAGCACGATCTGCTCGGTCTTGGCGGCCGGGACCGTCGCCGTGATGACCGCCGTGCCGGCCTGGTCAGGGAAGGCCGCGAGCCGCCGTTCGCCCAGGTAGAGCCCGGCGTCAGGCGACAGTGCGTAAACCGGCATGAACAGCTCCAGGGTCAGGGTGTACGTGCGGCCCTTGACCACGGGCAGCAGTAACAGCGACTCCGCTCCCGACCAGCGCTTGGTGCCGGGACGGTCCGTCCACTCGCCGCCCGCCTCCTGAGCGTGCCACTTCCGCACCAAGGCCCGGTCGCCCGGGGCGCCGACGTCGACGCGGTAGTGCAGCTTGGCGTCCTTGGTCCAGACCACCGGCGAGAGTTCGTTGGCCAGGACCTGCGTCCGTGCCCCCGCCTGGTTGTCCACCACCAGTCCCGCCGTGGCCTGGTTGCCGATGATGATGGCCGACTCGACCCCGGCGGCGACGCGCACGTGGGGCTCACCGTCGGCGAAGGTGTTGCCCTGCACGATGGCCTTGCCGGCCGCGATCTCGATGGCGGCCGAGCCGGTGCTGCCATTGTCCCAGTTGCAGAAGTTGCTGCCGATCACGGTTACCTGCGATGCCGCACTGCGCTGCCAGATGCACTTGTCGAGCGGCCCCCAGAAGGCCGAGTTGCTGACACTGACCTTGCCGCCCTTGACCGACGGCGCCACCTCGATGCCGACCGAGTCGGTACTGCCCCAGCGCCCAACCAGCTCGGCGTTGGTGATCAGCAACCCGGGGGACTGCGCCTGCTCAACCAGGATCGGCCGCCGGCAGGAGTCCGCGCCGATGCCGACGAAGTTGCCATTGCACGAGCCGTTCTTGGTCTCCGAGAACTTGTAGCCGACGCCATAGCCGAAGCAGAAGGTGTTAAGCACGTACTGCCAGTCGGTCCGCGCGAACTCGAACGCGACCCCATGGGTGTTCACCCACTGACAGAAGGGGTCATCCGGCTTGTAGGCCACGCCGAAGGGCCAGAAATGGCAGTTCTCCACGCGCCCGATGTCGCCGCAGTTGTCGGTGTAGAAACCGCGGTAGCTCGGGTAGCCGTAGACGTTGCGCACCAGGTAGCGGGCGGCGTTCTGAAAGTGTATGGCTGCGTATGAATTCAAGAACAGACAATCGACCACGGCCGTGTTCGTGGTGTAATCCGCGAACACCGTCGGCGGGTAAGCTACCGGCGGCACGTCGGCCTGCTTCCACTCCGGATAGGTGATGACCACGCCCATCAGCACGGCGTTGCTGCCATTCAGCCGGATAAACGGCGCCGCCTCGGGCTTGCCGCGCCCGGAGTACGCCTGCAGGACGGAGCCATCCATCCGCGGCCGGGCCTCATGGTCGCTGGTCGGCGGGGTGCGGTAGGTCCCCTGCAAGGTGACGCCGCCGGGAATCAGCAGAAAGCCGTTGATGCGGTACTCGCCGCTGGGCACGTCCACGACCCCGCCGCCGGCCTGAGCGGCCGTGTCCAGCGCCTTCTGAAAGGCCGCCGTAGCGTCGGTCTTACCATCCCCGATGGCACCATACTCAACCACCGTCCACGGCGCCGCCATGATCACGCAGTTGATGCTAGATAAGATGCCTATGATCAACCTTTTATACATAGTGTCAATCTCCATCAAAGCAGCAGTCCGATCCCGACGCGCAACGGCCAGCAACCGTCACCATACCACGCCGGCGTGAATCTGCGCCGGCGTGCTGGAGGGCGAAGCTCCCCAGGCGCGCAGGCGCCGCTGAGCCGTGGCCGCGTGTCGCGGCCGGCCGGGAAGGACCGGCTCACCGCACACCCCGCCGTCAGCAGGAGCCATTGCATCCGGCAGTGGGCCGTCGTATGGTTTCGCGACATCGATCATCGGGCGTCGCGCCTGCCCTGCCGGGCTGGCGCAGCCCGGTTGCGGAGGCACGAGTATGAGCGAGATCCAGTTCGGCGACAACTTCTCCGACCACTCCGTCCACTCCGGCCCCAATGCCGGCTTCCAGTTCGACTTCCACTGCGAGCGCTGTCGCGACGCCTGGCGCTCCGACTTTGTGCCCTACCGCAGCGGCCAGGTATCGAGCTGGATGGGGAAGGCAGCGGGCATACTGGGTGGTGTGCTGGGGCACGCCAGCGAGGCCGCCGGTGGCCTCGCGGAAGCGGGCTATGGCAAGGCCCATGACCGCGCCTTTGCCGGTGCCGTCGAACAGGCCAAGCAGCACTTCCACCGCTGCGCGCAGTGCATGCAGTACGTCTGCGACCGCTGCTGGGGCAAGGAGAAGGGCCTGTGCTTCAACTGCGCTCCTGACGTCGAGGTCGCCATCGAGGCCGCGCGGGCCGAAGGGGAGCGCCAGGCCGCGGCCGAACGCGCCACCCTCGAAGGCGCCAAACGGGCCGGGAAACGCGATGTCAAGCGCGACCGGCAACTCGTCTGCCCGAAGTGCAGTGCCGAAACCCACGGCGCCAAGTTCTGTCCCGAATGTGGCGAGAAACTGGCGGTCGAGACCGTCTGCCCGAAGTGCTCGGCCACGGTCGCGCCGGGAACCAAGTTCTGCCCCGAGTGCGGCGCGAAGCTCGCCTGAGGTCCAGGCTACCCAGGCTCAGTTGCCGGCGGCGGGCCAGAAGGCGCGCACGGTGCGTTCCCACTCGTCGGTGATCGAGTCGCCCTGGAACAGGATCCGGGCCTGGGGCGCGAAGGCCGCGATCGGCTCCACGGCGTGCAGGCCCACCAGCGGCAACAGCAGCGGGGCAGTGAAGAGGAGGTTCTTCATGGTCGTGTGACGGTCTCCCTGAGGTGTGGGTAACCCGAACACTGTAGCCGCCCTGCCGACTCGCGGCTCGTGGCCCACTGGCACCCCATCCGGGGTGCACTCCGCGCGATCTCGATTCCGGGGGCGTCGTTGCGCGGCGGCGCTCCTCGACCCCCGGCTACGTTCTGTCATCCCGCCGGGATGCCGGGTGCCACCCCGCAGGGGTGCCAGACAATAGCCGGTGGTCGAGCGTCAGCCGACCACCGGAATCCCCGATGATGCGTGATTGCACCCAGAGGGGGTGCCAGACGCCAGCGCCAGTTACCGGTTCCCGGCGAAGCGCCCAGCGCCGCTCCCTACCGCCCCCACTCCAGGACCAGCATCTGGTGCACGTGGACCTCGGGCACGATCGTCTCGACGACGCCGTCGCGCACCTGGAAGGGCAGTTCGGCGCCGCTCAGCGGCAGGCGGATGCGGGTGATGGTTTCGGGCACGCGGACAGCAACCGGGACGTCGGCCAGGCGGGGCAGGTCTTCGATCACCAGGCAGCGGCCGCGCTTGAGGGGCGGCGCATAGAGCAGATGCACGACGTGCCGTTTCTGGCGCGGCTGGCTGACCAGGGTAGCCCGCCCGGAACTGGGCAGACCGGCGCGCAGGAACGGCTGGGTATGCAGGCAGCTCAGGGCCTCGACAAAGAGCTCGCGGTGCAGACGGGCGCCGTGCTCGTGGTAGAGCCGGCCAAGGCCGTGGGCAAGGAAGAGGATGCGGCCGCGGCGCAGGGCGCCGACGTGTTCGGCCGGTTCCAGCCGATTCGGGGTGTTCTGGTGGGAGCAGTAGTGGCCGTAGGTACGGTCGAAGTAGGGTTCATGGATGGCGGCGAGGACGCGGCCCGTGGTTGGGCGCACGCGCAGCGCGGCGGTGTAGTTCAGGAACGGCGAGCGTACCGAGTCCTTGCCGAGCACTGGGCCCAGCGCCAGGTAGTCCTGCTGGTAGCGGGCCGGACCGAGGTACTCGCCGCCGATGTCGAACAGCAACTCATCCTTGTCCCTGGCCAGAACGGACTCGCCCAGTACCAGCAGCGAACCACCACGCCGGACATAGGCGTTCAGCCTGGCCGCGGCCGCCGTGGTCAGGAAGCGGCTGCCGGGCAGGATCACGGTCTGGAAACGGTCCAGATCGTCACCGGGCTCGACCACCTCGACATCGCGCTGGGCCTCCAGCAGCATCGCCGAGACCCCTTCGGCATGGGCCAGGGCGTCGGGGGCGCCACCGGGGCCGGTGCCGGCGATCAGCGCCAGGTTGGCCAGCGGGGTGGCGCCGAGGCCGTACTTCTCGATCTGGCGGACGTAGCGGTAGCCGACGCCGATGCTGCGGTAGGTGTCCAGATCCATCGCGCCCGACGGGTGCGCCTGGTCGCCGAACGAGCACGAGGCGCCGTAGGCGATCATCGATGCGGCCTCATAGCGGATAGCATCGGGATGCTTGAAGCCGCCGAACTCGCCCCAGGAGGTGTGGAACTTGCCGGACATGGCCAGGTAGGGCTTGCCCTGACGCCGCAGGGTGCGGGCGCGCAGCGGGAACTTATCATAGCCGCCCCAGGTCGTGGGCAGGTCTTCGAGCTCGAGGTGCGTCTGCAGGTCGAGAACGGCCTGGGGGGTGCCCAGGTCGGCGCCGCCGTTGAAGAAGACGGTGGCCTCGGGGTGGCGCTCGTGAGCGACGGCACGGCAGGCCTGCATCAGGCTCAGCCACTTGGTCCGTGTGTAGTCCCTGACCGCGCTCTCGTTGCCGCTGTCGATCCCGGCCTGGGCCATGCCGGCACGGCAGGTGTCGCAGTAGCAGACGGCCGGGCCGAAGCAGATGTCGTAGAAGAAACCGTCCACAGCGTAGGCGGCGCAGAGTTCGCGGGTCTGCGCCAGGATCAGTTCGCGGTAGGCGCCGCTGGGGCAGAGGAACTTCCAGGAGCAGACCGGTTTCGGCGTTTCGGGTGTCGCTGCCAGGTCGAAGTTGACGGTGGCGATGGCCCCCTCCTTGGTGCGGGCACACCATTCGGGGTGGGTGGCGGCGTCGTTGGCCGACCAGCCGACCGTGACATAGATCGGGCAGCGCACGCCGATCTCGTGACAGGCCTGGATCTGGCGGCCGAGCAGGTCGGTCTTGAGGGTCGGGTGCACCGTCCCGGCCTGAGTCGGGTAGTAGGCCCAGGAGTGATGGCACTTGGCAAAGAGCGTGATCGAGTTCACACAACCGAGTTTAAGGGCGCGCTGGAACTGCTTCTCCGCGAACCGGGCGCCGACCTCCGGCATCAACTCTGAGGTGTGGAAATCCAGGTGGACCTGACGGCTTCTGAGCGAGCGCATGCGTGCGTTTCCTTATGATGCTTGCAGAGCCGGGCCGCGGGCGCGGTACCCAACCCGCTGGTGCCGGTAGTGCATGGGTAACGTAGCTCACCGCGCGGGCACGCGCCTGGTGTGCCCCGGCTCAGGCGTAACCCAGGGATGTTGGGAGGGTGCCGGCCCTTCAGGCCTCCGAGCCGACCCGCGCCAGGGTCCGCAGTTGCCAAGCGGCGCTTGCGGCCGTATGGGTACAGCACGGTGGGCGACACGATCTGGGGGGTGACGATGGCGGAGTCTAGCCAGGGGCCAGGAGGGACGGCGCCGTTGCTGGCGGTGCGCGGGGTCAGCAAGGCCTTCCCCGGGATTCAGGCGCTCGCCGGCGTCGACTTCACCGTGCAGCGCGGCCAAATCCACACGCTGCTGGGCCAGAATGGCGCTGGCAAGAGTACGCTGATCAAGGTGATCACGGGCGTCTACCGTCCTGACGCTGGCGAGATCCGGCTGAACGGCATACCGATCGCACCACCCTCGCCGCTGGCGGCCCAGGAACTGGGGATCAGCACCGTTTACCAGGAGGTGAACCTGGTTCCCAGCCTGTCGGTCGCGGAAAATGTCCTCCTCGGCCGCGAGCCGACCCGCTGCGGCTGCATCCGCTGGCGCGAGCTGAACCGGCAAGCCGTGGCCGCGCTGGCGCGTCTGGACCTGCGCCTCGACGTGACGCTGCCCCTGGGCGACTACCCCATCGCGGTCCAGCAACTGGTGGCCATCGCGCGGGCGCTCAGCGTCGCGGCGCAGGTGCTCGTGCTCGACGAGCCTACGTCCAGCCTGGACGAGGCCGAGGTACGACAGCTCTTCGCGGTCATGCGGCGCTTGCGTGCGGACGGTATGGGTATCGTCTTCATCAGCCATTTCCTGCACCAGGTGTACGAGATTTCGGACCGTTTCACCGTCCTGCGCAACGGCCGGCTGGTCGGCGACTACGATCCCGCGGCCCTGCCGCGCCTGGAGTTGATCGCGGCCTTGCTCGGCTGCGATACGAGCGCCGCCGGCGCGCTCACCAACGCCGGCCCGCGCGCCCCCGCCACGAACGTTCCCCGGCCTTTCCTGCGGGTGCAGGGCTTCGGGCGGCGCGGGGCCGTGGCGCCCTTGGACCTGGAGATCCGTGCCGGCGAGGTACTCGGCCTGGCGGGACTGCTCGGTTCTGGCCGCACCGAAACCGCCAAGATGCTCTTCGGGGTCACCCCAGCCGACCGCGGCAGCGCCGAGGTCGAGGGTCGCCCCTGCTCCCTGCGCTCGCCTGCCGAGGCCATCGCTGCCGGCCTCGGCTTCTGTCCTGAGGACCGCAAGACCGAGGGACTGATCCCGAACCTCTCGGTGCGCGCGAACATCATCCTGGCCCTGCAGGCGAGTCGCGGCTGGTTCCACCGGCTGTCCCGCGCCCGGCAGGAGGAGATCGCGCAACACTATGTCAAGGCCCTGAACATCGCCACCCCTGACCTGGACCGGCCGGTGCGCGCCCTGTCGGGCGGCAACCAGCAGAAGGTCGTCCTCGGCCGTTGGCTGGCCGCCCAGCGCCAACTGCTCATCCTCGATGAACCCACGCGCGGCATCGACGTCGGCGCCAAGGCGGAGATCGAGAAGGAGATCGCCGCCCTCTGCGACCAGGGCATGGCCATCCTCTTCATCTCCTCGGAACTCGACGAGGTCGTGCGCTGTGCGCAGCGGGTGGCCGTGCTGCGTGACCGCCACAAGATCGGCGAACTCGTGGGCGACGACATCGATCTGGCCGGCATCGTGGCCATGATCGCCGCCCCCGAGCCCCGTCCCCCGGAGGCAGCCCATGCCTGAGGTCCACTCCCTGGCGCGGCTCAAAGAAGGCCTGCGCGGCCTGCTTTGGCCGGCCCTGGCCCTGGGCCTGCTGCTGGGCTTCAATGCCGCCTTCACGCCCGGCTTCTGCCACTTCGAGATCCACGATGGACACCTCTACGGCAGCCTGATCGACGTCCTTAAGCAGGGCTCGCCGGTGATGCTGGTGGGGCTGGGCATGACCCTGGTCATCGCCACCCGTGGCGTCGACCTCTCGGTGGGCGCGGTGACCGCCATTGCCGGCTCGGTGGCCGCCACCTTGCTGACCCAGCACCACAGCGGCCTCCTGCCCATGATTGCGGCCACCCTGGCCCTGAGCCTGGCGTTGGGGGCGTGGAACGGCCTGCTGGTCGCGGGCGCCGGCATCCAGCCCATCGTGGCGACCCTGATCCTGATGGTCGCCGGTCGCGGCATCGCTCAGTTGCTCAGCGCCGGCCAGATCATCACCGTCGAGGACCCGGGCTTCACCTTTCTTGCGGGCGGCTTCGTCCTCGGGCTACCTTTTCCGGCCGTCCTCGTCGCCGTGACCGCGCTGCTGACCGCCGTGCTGGTGCGCTGGACCGCGATCGGCCTGTCGATCGAGGCGGGCGGCGGCAATGAGATTGCCAGCCGCTATGCCGGCGTACCGGTGGCGCGCACCAAGCTGTTTGTCTATGCCTTCTGCGGTCTCTGCGCCGGGATCGCCGGGCTCATCAAGGCCGCCGACATCAAGGCTGCCGACGCCAACAATGCGGGCCTCTATCTCGAGCTGGACGCGATCCTGGCCGTCGTTCTCGGCGGCACCTCCCTGGACGGCGGCCGTTTCACCCTCGTCGGCTCTCTCCTCGGCGCCCTCATCATCCAGACGCTCAATACTACGATCCTCACCCGTGGCGTGCATGTCGAGTACACGCTGATCGTCAAAGCGCTGGTGGTGCTGGCCGTCTGTCTGCTGCAATCCGAGCGCTTCCGCGCCACCCTGACGCGGCGGACGGTGGAGGGGTGAGGGGGATCGGACAAATCGGACAAATCGGACGGATCGGACGGATCGGACGGAGCCCGGGGGATAACGCGAATGAGCACACTGCGGCCCAGCGGCGGCTATCGGGGCTCCTGCAGCTTCCAGACGACGACGCTCATCTATGATGCGACCTATTGGTTCTGCGAGCAGTTCATCGACCAGCGCTCCCGCACCGTGGACCAGATGGTGCAGGCCGCCCGCTCGGGGCGCCAGAACATCGCTGAGGGCAGCCGCGCCGCGGCGACCAGTTCCCAGACCGAGTTGCGCCTGACCAACACCGCCCGCGCCAGTCTCGAGGAACTGCTGCTCGACTACGAGGATTACCTGCGTCAGCGGCACCTGCTGCAGTGGGGAGCAGACTCGCCAGAAGCACTCGCAGTGCGGCAGGTACCGCAACGCTTCAGGCACGATCACACAGATCCGTCCAATCCGTCCGATCTGACCGATCTGACCGATCCGCAGCGTTGGGCGCTGTACGCCCCGTGGCTGGACCATGGCGATCCCGGCGTGCGTGCCAGCGCGCTAATCTGCCTGATCCACCAGGCGAACTACCTGCTCGATCAGCAGATTGCGGCGCTGGAGCGGCGGTTTGTCGACGAGGGCGGCTACAGCGAGCAACTCGCCACTGCCCGGCTGGCCGAACGGCAGCGGCGGACCCCCGTCGAGCGGTCCGATCCGTCCGCTCGGTCCAATCCGACGGATCCGACGGATCACCTCCCCGCCTGCCCGCTCTGCGGCAAGCCGACGGTACTGCGTACGGCCAAGAGCGGCAAGAATGCCGGCAAGCAGTTCTGGGGGTGCACCGCCTACCCCGACTGCCGAGGAGTCGTGAGATTGTGAACCTGCATCTGCCCATCCGCGCCCACCGCATACCCCTGCTGGCGACGCTGGCTGTGTTCGCCCTGCTCTACACGGGCGCGGCCCTGCGCTACGAGGGCTTTGCCTCGCTCTATGTGCTGCAGGCGAACCTCGTTGGGGATAGCGCCTCGCTGGGGTTGGCGGCCATCGGCGAGACCTTCGTGATCCTGGCGGGCGGGATCGACCTCTCCGTGGGCGCCATGGTCGCCTTCACCAGCATCCTGCTGGCCAAGCTGGTGGTGGTCTGGCATCTGCCACCGGGCCTAGCCATGGCGATCGTCCTGGCGACCGGGGCGCTGTTCGGAGCGGGAATGGGGGCGCTGGTCCGCCAGTACCGCCTGCCGCCCTTTCTGGTGACGTTGGGCGGGCTGTTCCTGCTCCGGGGTCTGGCGCTGACGCTGACGGTCGAGAAACGGCTGGCCCTGCAGGAGTCGCCCCTGTGCGTGCGTCTGAGCGAGGCCAAACTCTGCGGCTTCCCGATGGCTGCGGTGCTGTTCCTCGCGGTGCTGGTCCTAGGGGTGTACGCGGCCCATTGGACGCGTTTTGGCCGGGCCGTCTACGCCCTTGGCGGCGGCGAGGCCTCGGCGCTGCTGATGGGGCTGCCGGTGGGCCGGGTGAAGGTGCAGGTCTATGCCCTCAGCGGCCTGTGCGCCGCCTTGGGTGGCGTCGCCCACACCTTCGTCACCGGCGCCGGCGACGCCACCGTCGCCTACATGATGGAACTCGACACCATCGCCGCGGTCGTGATCGGCGGCACCCTGCTGTCGGGCGGCGTCGGCACCGTCTTCGGCACCCTGGTCGGCGTGCTCATCCTGAGCGTCATCCAGACCGCCATCAACTTCGAGGGCACACTGAGCTCGTGGTGGACCAAGATTGCCACCGGCGGGCTGCTGCTGGTGTTCATCCTCATCCAACGCCTGATCCAGAGCCAGGCGGTCCGGCGAACCGGCCCCGCGCCCAGCGCGCGACCACCGGGGTTGCGAATCCCGCCGGAGCACGGACAGTAAGGGCGTATCCTTCACGTGCAGAAACATCCGCAAACGCCAGGACAAGGAGACCCGCAATGAAGATCCAGCGTTGGCTAAGATCCACGGCCGTCGCCGCCGGACTCTGCCTCGCGGTTGGGCTGGGCAACCTGCCAGCCCGAGCCGCTGAGGCCGGGCCCGCAGCCGGGAAGCGCCTGATCGTCGGCTTCTCACAGATCGGCGCCGAAAGCGCCTGGCGTACCGCCGAGACCGAGTCCATCCGTAGCGAGGCCGTCAAGCGCGGCGTCCGCCTGCGCTTCACCGACGCCCAGCAAAAACAGGAGAATCAGATCAAGGCGATCCGTACCTTCATCGCCCAGAAGGTCAGTGCCATCATCCTGGCGCCGGTAGTCGAAACGGGCTGGGAGCCGGTGCTCAAGGAGGCCAAGGCGGCGCAGATCCCGGTGATCCTGGTCGACCGCGGAGTCAGCGTCTCCGACGATTCGCTCTACGTGACCCTGATCGCCTCCGACTTCGTGGCCGAAGGCAGGATGGCCGCCGAGTGGCTCGCCAAGAAGCTCAACGGCAAGGGCAGCATCGTCGAACTCCAGGGCACCGTCGGCTCGGCCCCCGCCATCGACCGCAAGAAGGGCTTCGAGCAGGGCCTGGCCGCCGCTCCGGGGCTGAAGATCACGCGCTCCGAATCGGGCGACTTCACCCGCGCCGGCGGCAAGCAGGTCATGGAGGCCTTCCTGAAGGCCGCCAAGGGCGAAGGAGCCAAGATCGAGGCGGTGTACGCCCACAACGACGACATGGCCCTCGGCGCCATCCAGGCCATCCAGGAAGCCGGCCTCAAGCCGGGCAGCGACATCATCGTCGTCTCCATCGACGCCGTCAAAGCCGCCTTCGAGGCCATGGTCGCCGGCACGCTGAACTGCACGGTGGAGTGCAGCCCCCTGCTCGGCCCGGCCGCCTTCGATGCCGTCGAGAAGGCTGTGGCGGGAACCCCCTTGCCGAAGCAGACGATCGTGGAGGACCGGCTCTTCGATCAGACCACGGCCAGGGACGCCATCGGCTCGCGGAAATACTGAACCCCTGCACACCCCGTCATGCCGCCGCTGGCGGCTCTCCCTGCTGTTGGCGGCGCTGCCCGTGCTTCTTGGCGCCGCCGAACCGGCCTGGCAGCCTCAGACTTCCTTACCTGGCGGAAGATAGGACGATACCATTTTCCGTCTGTGCGACCGGGTCGCCGGCGAGTTCGTAGACCAACCGCAGGTCCGTTCCGGGGTAGGTCATTTCCGCCTTGTTGAGCTGCTCGAACAGCCGC
>CAILUI010000246.1 GCA_903837355.1 uncultured Victivallales bacterium
GCCCGCGACGAGCGCCGGCGCAACGCCGTGCCCCCCTATGCTCCATAGCGCGACCGCAAGGGGGCCTCGGGGGTGCCCAATGGCGATCGCAGACCCAGCCGTCGGCGCCCTCGCCGGTTTCTTAGAACCGCCCTGCCGTACTCCTTCGTGGCATTGACATCAGCGCGGGGTGGTCTAACTTATCTATCAATCGAAGGGTTGATCCTGGTGGTGGGTCCATGGGGAAAACAAGGGACTCCGGCCTCACCTCCAGTACACGTGAGGTCGCATGAGCGTGCTGCTTGCTATCCTGTCTGCCCTGGGCTGGGCTGTTGCCGCGCTGCTTGCGGCGGTACTGCTCAGGCGCCGCCGCGGCTCGGTTCCCGCGGAGCCGAAGCCGTCGGCCGCGGACGACTGCAGCCTCCAGGAGCGCCTGCAGCGTTTCGAGTTCATGGTTGAGAGCGCGGGTGTCGAGTGCTACCTGGTGAACGTGGACGGCTCGCTGGAGTACGCGAATCGCGCGGCGGCGGCAGGTCTGGGCTACACCGTACCCGAGCTGCTGGCCCTGCGAATGCCCGACCTCGACCCGGTCCTGGGCCCGCACTTCCAGCAGCACGTCGAAGCCCTGCGGCACAGCGATCTGCCGTGCTTCGAGACCGTGCACACCGCCAAGGACGGCCGCGCCGTCCCCAAGGAGCTCAAATCGGTCCTGCTCCGGTACGGCCAGCGCGAGTACGTCTGTGGCTTCGGCCAGACCATCACCGAGCGCCAGCGCGCCGAGAGCAACCGCCTCGAGCTGGAACGCCGGGTGCGGCAGACCGACCGCCTCGAGAGCCTCGCGGCCTTGGCCGGTGGCGTGGCTCACGACTTCAGCAACGCAATCACGGTCGTCCTGGGAAACCTGGAGATGGCGCTCGAAGAACTGCCCACCGGGGACTCGCCGGCGCGGATCTCCGTCGGCGAGGCGATCGCCGCCGGCCACCGTGCAGTCGGCTTGACACGGCAGATGCTGGCCTTCGCGGGCCGCAACCGCCTGCAGTTGGCGGCGCTGGAGCTGCAGCCGTTTCTCGATACCGCAATCGCCCGACTCCAGGCCTTCCTACCCGCGCCACTCACCCTGACCCTGCAAGCCGAACCCGGCCTGCCGATCGTGATGGCCGATGAGGCTCACCTGCAGCAGGCGCTGACCAACCTGGTCACCAACGCCAGCGATGCCATGGGCGGAAACACCGGCGTCATCCGCGTCGCTGCGGCGGTGCGCCACTTCGCAGCAGCCGACCTGCAAAGCTGCCCCTTCGGTCAGCACCCGGCCGCCGGTGAGTTCGTGGTTCTCGAGGTCGCAGATACGGGCACCGGCATGGACGCCGCCACCGCCGACCACCTCTTTGAGCCGTTCTTCACAACCAAGCGTGGCGCCCGCGGCCTGGGATTGCCGATGGTCCTCGGTATCGCCAAAGGCCTCCATGGCGCGGTGCTTGTCGACAGCGCGCTGGGGAAAGGAACAACGGTCAGGCTCCTGATTCCGGTTCCCCCCGCGGTGCCGGCCGTGGCGGCCCCCGCGGCCGCTGCCGCCACACCGACCGGCGGCCGGGCGCACACGCTCGGCACGGTGCTGATCGTCGATGACGAGGCCGCGGTCCGCAACCTGGCGGCGCGCATGGTCGAACGGATGGGCTTCAGCGTGGTCACCGCGGCGGATGGCCTGGAGGCGGTCGAAATCTTCCGTCGCCAGGGCGGCGAATTCAGCTGCGTCCTCCTCGACCTGATCATGCCCCGCCTCGACGGCATGGGCGCCTTCGCAGCACTGCGCGAGATCAAACCGGAGATCAGGATCATCCTCTGCAGCGGCTTCAGTGACCCCCTGGCAACCCAGCGGCTGCTGACCGGTGGGGCCAGCGGTTTCCTGCAGAAGCCCTTTGTCTATAGACAATTGCAGGACGCATTGGTACGGGCGGTACGGCCCCCTGCGCCGGCGCCGACCCACTGAGGGTGCGTTGCGGAGCGGAGCGGACGGGGCAAGGCCCTCCCGAGCCGTCCACTGGCCGGTCAGAAGCCCAGGCTACGCAGGAACCGGCGGTTGTCGCGAGCCACCGCCGCGATCTCCCGCTGGGGGTGGTCTTCCTCAACCGCAATCCAGCCCGTGTAGCCGGCGGCGTCCAGCCCGCGCAGGCAGGCACCGACGTCAAAACCGCAGTTCCCCTCGGATAGATCGCAGAAACGACTGGTCTTCCAGAAGTCCGGCCGGTGCCGATCCCAGCCCGCCTTGGGGTCGGCGGTCCAGAAGTTCTTCAGGTGAACGTGGCCGATCTGCTGGGGATAGAGCCGCAGGACCTCCATCGGGTCGCAGTTGGCGGCCTGCAGATGCCCGGTGTCGTAAAGCAGCCACAGCCCCGGCAGGCGCGGCAGCACCCGCGCACAGTCCGCGGTCGTCTCGAGAATGCAGCCGATGTGGATGTGATGGAAGGCCTTCTGACCGTACTTCGTGAACGCCGCAACCTCTGGCTCGAGGGCTCGGCAGAGGCCATCGAGTTCCGCGTCTGAGGGCTCGTGCCCCGGCTTGCGGCCGGCAGCCACCTCGGCGGCGTCGTTGCCCAGGGTGGCGTTGAAGCGGGCCTTGGTGACCGCATCCGGCGCGCCGACGTTGAGCAGATGCAGGCCGTACTCGGCGGCGAGGCCGCCGAGGTCGACCAACTCGGCGGCCGTGGTCGCGCTGAAGCCCTCGACGCCGTCGTAGCCCGCGTCCTTGACGATCTCCATGACCCGGCGCGGGTCCTGCACGACCTCGCGCGGCCAGCCACACAGATGCGCAGCGATGCGGAATGCCATAGCCTGTCCCTTTCGTTGCTCGTTCGCGCCGCCGCTCACTCCCGACGGCGCTCGGGCTGGAGCAGGGCGCAGGTGTCGCTCAACCGCCGTAGTGGCCGTACGCCCTAACCGTGTCCGCCATGGCCAGCACGTTCGCCACCGGGGTCTCCTCCAGGATGGTATCGTGGCTGGCTCCGGCAATGTACCCGCCGCCCGGCATCATCACCGCCAGTACGGCGCGCGTGTCGCGGGCGACGGAGTCCGGCGTGCCCTCGATCAGCGTGTGCTGCGAGTCGATGGCGCCGTTGAAAACCAGGTGCCGACCGAAACGGGCTTTGAGCACGGACAGATCCATACCGGCGCAGCAAGGCTGGACGGCGTGAACCGCGTCGAGTCCGGCCGCCACCAGCGCCGGCAGCAAGGGCAGGAAACCCCCGCAGCAATGCATCTGGACCTTCAGGCCGTAGCCGTGCCCAAGGTCGATGAGGCGCCCGAGGTGGGGCAGCAGGAAGCGCTCGAAGAGCTGGGGTCCAATCAGGGGCCCGGTCTGGCTGCCCAGATCGTTGCCGATGAAGAAGATATCGATGAGATCGGCGGCCTCTTCGAAAATCCGGCGGCTGCTCTCCGCGTAGACGTCGACCAGGTGTTGCAGCAGCGCGTCCACCAACTCCGGGGCATCGAGCATATGCAGGCAAAGCGTCTCCATGCCGAAGAGGTCGATGGCGTCGTGCCAGAAGGGCGACCAGTCGCCCCCGAGCACCGCATACCGACCCGCCCAGGCCCGCGCCTCCTGACGCAGGTTCGAGACGTCGACGCAGGCAGCATCCGGCCACGGGTAGTCGTGGATCGCCTGCACGGTGGTGGCCTGCGCCAGCGGGTGCGCCAGCGGCTGGCCATAGCCCAGGCCCTGGCGGTCGACCCCGAACAGCGTCCGGCAGGTCGCGCCGGCGGGCAGGTCCGGCGTCGGCAGCCGGTAGGGCGCCCGCAGGCGGCGGAAATCGTCCCCCAGCCGCAGTCGTAGCCCCTCATCGTCCAGGCGCAACTCGCGGCAGGCCTTGCCGGCGAACTCGGCCGACAAACCAAACCAGAGCGGCACGCGGTCTGGCTCCTGGTGCGCAAAAACGGCCCGGACACGGTCACGCGACGAGAGCAGCGAGTGCGCCATGGAGCACCCCCCTGTCAGACCACGGAGATCGGGCCCGCCAGTTCCGCGGTGGGCTCCTGCTGAACCACGACCGGGACGATCTTCCAGCCCAGCTTGCGGCAGGCCAGGAAACGCTTGTGGCCCGCGATCACGCGGTAGCGGCCACCCGCGAGCGGCGTGACGATGATCGGCTGCAGCAGGCCACGCTCCTGGATATTCTGCGCCAACTTCTCGGATTCGGCCTCGTACTCCGGCGTGTTGAGGAACTCCAGACCCTCCTCGTCCACGGCAGTGGTCGGGATCTCGATCATCTGCGTGTCCGAAGCGGGGAGATGGCCACGCATCATGCCGTCGGTGCTCTTGCGGAACGAGTAGACAAAGGGAATGGCCCAGTCGACCTTGGGGTTGTGCTGCACGGCCTTGAAGATGTGCCGGACGATCTCATGGGTGATGCGCGGCCGGTCCTTGGCCATGGTCATGTAGCGCAGGCGCATGAGGATGCCGTAATCCCACATGTCAGAGCGGATGTAGGGCTTGTCGCCGGTTTCCTTGATAATCTCCGCGGTTACCGAATGGGCGGCCTCCAGCATCACCTTCTCCGTGGCATCCCAGTCCGAATCGTAGGTGATGCGGATCACCACCTCGTCGAGAATGAAGGCCGCCTGGGCCTTCGGCGTGTAGTTGATCGCCACCTGGCTGAACAGCATGGCGTTGGGGATCAGGATGTCGCGACCGATGGCCTCCTCGCTGCCAATCGAACCGCCGACCTGGTCCATCACCGTGTACATCAGGCCCACATGTTTGACGTCGCCCACCAGACCCAGCGAGGAGAAGAAAACGCGGTCGCCGATGCGGAAGGGCCGCTTCAGCGTCACCAGTACCCAGGCGGCGACACCGCTGACCGGGGACTGCAGCGACCAGCCCAGGAGCATCCCCGCAAAACCCGCCGCCATGGCGCCGATGGCCTGCAGGCGTCCAAGCGAGTAGACGAAAGCGCCGATGACCACCAGGATGGTCATCACCTGCAGAAAGCCGTTCAGCATCTTGATCTCGCCGGCCGGCCCCTTGCGCTGGCGGACCATGAAGATGACGGCCAGCGCGGCCAGGTGCTGGCCGGCCAGCACGGCGAAGGCCAGGCTGACGAAGTCGAGCAGGCTATGGGACTCGCTGAGGCGGACACTGAGGACGCTCTGCCCACGCAGCGCATAGGCTACGTAGGCGAGCACAGCGAAGGTCACGCACCAGACCGCCCGCCGAACCGGGGAGTCGGGTATCTGAACCGTCTTGTCTGCCATGGAAACTGCCCTGTTCTCTGCCGCCGCCGGCCGCGCTTGCGGCCAGACCTGATTCCGTTTGTCGTCGCTGACCGGACACAAGCCGTCCGGTTGGCCTCCCAACGCTGACGTGGACGCCCAACTATAGCTCCTGCACGCCCATGGTGCCGATCCTCGCGGCAGCGATTTCGGTGCCGACGACTGGCGCCCTTGTGGCGGCGCCGCAGTGGCGGTATCGTGTGCTGTCCACGAGGAGTCTGCTATGCTGTTGCCGGAACTGCCGCGTACGCTGTTCGTTGCGGGCTTGCTCGCCCTGCTGCCGGGATGGGTCCACCTGACGGCGGCGCAGGCCGCAAACGCCCTGCGGGTGACCGTAGACGCGGCCGGGCAGTTCCTCATCCTTGAGGGCGACCAACCCGTATTGCGCTACAATGCCCAGCCGGTGCCCGTGCCAGCGGGCGTCTCCGGGCCCTATGCGGTCGCACGCAGTAACTACATCCATCCGCTCTTCGGCCTGGCGGGAGAGGTGCTGACCGAAGACTACGCCAAGGACCACCCGCACCACCGTGGCCTGTACTGGGCCTGGCCCGAGGTCACCTGGAAGGGCACCACCCACGATCTCCATGCCCTGCAAGGGCTGGGCGCGCGCCTCGAGGGTAGCGTTCGCCAGCAGGCTGAGCCGCGGTCGCTGCTGCTCGAGGCGGACAATGTCTGGCTGTGGGAGGGACGCGAAGCCCTGGTGCGTGAAACCGTCGGCATCCGCGTCTTCCCGGCCGCTGGTGGGCGGCGCGGCATCGATATCAGCCTCCGCTTCGAGGCGCTGCAACCCGGGGTCACCATCGCCCGCCGCCAGCAAGACGCCTACGGCGGGCTGAACCTGCGCTTCTCTGCCCGCGCCGGTCAGCAGCTTACCCAACACACCGGTCCGGCACGTTTCCCGGCCGCCGAGTCCTGGGGTGAACTGGCGGGGGTTCCGCCCGGCGGCCAGGGCCCCGTGGGGGTGGTGATTCTGCCCCATCCCGACAACCCGGACTATCCTCCCCAGTGGATCACCTATCCCGAGCTCAACTGGCTGCAGCCGGCCTTCCCGGCGGCCGGGACGGCCTTTGCCCTCGAGCCCGGCCAGCCCCTGACGTTGCGCTACCGCCTGGTCGTTCGTCAGGGCGAGGGACTGCAGGCCGAACCCGCGGCGCTGTGGCGCGACTTCCTCGCGGGCTGGCAGCCGCTGGCGTCCCTGGCAGACTACCGTTTCGGCCAGGACACGGCGTCCCTACGAGCCTGGGAGCGGCGCCTGTCCGCCAGTCCTGCCGCCGATCACCCGGCCATCGCGAGAGCGCTGGTGGCGGTGCTCGAGGCCGCGACGGCCAGCCCTGACCTCAAGGGCTGGGCCTGTGACCAGCTCAAACGCTACGGCGACGCCGGGGCGGTTCCGGCCCTGGTCGCCCAACTTGGCGATCCGAGCTTGGCCGCCGCCGCTGCCGCCGCCCTGGAGACCCTGCCGGACGGCGCTGTGGACGCAGCCCTGCGGCAGGTATTGCCAGACTTGCCCGCCGCCCGGCAGCCGCAGGTGATCGCGCTGCTCGGGGCCCGCCGCGACCCGGCTGCGGTGTCCATGCTGGCAGACTGCACCCGCGCGCCGGTGCCGGCGCAACACGACGCCGCGGTGACGGCACTGGGGGTGATCGGCACCCCCGCGGCCGCGACCGCGCTGACCCAGTGCCTCCGTACCCAACCTGCAGACGCGCGTGCGGCCGCCGCCGCGCTGGCCTGCGCTGACCGCCTGCTCGCCGGACCTGCCGAAACGCACGCAGATGGCTTGGCGCTGCTGCGGGTGACCCTCGAAACGGCGCCCACCGAGACCCAGCGGCAGGCGGCGCGCGCGCGGTTGGCGAGAGCCGCACCGGCGGCGGCCTTGGCGGCGGCCTTGCAGGCGGCGGCCTTGCAGGCGCTGGCCGCGGGTACGGCCAGTGACCGGCGCGGGGCAGCGCTCGTGCTGCAGGCGCTACCCGCCGCGGCGGTCACGGAGGCGCTGGCCCAGCAACTGCCGCAGTTGGCGGACGAGGCGGCGCTGGTCGCAATCGAAGTGCTGGCGACCCGACCCGACCCCACCCTTGTCCCCGCGCTCCTGCCCCGCCTCGGCGACGCGCCCGTTGGCGCGGCGGCGGCGCGCCTGCTGGGCGTGATCGGGGAGGCGCGCTGCGTCCCGGCGCTGGCCGGGCTGGCAGTGAGCCGAGGCGAGGCCGGAGCGGCGGCCCGGCAGGCGCTGCGGTCTCTGCCGGGGCCAGACGTCGACGCGGCGATCCGCGCCTTGGCCCAGAGCCCCGAGCCCGCCCTGCGGCGCCTGGCGGCCGACCTGCTCGCCGAACGTCTGCGGGAGGCCAGTCTGGCCGACATGCTCGAGCTGGCGCAGGACCCCGACCTCGCGGTCTCGCGGCGGGCCTTCGACGTCCTGGGCGAGCGCGCCGATAGCACGCTGGTGCCGCGCTTGCTGGCGCTGCTCCCCGCGCTGCCCGAGACGCAACGGCCAGAGGCCCTCGGGGCGCTGACGCAGATCGCGCGCCGGTCCGGCGACCTGACACCGACGGTGGACGGCCTGCTGCGCCTGGCGCCGCCTGGGTCGAGCCTGCGTACCGACGTCCTCGCTTGCCTGCATGGGCTGCCGTGCGACGCCGCGGCGCTGGCCCTGCGGGAAGCCTTGGCCGCGGCCGACCCCGTGCCGGCAGAGGCCGCCGGGAGGACCCTGCTCAAATGGCCGACGACGCCGACTCCGGAACTGCTCGAAGCCGTGCGTCAGGCCCTTCCCAAGGCCCCCGAAGGGACCCTCCGGGCGGTGCTCGAGAAGGCCCTGCAACACCTGCTCCTGGCAGCGACGCGCAACCTCTGCGCGGGCCGGCCGGTGACCGCATCACACCCCTGCCAGGAGCCCTGGCGCCCGGAACTGGCGGTGGACGGCGTCATCGACACCACCTCCTACTGGAGCTGCGCGGAGTCGCCCTCGTCGCTGACGGTTGATCTCGGCGACCTCCTGCCGGTTGCCGCCGTGCGCGTGATCAACTACTGGG
Organism: uncultured Victivallales bacterium; assembly: GCA_903837355.1. Classification (GTDB taxonomy): domain Bacteria; phylum Verrucomicrobiota; class Lentisphaeria; order Oligosphaerales; family JAFGRS01; genus CAILUI01. The sequence goes on from CAILUI010000246.1 coordinate 8,265, forward strand.
ATGGCAGTCGCTTCTACCAGTACACCGTCGAGGGCTCCGCGGACGGCACCGCCTGGGCGCCGCTGGCTGACCTGAGCCAAAACACCACTCCGGCCAGCGCCGAGGGCACCCTGCACCGCTTCCCGGCACGTCCGGCGCGGTACCTCCGGGTCACCATGCTCAAGAACAGTGTCAACCCCGGCATGCACATCGTGGAAGTGCAGGCCTTCAGCCAACTGCCGGCGTCGGAGTAGCTGCCCATGCACGACGATCGGAAACCGCCCCCCGCATCCTCCGCCCGCGTTTCCCGCCGCGCCTTCCTCCGCGGCGCCGGAGCCGTCGCCTTGCCGTTCATCGTCCCCGCACGCGCCCTGGGGGCGGCTGGCAGCCTGGCGCCCAGCAACCGGGTGGCGGTCGGGCTGATCGGATGCGGGGGCCGCATGGGCGGCGTGGCGCCGGCCCTGGCCCAGGTCCCCGGCGTCGAGATCCGCGCGGTCTGCGATGTCTTCGCTCCCAACCGCGAGCGTTTCCGTCAGCAGTACGGCCTCGGCGAGGGCGACAGCTACCGGGACTTCCGAGAGCTCCTGGCGCGGACCGACATCGACGCCGTGGCCATCGCTTCACCCGACCACTGGCACGTCGCCCAGGCCATCGCCGCAGTGCAGGCCGGCAAGGATGTCTACTGCGAGAAGCCGCTGAGCAACACCATCGCCGAAGGGCGAGCCCTGGTCGACGTCGTCACCCGCTACGGCGCTGTCTTCCAGCATGGGACGCAGTTGCACTCCAGTGGCGGCGTGCGGCGCGCCTGCGAACTGGTGCGCAATGGCCGCCTTGGCCGGCTGCGCGAAATCGTGATCGGCTCGCCACCCGGACGCCGGCTCGGCGCACAGCCGGCCATGCCCGTGCCTGCCGACCTCGACTACGACCTCTGGCTGGGGCCGGCCCCGGCCGCGCCCTATTCCGCGGCCCGCGTCTTTGCGGCCGATGGACTTCCCGGCTGGTACTTCATCAGCGACTACAGCAAGGCCGGCTGGATCGCGGGCTACGGCGTCCATGACCTGGACATCGCCCAGTGGGGGCTGGGCCTGGAACGCAGCGGTCCCGTGCTGATCGAAGGCCAGGGAGTCTACCCGACGCAGGGCCTGTTTGACACGCCCCTGACCTTCCGCATCGAGTTCACCTACGCGGACGGCCGGCGGATCGTGATGACCGACACCGGCCAGAACCGGCACGGGGTGAAGTTCGTCGGCGAGCAAGGCTGGGTGTTTACGCGTGGCGAAATCGAGGCGGAGCCGCGCGCGCTGCTCAGGGACGAGCCCGGCCCCGGCGACGTTCAACTCTACCGCAGTCTCGACCATGCGCAGAACTTCATCGACTGCGTGCGCTCGCGCCGCGAAACCATCACCCCCGCCGAGATCGCACACCGGGCCACCAGTACGGCGCTGCTCGGCGGCATCGCCTGCCGCCTGGGACGGCCGCTGCGCTGGGACCCCGCGCGCGAACTCTTCCCCGACGACCCAGAAGCGAACCGCCTGCTGCGCTGTACCTGGCGGACACCCTGGGTGCTGCCGGGGTGAGGGCGGCCACCCGGCGGCGGGGTTGGCCGCTGGCGGGGACCGGGCTTGCAGCCCAGGCCTCGGGCAGTACAGTCCAGCCACCGCGCGGGGGTCCCTCGCCGGGCAGGATCTTGCCCATGCCGAGTGCCGTACAGTCCCAGCCCCGCATCCTCATTGTGCGCCTGTCGCCGTTGCGAGACGTGGCGGCGTCGGCCTCGCACCTGTTTCTTGCCGACGCCGTACAGCGGGCCCTGCCCAAGGCCACGGTAACCTTCGCCTTCCTGCCCGCCCCCGGTGGACCCAGCGTGTTCACGGGGGTCGACCTGGTGCTGGTCTCCAACGCCTTCGTGCTCGAGGCCATCAACCTGCCGTGGTGGTTGCTGGACGCCGGCGCCGCGCCCTGGGCCGGCGAGCGTCCCGCAGACTTCCCGGCGGTCGTGCTGGGCGGCTCCAATGCCCTGGCGGCGCAATGCCTGGTACGCCCCGATGCCGAGGCCGTGCCGGATGCGTTCTTCTTCGGTGAAGGGGAGGCTGCCCTGGGGGCCTTCCTGTGCGCCTGGGCGGCAGGGGAAGGCCGCCCGAAACGCCAGCGCCTGCTCGCCGCGGCCGCGGCCGCCGACGGGTTCTGGGTCACAGGCACCTGGCCGACAACGCCGGTGCGGCAGGCGGTCTTCCGTGGCGTGCCGCCATTACCGGACCACTACCCGCTGCTCGATACGGAGGCGGCTGACAGCGTTCGCCTACAGGCCAGCTACGGCTGTCCGGCCTTCTGCTCGTTCTGTTTTGAGGGCATGGAGCGCAAGCCCTACCGCGAACTGCCCTTGGAACAGCTCCTCTTGCGGGCGCGGCGGCTGAAGCTCCTGAGCGGCGCGCGGGCCGTGGAAGTCGATGCCTTTAACCTCAATTCGCACCGCGACCTCGCCGCCCTGGTCGTGGCCCTGGCCCAGCTCTACGACCGGGTCGGCTTCAAGAGCCAACGGGTCGACGTGCTGGCGGCGGCACCCGCCCTGCTGGAACTCGAACTGGCGGCCGGCAAACGCTCGTTCACCCTCGGCCTCGAGGGGATCAGCACACGCCTGCGCTCAAGACTCTGTAAGTGTCTTACAGATAGTGCGATAGAGAAAGTTCTGCGCCAGCTGTTGGGGGCGCGGGTGCGGGAGGTCAAACTCTTCTACCTGGCGACGGGTGACGAAACCGCGGCCGACCTGACCGAGTTCGATGGCTTCTGCCGGCGCCTGGCCGGCTGGACGGGTGGGACGACACCCAGCCCGCGGCTGGTGTTCAGCTTCGGGCGCCTGGTCCGCATGCCGAATACGCCGCTGCGCTACGACCGTCTGCACCTGGAGCGGGCGGCCTGGGACATCCTGACCGCAGCCCTGGAACACACCTGTCAGACGCACGGCTTCGAGTGCCGCCTGGCCTGGTCCTACGACGAGTACTGCGCCACACAGTTGCTGGCGGCAGCCGACTACCGCGTGGCGCCCCTTGTGGTGGCCCTGGCGCGCCGCGGCTGCACCTACGACGGTCGTCTGCCGCCTGCCTACACCGACCGTCTGCTGAGCGCGATGACGACCGCCGGGGTCTGGACCGCCGCCAGCACAGCCGCCAAGGCGCCCGGACACGAGTTCCCCTTTGCCTTCGTCCAGACGCCGGTCACGCCCGACTTCCTCTTCGCCCAGTATGAGGCCGCCGTCGCCGCCAGCGACCGCGGTTACTGCCTGGGGGACACCTGCCGCGGCTGCGGAGCCTGTGCGACCCCGGCGGAGCGCGCCGGTCTGGCCAGCCACCCGCGAGCGCCGCAGATTCCGCCGGAGACCATTGCCGCGGTGCGGGAGCTTACGCGCGCCAAGCAGCGTCTGCAACCCCAGTACTGGCGCGTCCGCCTCGGTACGGAGTTTGCCGGCCGCGGCGCCGCCTGGGTGTCGGCGCGCCTGCTGCAGGCCTATCTGGCGCTGCGGCCAGAGGACGTGGAGAACGCGCTGAGCCTGGATGAGTGGCTGTTCACCGGTGCGGCGGCGACGCGTGAGCATTTCCCGCTGCCGGCGGGCGAGACGGTCGTGGCGCTGCGCGCCTGGCGTCCCGAGGCCCTCCCCGAGCGCCTCGCGGGAGACGCCGCCGGCGTCACCTGGCTGGAGCCCGTCGACGCCTGTGAACCGGGCGGTTTCGTGACGGCGACGTGGCAACTGACGGTCGCGGGTACGACGTCCGCCGCAGCCGCGGCGGCCGCTGCCTGGCTGCGCGCCGCACACCTCGCTTTCACGCTGCGGCGCGACCTCGGCACGAGTCGCTTCGAACTGGCCCCTGCCGCCCGCCGCAAACGCATCGTGGCGGCGCTGTGCTGTCGACCCACCGCCACCGGCGCGGAACTGGAGATCAGCCTGCACCCCAAGGCTGACGTCTGCGCCCTGGTGACCGCGCTCGAACGCACCGCCGGCCCCGTCGTGCCCACCTGCGTCGAGTACACCCTCCAGCTCGACCCCGGGTCGCACCGGGCATACTGAAATGCGACATGCGGTTCGCCGTACGCCTACGCAGCACAGCGGTACACGTGCTCGTACACGATGCCCGAGAGGGTGCCGGGCCATAGGGCCCGACGGAGCTGCCCAAGTCCTGGGGCTCAGGGCTCAGCAGGGCCCCCGGCTTGCCGGGGTGGAATGCGGCATCTCCGTATGCCGCGGCCGGGATGCGGAGATCCCGGCTTCCAGGGGCGGGCCGGACACCCCGACGTGAGACTCGCGAGTCTCACCCAGGCAACCCCCTACAGAACAAACATGCGCCCGCCGTGAGGGTTGAGCGTTGCGCCTATTCCCGAGTGCGCGTATAGTCCCTCCGTAACAGTTCGACTACCAATACTCGCACATGCAGGTAGGGATTCCCCTGCCCCGGTTGGCACGGATGACGCGGACCGTTCGCTCGTAGGCGTCGGCCAGCCAGGTTGATTCGTTGGCTGACTTCTGATCTCTGGTTCCTGACTTCGGCCAGACACCAAGACAGGTGATACGATGCAGACCACCTTCGTACAGGTTGTCCGTTCTGCCGTTCTCGCGATGGCTGCCCTCGCCGGGCTTGTTCCGACCCTCGGCGCCAACCCCGCGCTGCCCGGCGAGCAGGGTGTCATCACGCACCCGACCCCCACGGACCCGGTGTGGACCCAAACCAGTGACGCCCACTTCGGCGCCGGCCAACGCACCGGCATCGCCATCACCGGGGTCGGCGATGCGGCCGCACTGCAGCTCGAGCGCGCCACGCTGACGGCGCGACGGCCGCTGACTCTGCTCAACCCCAGCCTGGACGACCTGACTGAGGCCCCGATCCCCATCGATCTCACCGGCACGACCTTCGCCTTCACCCAGGCCCAGAACGATGGGGCCGACCTGCGGGTGCTCGACGGCGATGGCAGCACGCTGCTGCCCTTCTGGATCGAGTCCTGGGACGCCACCGCGGAGCAGGCCCGACTCTGGGTCCGCCTGCCGGCCCTGGCCGCCGGTGCCACGCGCACCCTCTACCTGGCCTACGGAGACGCCGCCGCCACGCCCGCGGGCAGCTTCGACCGTACCTTCACCAAGACCGCCGTCAACGACGGCCTGCTGGCCCGCTACGCGCTCGACGAGGGCTACGGCCTCACCACCGCCGACAGCGCCGCCGGCGTTCACCCCGGAGCCCTGGTCAATGGGCCGCTCTGGCAACTCGCGGACGGCGGACGCTGGGGCACGCGCACTACCGTCGGCTTCGCCAGCGGCTCACACCTGCAATTCGATGGCACCAACGACTATCTCGAGATCCCGGCCCACGCGGACTTCGCCATCGACCAGTTCACCATCGCCGCCTGGATCCAGCCAGTCTCGGTCTCCAACACGGGCTACAAACCGATCCTGGCCAAGCAGAACCTGCCTAACGACAGCGCCGAGGACTTCGCCTTCGCCGCCCGTGACAGCAGCGGCGACAGCCTGATCGATGAGCTCTACTTGAACGTCCAGGGGAACTCGACCATGCCCCTCGCCAGGCCCCTGTCCAACGCCTCCTGGCACCACGTGGCCGTCAGCGTCGACGGCCGCGGCCTGCATACCTACTACCTGGACGGGACGCCACTCGGCAGCGTCCAGCGCAACCCGGCCCGCGCCCGGCAGAACTGGCCCGTGCGCCTCGGGGTGCGCGCCAGTACCTACTGGAAGGGCGGGCTGGATGACGTGCGGCTCTACAACCGGCCCTTGACGGCTGTCGAGATCCAAGCGCTCGGTCAGCGCCGCCAGCCCTATGACCAGGCGCCGCTCGCCGCGAGCGCCGCCGCACAGGCCGGCACCTGGCCGATCTACACGGCCCAGGGGGAGTACACCTCGCCGGCCCTCGATACCGCCGCTACGGCTCCCCGCCCGCGTACCCTCGACTGGGTGGGCAGCGCCCCGGCCGGTACCCGCGTCGGCGTCCAGATGCGCAGCGCCGATACGGCCGCCACCCTGGCCAGCACGCGCTGGCAGGGGCCCTCCGGCACCGACAGCGACGCCTACACCACCCAGCCAGCCCTCCTGCGCAGCCTCCTGGCGAACCGCCGCTTCCTCCAGGTCCGCCTGCTGCTCACCACGACCGGCAGCGCCACCACGCCACTGGTCCAGTCCACCGCCCTGACCTACGACGAACAGCCCCGGCGCACCTGGACCGAGAGCACCGACAGCGATTTCGCCGCCTCTGCCAGCGGAACAACCGTGGTCAGCGGCACCGGCGAGGCCGCCGTGGTGACGCTGCCCGCGGGCGCCAGTACCGGCACCTGGGTGTCAGCCGCCTACGACACCGGCCTCAACGCCGACTTCCATACCCTGAGCTGGACCAGCGGTCCCGCCGCCGGCGGCATCATCAAGGTGCAACTGCGCGGCGCCGCCACGGAAGTCGCCCTGGCCGCGGCCACCTGGCTCGGCCCCACCGGCGCCGACACCTTCTACACCACCTCGGGGCAGTCCGTAAACGCCGACCACGATGGCCAACGCTTCGTGCAGTACCGCGTCGTCCTCACGGCCGACACCCGCGCCGGCCTGCCCGCCCTCGACAGCCTCGCCCTGACCTACAGCCTCGCCTTCGCCCGCCCCCTGAGCGCGCGGGGCCCGGTCGGCGGGCCGGCCTACAGCGGCCTCCAGACGGCCGACTTCGCCAGCCCCGGCGACGTCGATGAGTTCACCGTCGATCTCGAGGCCGGGATCGCCGCCAACCTCGTCCTCCGCCCCGCGGCCGCCCTCACCGCCCGTCTCGAGCTCCTGGCGCCGGACGGCACCATCCTCGGCACCGCCACCGCCAGCCTGCCGGAGCAGCGCCTGGCCCTCCAGGCCCTCCCCGTCGCCAGCGCGGGTTCCTACACCATCCGCTGCACCAGCCTGGCCGGCAGCGGGACCTACGATGTCTTCCTCGCCCTCAATACCCTGCTGGACGCCGACTGGACCGGGACCGGCGCCAATGAAACCGTGGCCACCGCCCAGCCGCTCTCTGCCAGCACCGCCGTCGCCCTCGGCGGCGGCGCCACCTGCCTGGCGGTGGCCGAGGCCTTCACCACCCCGACCGGCGACGATGTCTACCAGGTGGACCTGACCGCCGGCGAGCGGCTGTACCTGGCGCTGAACGTGGCCCGTACCTTGGAACTCTTCGCTGCCGACGGTACGCTGCTCCGCACCGGCTATGCGGCCGGCGTCGGCACCCTGCGCGTACTCCCGGCCTTCACCGTCCCCAGCAGCGCGCCCTACACCATCCGCATCTCCGGCACCAACGTCGCGGGCCAGACGTTGCTGGTCCTGCGCCAGGCGGGTAACGAGCAGCGCGCCAACAACGCCATGGACCTGCCCGAGCCCTTCCCCCCGACCGGCCTCCTGGTCGGCGAGGTCAGCGCGGCCGACCCGGACCTCTACGCCGTCACCGTCCAGGCCGGCGACGCCCTGACCCTCACCACCGCCAGCCCCTTCACCCCAGTCGGCGAGCCCAACAGCACTCTCGACCCGGCCCTCGAACTCTACCGTCAGGACGGCACCCTCATCGCCGCGGACAGCAATGGCGCCCCCGACGGCCGCAATGCCCGACTCACCTACACGGCCGCCGCCGCCGACGCCGGCACCTGCCGCGTCAAGATCCTGGCGCAGAGCGGTATCGGGCCGTACGTACTCAGCCTCAGCGGCGCCACCGGCAGCCCCGACGTCACCCCCGTCACCGTGCTCTCCCATGCCCCGGCCAGCGACGCCACCCTGCCCCTGGATCGGGTCACCATCACCTTCGTCGACGCCATCAACCCCGCCACCTTCACCAGCGCCGACATCGTCTCCTTCACCAACCCGGCCGGCGCCAGCCTGACCAGCGCCGTGCAGTCCGTCACCGGCAGCGGCAACGTCTACACCATCGCCTTCACCCCGCAGACCACCCCCGGGACCTACACCCTCGTCCTCGGTACCGATATCCGCGATTTCGCCGGCAACGGCGTCAACCAGAACGGCAACAATGCCTGGGGCGAGGTCGCCGACCGCTACACCGCCACCCTCGTCACGCCGGCACCCGATCTGCTACCCGATCTGGAAGCGCCGGCCACCCTGGCTCCCGGCGCCACCCTCACCCTCGAGTGGAGCGTCCTCAACCAGGGCAACGCCACCGCCAGCGGCGCCTGGGTCGACCGCCTCCTGCTCTCCAGCGATGCCGTGGCCGATGCCAGCGACACCGTCCTGGCCGAAACCGCACTGACCGGCATGGACCTGGCGGCAGGCGCCTCCTACACGCGCTCGGCCGCGATCACCATCCCGGCCGCTGCCCCGCCAGGCCGCTACCTGCTGCTGAGCACGGATGCGGCCCTGGCCCTGCCCGAGCAGACCGATGCCAACAACACCCACGGCCTGCAGATCGGCTTCGCGAACGAGGCCCCTGGCAACGGCCTGGTCTACCGCCGCCGTGGTTTCGGACACCTCCCGGCCGGCGACGCCGACGACCCGGTCGCCTGCAGCGTCCAAGGCGGCCAGACCCTGACCGTCGTGGCCACCGCCGCCACCGGTACGACACTGCGCCTGCGCGCCGAACTCCGCGACGCTGCCAACACCCTCGTCGCCAGCGCCGAGAACGCCAGCGGCACCACCGCCCTGCTCCAGGCAGCGCCGCTGCCTACCACCGGAGCCTGGACCGTGCATCTGCTGCCGCTCTCCGGAAGCGGCGCGTACAGCGTTGACCTCATCCTCAACGCCCTCGCTGAGGCCGAGCGCTACGGCGGGACCGCCAACGACGCCCCGAGCGCCGCCGAAAACCTCGCCCCAACCCGCCTCGATCTGCCCGCCAATGTCCAGCGCGCCGCAGCCCTCGGCAAGCTCGAAACCGCCAGCGACACCGACTCGTTCCAGTGGACAACCAGCGCCGGCGAGACCCTCTCCCTGGTCCTGGCCGGAACCGGTGCCCCGAACTGCCGACTGGCGCTGCTCGATGCCCTCGGTACCGAACTCGCGGTCGCCGTGCCGGGAACCGGCGGTAACCTGGTCATCCCTGCCCTCACCGCGGCCACCACGGGGGCCATCGTCGCCCGTGTCACCGGTGCTGCCGCCGCCGAGTATGCGCTGCTCATCGCCCGCCAGGCCACCCTCGCGGCACAGACCACGAGCGCCGGCACCGCCAGCGCCAGCCTCGACGACAGCGGCCGCTGTCTCGGCTCCACCCAGGCCCAGACCGTGGTGACCGCCGAAACCGAACCCAACGACACCCCGGCAACCGCCAACGATCTGCGTAATGCCTTCGCCGACAACGGCGATGGTACTTACACCGCCCAACTCACCGGCGCTATCCCCATCGCCTATGAAATCGATTACTTTCGTGTCCAGGCCGCCCCCGGCGATACGCTCACCATCGATATGGGCGGCTTCGATACCTACCTCTACCTCACCAACAACGCCGGTACCCAGTTGAGCGCTGACGACGATGGCGGCAGCGGCTCCTGGAACTCGCATATCCAGTACACCCTCGGCGGCTCCGGCAGCACCTACACCGGCGATTACTACGTGCAGGCCCGCGGCTACAGCAGCCGCACCGGCAACTACACCCTCCGCGTCATCGCCACCTCAACCACGCCGCGCTCGGCCACCTTCCAGGGCACCTTCACGGCGCAGACCGGTCAGAACCTCACCCTCGAGACCTTTACCCCACTCGATGGCAGCGCCGACCCCGCCAACCGGCCCGACCCCGCCATCACCCTCTACGATGCCGCCGGCGCCCTGCTGAGCACCAATGAAAACGGCGCCGAGGATGGCCGCAATGCCCGTCTGAACTACGCCGTGACCGGGAGCGAGGGCAGCTTCCGGGCCGTGGTCACCTCACGCTCGGGCAATGGCACCATTCTGCTCCGCCTGACCGGCGCCACACCCACGCCGCCACCCGCGGGTACCCTCACCGTTACCGCCACGACGCCGGCCACCGGCAGCACCCTCAACGCCTACCCGGCCAGCCTCCGTTTCGAGCTGTCCGCCACCGTGCTGCCCGCCTCGCTGGCGGCCACGGATCTGCTGCTGGACGGGGCGCCCGCCGCCGCGGCCGCAACCCTGATCGACGGCAATACGGTCGAGTTCACCCTCGGCCCGGTCACCCCCACCGCCGGCCCGCATACCTTCTCCCTGGCAGACGGCGCGCTGACGAGCGTCGCCGGAGCCAGCCTGACCGCCGTCACGCTGACGCTGACCCTCGACCTGCGCGGCCCCACTCTCGCGGCGGTCGTCACCACCCTGCCGGTTGGGCTGCCCTTCACCAGTGTCGTCCTACGCCTCTCTGAGCCCATCGTCGCCGCCACCCTGACCACGGCGGACATCGTCCAGTTCACCAGCCCTGCCGGCACCCCTCTGCTCAACCAGATCACCGGGGTCACGGTGGCTACCGACACGCTCACGGTCTACTTCCAGGCGCAGGCCGCCGCCGGAACCTACGTCCTGGGCATCGGCCCCAACTGGACCGACAGCGTGGGCAATCTCGCCGACCACAACGACAATGGCCTCAATGGCGAGCCCGCGGACGTCTACCTGCTCAACCTGGTCGCCGGCGCCCCCAACCTGACCATCGCCGGCAACGACCCCGGCCCCGCCAGCACCGGACAGACGGTCCCCGTGACCTGGACCGTCACCAACACCGGCACCGGCGCTGCCGCCGGCGACTGGTCCGACGCCGTCTACCTCTCCACTGACGCCACCCTCGACGCCAGCGACAGCCGCCTCACCCGCCTCAGTGCCAGCGACCGCAAACCCCTGGCGGCCGGCGCCGCCTACGAACGCAGCGCCATCAATATCACCCTCGCCCGCCGCAGCGACGCCGGCAGCGCCTTCAGCACCGCCGCCAACCCGGCCGGCGAGTGGAGCTATGGCTGGTCGACGACCAAGGGCAGCCCCTTTGTTGCCATGAGCAGCTCCGGCCGCGACGCTAACCTGATCGACGTCTGGAACTGCGCCGCCGGCGCCAACGTCACCCACAACGCCGGCACCAGCGCCATCGTCACCACCAGCGGCCAACTCACCTACACGCCCAATCTGCTCTCCATGCACCCCGGCGCGGCGGCGGAATACTGCATCACACGCTGGACCGCCCCGGCGACGGGCACCTACCGCATCGACGTCACCTTCTCGGGACACAATGCCTCCGCGGGAACGCGCAAGAAGGACGTCGCCGTCTGGCGCGGGCGCCGCGAGCTGTTCAGCGCCGTGATCACCGGCTACGGCGACCCCAAGAGCTACGCCGCCACCCTGAGCCTCAACCCGGGCGACACGGTGGACTTCCTGGTCGGCGCCGGCGGCGACGGCTGGGGCTATGACAGCACGGCGGCCGACATCGGCATCTCCACCTTCACCGACCTGCCCCTGGGCCCTGCCTTTCTCTTGTTCGTGACCGACGACGACGCCAGTCAGATCGAGAGCAACGACACCGACAACAGCGCCCCGGTCGCCATCACCCTGGCGGCTCCGCCCAGCGCCGTGGTGCGCGTCGCGGCGGCCGACGACAGCGGCGCCGCCAACCACGACGGCATCACCGCCGACACCCAGCCCGCCGTCGACGTCACAGTCTCGGCGGCCGGCACCCTCCAGGTCGATATCGACGGCAACGGTACCTACGAGTTCACCCAGACTGTCGCCGCCGCCGGGACCTACCCGTTCACGCCGGTCGCGCCGCTGGCGGATGGTACCTACGACACCACGGTGCTGTTCACGCCACTGACCGGCAGCCCCATCCTCTGCGGCACCCGGCTGCTCATCGACACCCGCGCCCCGACCCTCACCGGCACGACCGGCGGACCGGCCCTGCAGTTCGATGGCGTCGACGACGTCGTGCAGATGGCGGACCATGCCGACCTCGACCTGCACCCGCAGTTCACCCTCGAAGTCTGGGTGAACCCAAGCGTCATCGCCGGCACCGACCGCGCCCTCGTCGCCAAGACCGCCGGCGCCGGCAGCGGCGACGGCTACGTGCTCGGCCTGCGGGCCACGGGAAACCCCTTCTTCGAGGTCAACGACGGCAGCAAGGGCACCCGCACGCTGGAGGCCGGCACTGCCCTCCCTAGCGCCACCTGGACGCACCTCGCGGTCACCTACGACGGCGCCGCCCTGCGGCTCTACGTGAACGGCACCGAGGCCGCAACCCTGGCCCTCGCCGACGCGGTCCCAACCGACTCGGCCGTCGCCCTGCGCCTCGGCCTCGACGCCGCGATGGCCAGGCCCTTCGCCGGACAGCTCAGCGACGTGCGCCTGTGGAGCACCGCCCGCAGCGCCAGCCAACTCCAGGGCTTCCGACGCCAGGCGCTCTGCGGCCGCGAAGCCGGCCTCCTGGCCTACTGGACTGGGCTAACCGCCCCCGGCGGTACGGTCCCGGACGCCGGCCCGGGCGCGCACCACGGCACCCTCGGCGCCGGCGTCGCGGCCGCCACTCCCCTCAGCCGGCAGAGCCTGACTCCCCTCGCCGTCACCAGCACGCCGACCTACACCAACAGCACCACGCTGCTCACCAACGGCGCCTTCCCGACCGAAGGCTCCGGCTACACCAACGCCACCAACGTCTACTGGACCACCCTCCTGGCAACCTTCACCGTCGACCTCGGCCAGGTCCTGCCCATCGCTGACGTCACCCTCGCCATCGACAACAACGACCGCTACCTGCTCAGCGCCTCGCGCGACGGCATCACCTTCACCCCGGTCGTCATCATCGAACCCAGCTTCGGCGAGATCAGCAACGGCATGGACACCATGAGCTCGATCGCGGGCGATGCAGAGTACGTCGCCGGCCTCGACGTCGAACGCTTCTGGGCCCGCTTTGTCCGCCTGCAGGCACTCAGCGGCGACAACGCCTACGCGGCCGGCGAGATCCAGCTCTACACCGCCCTGAACAATCCGGAAGTCCTCTCCCCGGGGCCGGCCCTCGTCGCCGATCCCGCCGGGCTCTTCCTCCTGCTGGACGACGCCGGCGGCCTCGACCCGGCCACCGTCGAAAACCCGGCCACCTACCGCGTGCTTACCGCCGGGCCGGATGGGCGCTTCGGCAACGCCGATGACCTCGACCTCACCAGCCAACTCCAGGGCGTCTTCTGGGACCAGGACAGCGGCACGGCGCTGTTCCTCTTCCCCAGTCTGCTCCCGGCGGGCTGGTACCGCCTCCGCCTTGCCGCCGACGGCGTCCGCGACCTGGCCGGCAATGCCCTGGTCAGCGGCCAGGACCTGGACAGCCCCGCCGCGCCGCTGGCGACCGCGCCCGCCGCCGTCAGCCTGGCCCTGCGCCCAGCCGATGACACCGGCACCTCCGCCAACGACCGCATCACCGCCGTCCGCCTGCCGACCCTCCAGATCACGGTTAATCAGGCGGGCACCCTCACCATCGACAGCGATGGCGATGGCAACGCCGACCGGACCCTGACCGCGAGCGCGGCCGGAACCTACAGCACCACGCCGCTCACCGACCTCGCGGACGGGCGCCGACGCCTCACTGCCTGGTTCACCGCCTGGAGTGGCGCCACGGCCCAGACCACGCTGGACCTGCTGGTGGACACCACCCCGCCCGCCCTGGCCGGGGTCACCTACCGCCCGCCCACCCTCAGCTTCGATGGCACCAGCGACTATCTGACCATCCCCTACGACCTCAGCCCGCCGGCCGACAGCGGCCAGCTCACCCTGTCGGCCTGGGTGAACCTCGGCGCCGTCAACACCGATGCCCACTCCCAGACCCGCCAGCCGATCATCGCCAAGGCCGCCGACGGCGCCTACGAGTTCGCCCTGTATATCAATGACGCGCGCACCGCCGGCCTCTCCGTCTGGACGCAGACCGGCAGCAGCGCCCTCGAGAGCAGCGGCGGCACCATTCCCCTCGGCACTTGGACCCACATCGCCGGCACCTTCGACCGCACGGGTTACCTCTGTGTCTACGTCAATGGCATCCTCGTCAACGCCCCGGCCACCTGGACCCTCGGCGCCCCCGGCAACGGCAGCGGCCCGCTCTACATCGCCCGGCGCTACGACGGCCAGTACCTCAACGCCGGCATCCGCGATGTCCAGATCTGGGACCGCGCCCTCAGCGCCGGCGAGGTCGCCGCCCTGGTCAGCGCTCCCCCAAGCGCCACCGCCAGCGGCCTGCTCGGCTTCTGGCCGCTGAACGAAGGCGCCGGCACGGTCGCCTACGACCACAGCGGCAACGGCCGCAACGGCAGCTTCGGCGACGGCAGCGCCCCGACCCTGCCCGCCTGGACCCCCGGCGCTTATCCCACCGATACCGCCACCCTGCAGCTCGTCATCGCGGAGACCGCGGGCCTGGACCCGGCCTCGGTCACCAACCCCGCTGCCTACGAACTGACTGCCAGCGGCGGCGACGGCGTCTTCGCTACCCGCGACGACCTCCTCATCGGGGCCCCGACCACGGTCACCCTCGATGCCTACGGCCTGGCCACGCTGCACTTCGCCGCCGCCCTCAGCGACGATTACTACCGCTTGCGCATCGTCGGGGCCCAGGCGCCGCGCGACCTCGCCGGCAACCCCCTGGCCGGCGGCTTGGACGTCGTCTCCAGCACCTTCCCGGTCGCCACTGCCCCAGCCACCATCAGCGCGCGCCTCGCCCCGGCCGCGGACAGCGGCGCCAGCCCCAACGATGGGATCACGGCCGTGACCACCCCCGTCCTGGACATCACCGTCAACCGCCGGGGCACCCTCGCGGTCGACCTCCAGAACGATGGCACCTTCGAGGTCAGCCAGCCGGCAGCCGCCGCCGGTACCTACGCCATCACCCCGCCCGCCGCCTACGCCGAAGGCGCCTACACGGTCCGTGCTCGCCTGACGCCGTGGCTCGGCGACGGGGCAGAAACAACACTGCCCATCGTCATCGACACCACAGCGCCGCAACTGAGCGCCGTGCGCCAAAACCGGCGGACCGGCAGTATCGCCGTCAACGGCAGCCACTACCTCGCCATCCCCCACAGCGCCGCCCTCGACCAGATCGAGACCACGAGCCGCTTCACCATGGAAGCCTGGATCTACATCGATCAGTGGTACAGCAACTGGTTCTCCGTGTTCGACAAGTACGAGGCCACCGGCGACTACGGCTGGACCCTGCAGATCCACCAAACCGGCGGCTTCAACTTCGTCGCCAACGGCACCGGGGTATCCGTGGCCATCGTCCCGACCCTCGACCAGTGGCATCACGTCGCCCTCAGCTACGACCGCAGCGCCGGCCAGGCCGTCTTCTACCTCGATGGCCAAACCATCGGCACCGTCGCCTACTCGACCGCCCTCAAAGACACCGACGGCGAGCCGCTCTACCTGGGCTACAACCCCTCGGGCGGCGACGAGTACGCCTACGGCATGGTCGCCGAATTCCGCCTCTGGAACACCGTCCGCACCCCCGCCGAGATCGCCGCCAACCGCGCCGGCAGCCTCAGTGGCAGCGAGTCTGGGCTGGTCGGCTACTGGCCCCTATGCGAAGGTACCGGCACACGCGCCTACGATGTCGCCAGCGCCGGCAGCAGCGCCGCCGGTGTCTTCGGCAACGGCGACCCGGCCCGCTACCCCACCTGGTCCGCCGCCGCCCCGCCGTTGGCCGGACCCGAGACCCTCAGCGTCCTGCTCAGCGACGCCACCGCCCTCGATCCGGCGACCGTGACCGCAGGCGTGGCGCGGCTGTGGGCAAGTGGCAGCGATGGCACCTTTGACGACGGCAACGAAACCGAGGTCACCCTCGGCGGCGTGCACCTCGAGGCCGGCAGCAACGCCCTGCGCCTGACGCTCACCGCCCCGCTGCCCGGCGATACCTACCGCCTGGCGGTCCGTGCCGTGGACGGCCTGCGCGACCTGGCCGGCAATGCGCTGCTGCCGGCCAGCGGCCAGACCGACGCCTATCTCACCTTCGTCGTCGACCGCGGCGGCCCACGCCTGCTCAGCACTACCCCGGGCGGCGAGATCCACCAGTTCCTCGGCAGCACCCTCGACCTCGAGTTCGACGAACCCGTGCTCGGCGGCTCGCTCACCCCGGCCGCCCTCTCCCTCACCGGCCCCGCCGGCGCCATCCCCATCACCGCCGTCTCGCGCCCCAGCGCCGCCGTCCTCCGCCTCGGCTTCGCGCCCCAGGCCGCCATCGGCACCTACGCCCTCACCGTCGCCCCCGCCACCCTCGACCTCGCCGGCAATGCCATGAATCAGGATGGCGATGGCAGCAACGGCGAGGCCACCGACGACCGCTACCAGACCACCATCACCGTCCAGATCGACGGCCCGCAGGTGACCGCCATGACCCCCGTCGGCGCCACCCCCAATGCCGCCCTGACTACCCTCACCGTCACCCTCTCCAAGGCCGTCCTCGGCGCCGCCGCCCGCGCCACCTCGTCCTACGAGCTGCTGCACCTCGGCGCCGACCACGCCCCCGGCGGCGCCGACGACACCGCTATCGCCCTCACCCCTACCTACAGCGACGGCACCACCACCGTCACCCTGACCACGGCGACGGCACTGCCTGAAGGCCGCTACCAGTTCACCGTCTTCGGTGGCACCGTCACCGGCATCCGCGACGACCTCGGACTGCCCCTGGACCAGAACCGCGATGGCCTCGCCGACAACTACGTCGGCAGCTTTGACATCGACCTCACCGCGCCTACCGTCAGCGCCTTGCTCGCCGCCGGCGCCCTGCAATTCGACGGCGCCGACGACGTCGCCTTCCTCCCCGCAGCCGTGGTCAACGGCCGGCTGGCTTTCACCCTCGAGCTCTGGTTCCGTACCACCGCCACCGGCACGCGCTACCTCCTCAGCGGAGCGCGCTCGGGCTACGACAACGCCCTGCTGCTGGGGATCGGCCCCACCGCGGTGGCCTTCTCCACCGACGGCTCGCCCAACGCGGTCTCCTGGACCACCCCGACCCTCAACGACGGCCGCTGGCACCACCTGGCCATCGTCCGCGATGCCGCCGCCGGACAGGTGCTCGGCTACCTCGACGGCGACGCCCTGGGCGCTCAGACCGTCAGCCTGGGCGCCCTCGCCCTGGCCGCCGGCGGCTTCCTCTGTGGCCAGGACCAGGACTCCATCGGCGGCAGCTTCGACCCGAGCCAGGCCTTCGGCGGCCAACTGACCGAACTGCGCGTCTGGCAGGGCGCCCGCTCGGCCACCCAGATCCGCGCGGCCATGTTCACCCGCGCCGCCGGCAGCGAAACCAATCTGCTCGCCTGCTGGCCCTTTACCGATGGGCTCGGGGCCACCGCCCAGAACCTGGTCGGTACCGGCGCCGCCACCCTCGGCAGCGGCAACGCCACCACCCAGCCCGCCTGGTCCGGCTCCGCCGCCCCCATCGACACCACCCGCCTCTGGCTGGACCTCGCCGACGTGGTCGGCCTCGCTGCCGCCACGGTGGAGAACCTGGCCGCCTACCGTCTCGTCGCCAGCGGCGGCGATCTGAGCTTCGGCGATGGCAATGAGAGCGATGTCACCGACCGGCTGTCCGCAGTGCTCTATGACGCCCCCGCACGGCGGGCCACGGTGCTGCTGACTGAACCCCTGCCCACCGATGCTTACCGGCTCGAGATCCTGGCCGCTCACATGATTACCGATCTGGCCGGCAATCCCCTCGCCAGCGGCTTCGACTACCTCACCCCCGCTGTCACCGTCACCACCGGCCTGCCGGCGGTCACCGTCCGCCTCGCCGCCGCCGACGATACCGGCGCCTCCAGCAGCGACGCCATCACCACCGTGACCCAGCCCACCCTCGATGTCGTGGTCGACCGCGCCGGTACCCTCGCCGTCGACGTCGATGGCGATGGCACCCCCGAGCAGACGCGCGACGTCAGCAGCGCCGGCACCTACGCCTTCGTGCCGGCCACACCCTTCGCCGCCAACGCCGCCCACACGGTCTCGGTGGCGTTCGTCCCCATCCTCGGCATGAGCGTCACCGTCGAGCGCACCGTGATCATCGACACCCTCGGCCCGGTGGTCACACCCGCCCCCAATCGGGCGCTGCGCTTTGCCGGCGCCAGCGACCGGGTACTGGTCGGCGAAGATCCGCTGTTCGTGATGACTGACACGCTCACCCTCGAAACCTGGGTCTTCCCCACTGCCACCGCCGGCTCCCGCACCCTGATCAACAAGGAAGGGGAATACGAACTCGATCTCAACGACGGCAGCCTGCGCTGGGCCTTCGCCAACACCACGCCAGGCTGGGCCTGGGTCAGCACCGGCTACACTCCGCCACCGAACCAGTGGACCCACCTCGCCGTGGTCTACGACCGTGGCACGGTCACCAGCTACGCCAACGGCGCCCGCGTCCATCTCTACGCCGGCAGCGGCAGCATCGGCGATGCCAGCGCCAGCCAGAACCAGCTCCAGATCGGCAATCGGCAGGGGGCGAACGCCCCGTTCAGCGGCGCCCTGGCCCGCGTCGCCCTCTGGAACACCGCCCGCAACGCCCTACAAGTCGGCGCCGACCTGCTCACCGGGATCGTCCCGCCGCAGCCTGGCCTGGTCGGCTTCTGGCCCCTCGATGACGCCGCCGGCGAGACCGTGGCCGACGCCTCCGGCAATGGCCACCCGGGGACCCTCGGCGGCGGCAGCGCCACGGCGCGGCCCACCTGGTCTGTTCTCCCCGACGGCCTCGCCAACCCGGCCCTCGGTACGGCGCTGAACCTCGACGGCAGCAACGACGTCGTCACCCTGGGCGACGTCCTCGATGCCGGCAGCGCCAGCCTCACCGTCGAGGCCTGGTTCCTGAAGACCAGCGCCAGCACCGCCAACGCCAGGATCGTCAACAAGGGCCTCAGCGCCAGCGGCGCTCCCGCCGACGCCGGCTACGGCCTGCGCCTCACCGGCGGCACCCTCGAGTTCACAGTCTCCAGCGGCGCCGCCAACCTCACCGCCAGCAGCGCCGAACCCAGCCTCAACACCTGGCATCATGTCGCCGGCGTTCTCGACCGGGGCGCTGGAGAATTGCGCCTTTACGTCGATGGCAGCCTCACGGCGACGCAGCCCAGCGCCGCCCTCGGCAGCCTGGATACCAACCTCCCCCTGGCCCTCGGCGCCCTCTACCGCGGCAGCCTCGGCAGTACCATCGAGTTCTTCCCCGGGTACCTCGACGAGGTCCGCATCTGGAACCAGGCGCGCTCGTCGGCGGAGATCGCGGCGGACCAGCGCCGGTCACTCGCAGGCAACGAAGCCGGCCTGGTCGGCTACTGGCGCCTCGACGAGGGCCTCGGCCTGACCGCGGCCGACGCCGTCAGCCCCGGCCACAGCGCCCGCCTCGGCGATCTCGTCCCCGCCCAGGCCCCGGCCTGGACCGGCCTCGCCCCCCAGGCCGAACAGCGCGTCCTGCGCGTCCGCTTCCTCGACCTCGGCGGACTCGACGCCGCCACCGTCACCACCCCCGGCTTCTGGCAACTCCTCGCGGCGGGCGCGGACCGGCTCTTCGAAACCGCCGACGACACCAACCTCGCGGCCCTGCTCGTCGCTGTCGCCTGGGACGCCAGTACCCAGACCGCCATCCTGCACCTCTCGGCTCCCCTGCCCGACGGTCTCCTGCAAGTGCGCCTCGATGGCACCGCCGGCATCACCGATCTCGCCGGTAATGCCCTGGGCAACGGCGCCGACGTGGTCGTGGGAACCCTGTGGTCGGAAACCGCTCCGGCCGCGGTCACGCTGGAACTTCCTGCCGCGCAGGACTCTGGGTATTCCTCGACGGACACCATCACCAGCCGCTCCTCGCCCACGCTCAACGTCACCGTCAACCGCGCCGGTCGCCTCGAGATCGACCTCGACGGCGATGGCACCGCCGACGACAGCACCAACGCTCCCGCCGCCGGGACCTACTCCTTCACGCCGGCCGCGCCCCTCGCCGACGGCACCTACAGCCTGCAGGTCGGCTTCCTTCCCGTCTTCGGCGACGCGACGACGGCGACACTGGCCCTGACCATCGACACCCAAGGCCCGACGGCCCGCGCCGACGTCAGCGTCCTGGCGCCCCTCTACCGCCAGCGGGTCGTCTTCTCGGAGGCCATCATCGTCGCCGAGTTCACCCCAGCCGATGTCACCCTCCACGCCGCCGACGGGACGCCGCTTGGCAACGCCACCGCGGTCACCCCGCAAGACGCCGCCAGCCCGATCGGCACCGTCTTCGAGATCACCTTCGAACCGCTGTGGGCAACGGGCGACACCACGCTTCGCCTCGGCCCGAACCTCACGGACCTCGCCGGTAACCCGATGAACCAGGACGGCGACGCTAACAACGGCGAGGATCCCGCCGACCGCCTCACCGCCACCCTGCACGTCGCAGCGCCCGTTGCCGGCCTCCGCGCCGAGCGCCTCGAGGCCCGCGGTCCGGCGACCGCCCCCTTCCAGGCTCTGGAGATCGTCTTCAACCGACCCCTCGACCCGGCCACGCTCGGCGCCGCGGATGTCACCCTCACCGACGGTACCGGCAGCGTCTTCCACCCCGCCCCGACCCTCCTCAACCCCTGCGTCGTCGGTCTCGATCTCAGCGGACTCACCCTCAGCGGCCCGCTGACGCTGCTGCTCGGCCCTGACCTCGCTGCCGCCACCGGCGAACGGATGGACCAGGAGGGTAACGGCACCCCCGGCGAGACCACGGACGTCTTCCGCGCCCTGCTGCTGGTGACAGACCTCCAGATCACCACGGCGACGCTCACTTACGAAGGCTGGGCCATCGCCGTGGCCGGCGCCACGCTCACCGTCGATGGCCCTCACCGCTTCGGTTCCGTCGACCTGCTCCACGGCGCCACCTTGACACATCCCGCCGCCACCACCACGCAGGAGTACCGCCTCGACCTCGAACTCGGGCGCTACCTGCGCCTCGACCCGGCCTCCGCCGTCGACGTCAGCGGCCGCGGCTACCTCCCCAACCGCACCCTCGGCAACACCCCCACCGGCGCCGCCTCCGGACGCAGCTCGGCCTCGCACGGCGGCTATGGCGTCAGTGACGCGGGGACGACCAACGACGTCTACGGCGACTACCGCAACCCCAACGAACTCGGCGCCGGCGGCGCCGGCAACATCGCCGTCGCCAACCGCGGCGGTGGCCTCGTCCGCATCGCGGCGGCCGCCCTGCAACTCGACGGCGCTGTCCGCGCCAACGGCGGCAATGGCCAAGACAGCGGCTGGGGCAATCACGCCGGTGGCGGTGCGGGCGGCGGCATCCGCCTGACCGTCGGCCGCCTGGGCGGCACCGGCCTGGTGCAGGCCGATGGCGGTGGCTACGGCCCCCGCGCCGGCGGCGGCCGCGTCGCCCTCACCTATGACGACGCCACCAGGTTCGACCTCGACCGCGTCCAGGCCCTGCCCGGCAAAGACGGCTGGGGCGCGGCGGCCTGCGGGACCGTCTACCTCCAGAACAGCGCCGCCAAGGCCGCCCGCGGCGTGCTCCGCATCGACGCCAAGACGCGCGCCGTCGCCGCCGGCAACTACACCCCGCTCGGCGTCGACTCCGCTGCCACCTTCGCCGCCGAGGACGTCATCCTCAGCGGCGCCAACGTGGTCGCAGCCCCGCACCACCAGATGCCCGTCAGCGCCACCAACCTCAGTGTCCTCAACGGCGCCGTCCTCACCCACCGGCCCACCGACGCCGCCAACGAGTTCTCCCTGCTGCTGACGGTCGCGGGCACGCTCACCGTCGACGCCACCGCCGCCCTCGATGTCAGCGCCCGCGGCTACCTGGCCAACCATACGCTGGGCAATACCACCAGCGGCGCCGCCTCGGGCCGCAGTTCGGCCAGCTATGGCGGCTATGGCAGCAGCGACGCCGGCACCACCAACGAGGTCTACGGCGACTACCGTGACCCCGCCGAGCTCGGCGCCGGCGGCGCCGGCAACATCAGCGTCGCTAATGCCGGCGGCGGCCTCATCCGCCTCAGTGCCGCCATCCTGCACCTCGACGGCGCCCTCCGCGCCAATGGCGGCAGTGGCGAGGACCGCGGCTGGGGCAACTACGCCGGCGGCGGCGCCGGCGGCGGCCTCTGCCTCACCGTCGGCAGCCTCGCCGGCAGCGGCACCATCCAGGCCGACGGCGGCAACAACGGGCCGCGCGGCGGCGGTGGCCGCGTCGCCATCTTCTATGACGACGCCGCCGACTTCGACCTGACGCAGGTCCAAGCCCTGCCCGGCGACGCCGGCTGGGGCCCAGCCTCCTGCGGCACCGTCTTCCTCAAACCCACGACCGGCGCCGGTGTCCTGCGCATCGACAGTCGCGGCCGCACCCTCGGCGCCGGGGCCTGGACGCCGCTGGGCCTGCCCGACCAGGAGTCCTTCAGCGTCGAGCATCTGATCCTGGCCGGCACCGGCGTCACGGCCGCCG
This sequence comes from uncultured Victivallales bacterium, assembly GCA_903837355.1. Classification (GTDB taxonomy): domain Bacteria; phylum Verrucomicrobiota; class Lentisphaeria; order Oligosphaerales; family JAFGRS01; genus CAILUI01. The sequence goes on from CAILUI010000246.1 coordinate 30,572, forward strand.
CCCAGCACCCCATGCCCATCCAGGCTGTGGCCCTCGACATCCTCGCCGGGGCCACCCTCACCCACCTGCCCAGCAGTGCCGCCCTGACCGCCGGCCTCGATCTCAGCGTCACCGGCGCGCTGACCGTGGACGATGGCGGTCTCATCGATGTCTCCGGCCGTGGCTATCTCGCCGGACGCGCCACCGGTAACAGCACCACGGGCGGCGCCACGGGCTACTCCGGCGCCAGCTACGGCGGCCTCGGCGTCGCCTCCGGCGGCGCCAGCAACGCCTTGTACGGCAGCGCCACGCTGCCCACCGAACCGGGCAGCGGCGGCGCTGGCAACATCGCCACCGCCAATGCCGGCGGTGGCTACGCCCGCCTCACCGCGGGCAGCCTCACCCTCAACGGCGCCGTCCGCGCCAACGGCGGCAACGCCGAGGACCGCGGCTGGGGCAATGCCAGCGGCGCCGGCTCTGGCGGTGGCCTCCTGTTCTCCCTCGGCACCCTCACCGGAGCCGGCTTCATCTCGGCGAACGGCGGCAACGGCGCCGCGCCCGCCGGCGCCGGCGGCGGTGGCCGCATCGCCATCCACTGCACCGGCCCCAACACGCTGGTCCCAGGCCACGTCGCGGCCAGCGGCGGCAGCGGCGGCCCGGGCGCGGGCGGCGACGGCTCCGTCGACAACGCCCCGGCCGGCAGCGAGACCACGGCGCCCTTCCTGCTCGCCGTCACCCCAGCCGGCACCGTCGATACCGCCGTCACCCAGATCCGCTTCGTCTTCAGCGAGGCCATCAACCCGGCCACCTTCACCCTCGCCGATCTCCAAATCGTCGACCCCAGCGGCGCCACCCTCCCCAGCACCGGCCTCAACCTCACCACCGTCGGCCCAGACCGCTTCACTCTCAACCTGACCAGCGCCCTGACCCAGGACGGCCTCTACGCCCTGACCGTCGGCCCGGCGGTACTGGATACGGCCGGCAATGCCATGGCCGTCGCCGGCCACGCCGCTTTCAGCCTCGACCGCCGCGGTCCGCGCATCGAGACCACCGTCCCCGCCGGCCAGGTCTTCCAGGCCTTCGACCGCCTCGACATCACCTTCGACCAACCCGTCGCCGCTGGCAGCTTCACCCTGGCGGACATCACCCTCACCACGCCCTCCGGAGCGCTGGCCAATCTCACCGCGCTGACCCGTACCGGTACCCGCTCCTACCAGCTTACGCTCGCGGTCCAGGAGACCCCCGGCACCTACGAACTGCGCATCGGCCCGCAGATCAACGACGACCTCGGCCGCGGCCTGGACCAGGATGGCAACGGCGTCGCCGGCGATCCCTACATCGCCCGGCTCGAGGTCTTCCTGCCCAACCTCAGCGTCGTCAGCACCACCCCGCCCACCTCCGCCCTCCCCGGCCAAACCCTGACCCTCGCCTGGACCGCCCGCAACAACGGCGACGCCGACACCACCCAGCCCTGGTCCGACGCGGTCTACCTCTCCAGCGATACCACCCTCGACGCTGGCGATACCCTCCTCGGCAGCCTCCCGGCCGGCACCCCGGCCCTCGCCATCGGCGCCAGCTACGAACGCAGCGCCCGGGTCATGCTGCCGCTCACCGTGCCGCCAGGGAGCTGGTACCTGTTGCTGAGCCTCGATCAGGCCGACGCCCAACCCGAGAAGAACGAGTCCGCCGCCGACAACCAGCGCAGCCACCTCATCACCGTCAAGCGCATCGCGCCGGATCTCGCCGTCGCCTGCGCCCAGGAAGGCGAGCCGGGCTATGCCGGCTATGCCCTCTTCTCCAGCACCGGGGACAACCAGGCGCGCAGCCAGGCCGCCCGCGTCGGCGAGACCGTCGCCTACCTCGTCAACGTCACCAACCTCAATGCCTCCGCAGAAGCCTTCACGATCACCAGCACCATCGGCGCCTACGGCTGGACGGTCGCCGGCTACGACGACCTCACCGCCGGCAATGACATCACCGCCCGCCTCAACGGCGCCGGCTGGACGACGCCCGTCCTCGCCGCCGGCGCCGCGCAGGTCATCCGCCTCGAGGTCAGCCCCGGCAGCGGCGTCGCCGTGGGGGCTAGCGACGCGCTCATCCTGCGGGCCGCGGCGACAGATCCCTCGCGCCACGACGTGGCCCGCCTCGAGACCGCCGTCGCCCTGGACCACCTCCCCGTCGCCGCCGCTGACTTCGAGACCGGCGTCGGCCCGGGCTGGTCCCACAGTACCCGCGCCACCACCCCCGCCGGCGGCCGAACCTTCCTGGGACCCTTCAGCGCCAACACCGTCACCCTCACCGTGGCCGGACTGCCGGACCACTCCCACCTCACCCTCGACCTCGACCTGATCACGCTGCTCAGTTGGGACGGTTCCGGCAGCGCCGGCCCCGACCTCGTCGAGATCGCTTGCGACGGCCAGACCGTGCTCTCTTCCACCTTCGCCCTCTACGGCGCCACCACACAGTCCTTCCCGCGCCGCTACCCCGAGGCCCTCTTCCCGTTGGCGACCGGCGCCCTGAGCCATAACACCCTGGGCTACACCTTCAGCGGACAGCCCATGGACGCCGTCTACCCGCTCACCTTCGTCATCCCCCACAGCGCCGACACCGCCGTGTTCACCGTCCGCGGCCTCAACCTGCAGGGCCTCGGCGACGAGGCCTGGGGGCTCGATAACGCGGTCGTCACCGCCAGCACCCAGGAGGAACCGCCCGACCTCGTCCCCACCGACCTCGCCAGCACCGGCGAGGCCGCCTGGGGCCGCAGCCTCCAGTTCGACTGGCGCGTCGCCAACCACGGCAGCAACCCCGCCCGTGGCGACTGGCTCGACCGCATCTGGCTGTCTGCCGATACCCGCGTCGATGCCGGCGATGCCCTCCTGGCGACCTACGATGCCGCCGCTCAAAGCCCCCTGGCGCCCGGCGCCGACTACCAGGCACAGTCCTTCGCCCCCCTGCCCATCGGCCCAGCCGGCAGTCTCTACCTCATCGCCGAGACCGACGCCAGCAACCGCCAGGTCGAAACGGATGACGCCAACAACACCCTCGCCATCCCCCTCTACGTCAACGCTCCGGACCTCGTCGTTGCCGCCGTCCAGGCGCCGGCCACGGGGCGCACCGGCGACACCCTCGCCGTCACCTGGCGCCTCGAGAACACCGGCGCCGCTCCCACCGCCGTCACGGCCTGGTCCGACCGCGTCCTGCTCTCCCGCGACGCCGCCCTGGGCGAGGATCTGGTCCTCGGCACCTTCCCGCGCACCGGCAGTCTGGCACCCGCCGCCACCACCACGCGCAGCGAAACCGTCCGCCTGCCCGAAGACCTCGCCGGCGGCGACTGGTTCGTCCTCGTGGTCACCGATGTGCTCGCCCAAAGCCCCGAACTCGACGAAACCAATAACGCCACCGCCAGCCCAAGCCCGGTCAGCATCGCCCTGGCACCCGTCCCCGACCTCGTCGTCGAGGCGGTCGCCCACAGCGGCACCCCCGCCCCCGGCGCTCCCCTCACCGTCACCTGGTCCACCCGCAACGCCGGCGCTACCCTCATCAGCACCCCCTGGCAGGAGCGCGTCTATGTCGCCCCGCACGGCACCACCACCCTGACCCCAGTGGCCGAGTTCAGCCTCGCTACGCCGCTCGCACCGGCCACAGCACTCCCCCAGAGCCACACGGTAACCCTCCCGGCGCTGGCCGATGGACTCTATGATCTTATAGTTATAACTGATTATGCTGCCTCTATTTATGAGCGTGATGGCGAAGGCAATAACCAGACCACCGGCGCCGTCGCGCTGGACCTGCGGCACCCGGACCTCACCGTCACCATCAGCAGCGCCCCCAGCGCCGCGCTGTCCGGCCAGACCGTCACCGTCGTCTGGCGGGTCAGCAACACCGGCACCGGGGCCACCACCCAATCCTGGCTCGACCGGGTGCTGATTCGGCCGACGGCCGGCGGCAGCGAGATCCTGCTGGCCACGCGTGAGCACGGCGGCGGACTGGCGGCCCCGGCCGCCTACGACGCCAGCGCCGACGTCGTCCTGCCCGATGGCAGCGACGGCGCCTATACCCTCAGCGTGCGCACCGATGCCACGAACCTGATCAACGAGGGCACCGGCGAGGGCAACAACAGCGCCGCGGCCGCCCTGGCGGTCACCCGCGCCCAGTACCCCGACCTCGAGCTGGTCCAGGTGCTCGCCCCGGCCCTGCTCATCGGCGACCCCGTGGATCTGCAGGTCACCTGGCAGGCCCGCAATGTCGGCAGCGCCGCCGGTCGCACCGCCGCCTGGGTCGACCGCGTCTGGCTCTCGGCCGACACCAGCCTCGGCGGCGACCAGTTGCTCGGCGAGGTCCCGCACCACGGCCTGGTCCCGCCCGGCGTCACCTACGACGGCAGCCTCATCGCCACCCTGCCCGCCGGCTTCGTCGAACGCCGTTACGTCATCGTCGAGGTCAACGCCGGCCGCCAGGCCTACGAGTACCCCGATGCCGCCGCCAACACGGCCACGCCAGGCCATCCCACCGACGTCATGCGCATCCCCTACGCCGACCTCGTCGTCGACGCCGTCACCGCCAGCCCCAACGGCCAGAATGGCGCACCACTCACCGTCTCCTGGTCGATCTCCAACCAGGGCATCGGCCCCACCGATACCTCAGCCTGGAGCGACCGCCTCACCCTCGTCGCCGCCGGCACGGCGACGCGCCTCGACCTGGGCGCCTTCAGCCACGTCGGCGCCCTCGGCGCCGGCGCCTCCTACCAGCGCAGCGTCCAGGTCACCCTGCCGGCTAGCCTCGCCGGCGGCACCTACGCCGTCCAGGTCGAGACCGGCGGGCCCTTTGAGTTCATCTTCACCGGCAACAACAGCGCCCAGTCAGGCCCGATCGAGGTCATCTATGTGCCCCCGCCGCAATTCGACCTCGAGGTCACCGCGGTCACCAGCCCCGCCGCAACCGCCGCGGTCCTCGACGGCGACTGGGTGGACGTCTCCTGGACCGTCACCAACCACGGCCCCGATACCGTCCCCGCAGCCTGGTACGACTCGGCCTACGTCGCCCTCAACGGCGACGTCTCCCGCCTCGTCCAGTTGGCCCGTTTCAGCCGCGGCGCACCCCTCGAGAGTGGCCGCAGTTATGCGCGTACCGAGCTGGTGCGCCTGCCCACCCGGACCCAGGGCGTCTACCGCCTCTTCGTCGGCACCGACTCCGCCAGCGAACAGGCCGAAACCAACGAGACCAACAACCGCCGCGGCGCCGCCAATACCTTCGTCATCGCCATGCGGCCACGCCCGGACCTGCAGGTCACCCAGCTCACCGCCCCCGAACAGGTCCCCGCCGCTAGCGTGATCGACGTGGAGTGGGTCGTCACCAACCTCGGCAGCGCCGATACGCCCACCGGCGGCTCGCGCTGGGCCGACGGCGTCTACCTGTCCTTCGACCACCGCCTCGACGCCGGCGACTGGCTGCTCGAGAAGCCGGCCAACGGCAGCGCCCTGGCCGCCGCCCACACCCCCGAACCCGCCCAGTCCTACCGCTCCACCGGCAACTACCGCCTGCCCGCCGGGGCCGGTGGCAATATGTTCGTCCTGGTCAAGACCGATGTCGACAACGCCGTCGACGAGTACCCCGGCGACGACAACAACGTCGCCGCCGCCCCCATCGCCATCGACGTCCAGCCCGTACCGCCCCCCGACCTCGTCGTCGCCGACGTCGCCGGACCCTCCGATGTCTTCGCGGGCGGTACCTTCTCGGTACGCTACCGGGTCACCAACAACGGCGCCGGCATCACCTACCCGGGAAGCTGGAACGACGCGGTCTGGATCACCCTCGGCCGCGACCGCCCCAACAGCGCCCGCGGCGATGTCCAACTCGGCTCCTTCGGCCACAGCGGCCCGCTCGCAGTCGGCCAGTTCTACGAACGCACCGTCCAGGTCGCCGTCCCCGAGGGCCGCCACCTCCGCGGCCAGTACTACGTCACCGTCTGGACCGATGCCGCCGATGCCGTCTACGAAGCCGCCTTCGACATCAACGTCAATCCCGATGCCCCCACTGATCTCCACGGCAGCAACTTCAAGGCGGGAAATCTGATCAACGTCCTTTATAAACCCGCGCCCGACCTGCGGGTGACCGCCCTGACCGCCCCCGCCAGCGCCCGCGCCGGCCAGCGTGTCGCCATCTCTTGGACCGTCGCCAACCGCGGCCCGGTCGTCACCGATGTCCCCACCTGGGGCGACGGCGTCTGGCTCTCCACCGATGCCGACCTCGACGACGGCCTGGGCGAGGCCGCGATGGTCTTCGGCCTGCCCCACAACGGCGCCCTCGGCCCCGACGAGTCCTACACCCAGACCGCTACCTTCACCCTGCCCCCCTCCGCCCGCGGCAGCTACCTGATCGTCCGGACCAACCAAACCGTGGCCAGCGTCACCGCCGTCGATCCGGACAACCCGGAGAGCGAGATGGAGCAGCTCAACCAGCAGATCGAAGGCATCAACGGCCGCGCCCAGGAAGTCCTCGGCAAACCGCTGCTCGAAGCCTCGGCCGAGGACCTCCGCCAACTCACCCCCGAACAGATCCTCTACATCCTCGTCGACAACGCAACGCCCGTGCCCAATGTCTGGGAAGGCCCCAACACCGATAACAACACCCGCAGCACGCCCTGCGCTGTCACCGGCGACGCCCCCGACCTGGCCCTCCTCGAGGTCGCCATCGTCACCCCGGGGCCCTACTACTCCGGCGACGCGGTGCAGATCACCTACACCGTCGGCAACGTCGGCACAGCCCCCACCTGGGCGGTGACCCGTTCCTGGGACGAGCGCATCCTCCTCAGCCCCGAGCCGGTCTTCAGCGCCAGCCGCGCCAGCCTCGCCGCCATCGTCGACCGCACCAACACGCCCATCCTCAATCCCGGCGAATCCTACCAGAGAACCGTCACCGTCCACCTGCCGGAGGGCCTCGACGGCCGCCGCTACGTCCACGTCTTCAGTAACATCGCCTTCGACCGCACCGATGAGCCCATCTTCCGCGATGCGCCCGCCGGCAACTACCCCAGTTGGATGAGCACCCTGGAACGCAGCCTCTGGGAAGGCGGTACCACGGCCGGCAAACTCAACAACACGGCCATCTCCGATCGCCTCGACTTCAGCTACCGCGAGAGCGATCTGCGCGTCGCCGCCATCGTCGCCTCCCAGGCGGGCCGCGAGCCCGCCGTCACCCTGCCCGCCGGCGGCGAGGTCAACGTCGCCTGGACCGTCCGCAACGAGGGCCAGCGCACCACCCGCTCCGGCTACTGGGTCGACCGCGTCTACATCTCGACCGATGCCTCCCTCGATGTCTACGACCAACCCCTCGCCGGCGGGGCCCACGCCGGACCGCCCCTCGACCCGGGCCAGGAGTACACCGCCACCGCCACGGTCCGCATCCCGGACAACATCGAAGGCCCGTACTACCTGTTGGTCTACGCCGATTCGGGCTACGCTCCGGCCCCGGACTGGTTCGGCACCCCCATGCCCTACCCCATCGCCACGGGCGTCAACCGCATCTATGCCGGCGGCGCCTTCAACGGCCTGCTCAACGAGTACCGCGGCGAGGGCAATGACATCACCGCCGCCGAGATCCTGGTGGAGTTCGTCGCCCTGCCCAACCTCGTGGTCAGCAGCGTCAGCCCCGCCCCCATGGCTACCGTCGGCGCCGGCTTCGAGGTCATCTACACGGTCACCAACAGCGGCGCCGGACCCGTCCCCGAGCGCACCGCCGCCTGGGCCGATGCTATCTATCTTTCGCGCGATACCACCCTCGACGTCCGCGGCGATCTCCTCATCGCGACGGTCCCCCACAGCGGCACGCTCGCCGCCGACGAGTCCTACACCGTCATGCGCTCCTTCGCCCTGCCGCGCTACCTGCCGGTGGATGCCGATGGCGAGGGCTGGTACGTCATCGTGCTCACCGACACACTCAGCCATGTCCGCCCCTGGGGCGAAGTCAACGAGGGCAGCGCCGAAGCCGACAACACCGGCAGCAGCCCCGACCCGATGCTGGTCGTCCTGCCCGACCCCGCCGACCTGGTCCTCGAGGCCGTGCCCCCGCCCAGCGCCAACCGCAGCACCGGCGCCGCGATTACCGCTACCTGGACCGTCGCCAACCGCAGCCCCACCATCGCCGCCCGCGGCTTCTGGTCCGACTCCGCCTACCTCTCCGCCGATGCCGTCTGGGACCTCGGCGATACCCTCCTCGGCACCTACGAGCACGGCGACCCCGAGCACGTCCGTGAACTCGCCCCCGGCGCCGGCTACGAGGGCCGCCTCGAAGCCCATGTCCCACCCGTCATGCCCGGCAACTACTACCTCATCGTCCGCGCCGATATCTACGATGACATCCGCGAAACCAACGCCCTCAACAACCAACTCGCCTCGGCCGCCACCTTCGAGGTCGCCGTACCGCTGCTGATCCTCGGACAGACCACCGACACCGTGCTCTCCGGCGGCCAGTCGCTCCTCTACCGCCTCGATGTCCCAGCCAACCTCACCGTCGATGTCGCCCTCGACTGCGAATCGGATGGCGCCGCCAACGAGCTCTATGCCCGCTTCGGCGCCCTGCCCAGCTCCAGCGCCTGGGACGCGCGCTACACCGGCCACCTCTGGGCCGACCAGCGCATCCGTATCCCCGACACCCGGCCGGGCAGCTACTACATCCTCGCCCGCTCCATCAGCGGCGGCGCCAACCTGCCCATCCACCTCACCGCCACCGCGGTGCCCTTCTCCATCACCGCCATCGCCCCCGACCGCGGCGGCGCCGAGCGCTACGTCTACCTCAGCGTCGAGGGCGCACGCTTCAGCCCGGCCGCCGTACTCAAGCTCGTCCGGCCCCGCCTCGGCGAATACGAACCCACCGTCTACGCCGTGCGCAATGCCAGCCGCATCGTCGCGGCCTTCGACCTCCGTACCGCCCCCCGCGGCCTCTACGACGTCGTGGTCACCAACCCCGACGGCGCCGAAACCCGCCTCCCCTACCGCTTCCTGGTCGAAGCCCCCCTGCCCATCGATCTGACCGTCGGCCTGGGCGGTAAGGACCTGATCGGCCTCGGCGAAAATGCCTGGTATGGCGCCGGCGTCTACAGCCTCACCAACGTCGGTACGCCCTATGTCCACATCGAATTCGGCGTCCCGAACGTCCCCAACCCCGCCCCCGAACTCATCCCCGGCGCCGCCCTCGAGTTCCACACCAATCTCACCGGCGAACCCGCCATCGATGGCGTCGCCTGGGCCAATGTCGACCCGGTGCTCAACCTCGCCGGCGAATACACCGCCAAAGGCTTCAGCTTCGACCTGATCAACGACGGCTACGCCGGCCTCAGCTTCAGCGTCCGCACCTACCCCGGCCTGGATGCCGTCCTCGCCGAAAACCCCCGCTTCCTCACGGACCTCACCGCCGACGAGAAAATGCTGCTCTCGTTCGACGCCCACATCTACGCCGCAGCCACCCCCATGACCGCCGAGGAGTACCTGACCTACCAGCGCCAACTCGCCGCCCGCACCCGCGAGGCCATCCTCAGCCGCCCCACCGCGCCGGCGCGCTTCGTCAGTGCCGCCGCCGATGCCGTCGGCTGGGAGGCCGCCTGGCTCGTGGCCCTCACCGAGGCCGGACTGCTCCGCCCCGAACACGAACCGCCCCGCCTGCGTGACATGCCCGAATTCGCCAGCCTCGTGACCACCGTCAGCGCCGCCCTGCTCGCCACCCCCAGCGGCGTCGCCTACCGCGCCGAAACCGCCGACCTGTCGGCCTTCTTCGAGCAGGTCCGCACTTGGTACGGACACACCCCCGACGCCCTCGGCGACGCCACCCCGCCCACCCTCGCCGACGTCGATCTGCAACTCAGCCACCCGACCCACTTCGAGGCCTTCACCGTCCGCGTCGGCCTGCCCCGTGAAGTCGACCGCGTCAGCGCGCCCGATGTCAACATCAACGACTACTTCGGCCTCCTCGGCAGCCTCGGCGACAGCGTCGCCCTCGACGGCCCCAACGGCTACGGCACCCGCAGCGTCGTCCCCGCCAAGACCCCCCTGCCATACGTCCTGAGCGTCCAGAACCCCAGCACCGCCGAGAGTCCCGTCCGCACCCTGCGCGTCTACATCCAGGTGCCGCCAGGCTTCGACATCCTGACCTTCCGCCTCGCCGACCTCTTCCTGGATGGCGTCCAGGTGAATCTCCCGGATGGCCTCCCGGCCTTCACCGGCGAGTTCGACCTGGTCACCCAGCGCGGCTATGTGCTGCGCGTCACCGCCGGCCCGGACACGGTCACCAACACGCTGCTCTGGGTGCTGACCGCGGTCGATCCCTACACCGGCCTGCCCGCCACCGCGGCCGGCGTCGGCCTGCTCTCCCCCGGCACCACCGCCACCCTCGGCTTCACCCTCCAGGCCCATGAGAATGCCACCACCGGCACCGCCCTCGCCCTCAGCGCCCGCGTCGTGCTCGACGACCGCACCCCGCTGGATACGCCCAGCACCGCCAACCAGCTCGATGCGCTGCCCCCGGTGACCACGCTCGTCGCTACCGCCCTCGGCGGCGGCGATGTCCGCCTCGACTGGACCGCCCTCGACGATGCCGGCGGCAGCGGCGTAGGCGCGGTCACCGTCTACGGCGCCGTCAGCGACGGCGGCTACCGCGTCCTGACCTACCGCAGCCTGGAATCGACCCTGCTCTACGATGGCACCGCCGGCGACGGCGCCACCTTCTTCGCCCTCGCCTCCGACCAGGCCGGTAACCTCGAGGCCCTCCCCGCCGGCGTGGTCGCACCGGTCAACGTCCCCACCACCAACCTCGGTAGTCTCCCGGTTGCCGCCACCACCACCGCCGTGCCCTTACCCCAGGCCGAACCCCCGGTCGACCCGGCCACCAACCCGCTGTTCCTGCGCACCGCCAACCAGGTACCGCAGAGCTTCGGGACCGTGCGCCAACCGTCCTTCAGCACCGTCTACGAGCCCTTCATCGCCTCCGCCTTCGCCTGGGACTTCGCGCCCTCCGGCGGCGACATCAGCCCCCTCGGCCTCGCCTTCCATCCCGATGGCCAACGCCTCTACGTCAGCGGCGGCGGCGGACGCAACGCCCTCTACGTCTTCGGCAATGGCGGCGGCCCGGCCGGCGTCCCCCTCGCCGAGTACGAGGAACCCCTCTACGACCTGCTCTTCGACGCCGACGGCATGCTCTGGGCCACCACCGGCGGCGGACCGCTCTGGCAAATCGACCCGGAAACCGGCAGCGTCGTCGCCAGCTTCGGCAACCGCGTCACCCTCGGCCTCGCCGCCTGCCCCGGCACCACCCAGCTCTACGTCGCCACCGCCGACGGCATCGCCCTCTTCGATACCCATAGCGGCGCCTTCACGCCCTTCTCCTCAACCCGTGTCGATGGCCTCGCGGTCGCGCCCGATGGCCGCCTCTGGGGCTGCGCCTGGCCGAGCGGCGGACAGCTCCTGCGCTTTGACCGCCGCGGCAATGCCGAGATCGTCCTCACCCTCGACACCGAGGCCGAAGCCCTCGCTTTCGGCCCCGCCGACAGCCTGCTCGCCAACCTGCTCTTCGTCAGCCATGCCAGCGGCGGCCGACTCACCCTGGTAGACTGGGTCTCCCTCGAACACGTCGACCTCGCTACCGGCGGCAGCCGCGGCGACTTCCTCCACATCAGCCCCGCTGGCCGCCTCTTCGTCACCCAGAGCGACCAGGTCGACGTCTTCCAGCCCGACCTGCCCCCGGAGGTCATCGCCGCCGACCCCATCGCCAGCGGCGCCGCCACGCCCCAACTCCACAGTGCCGCGCTGACCTTCAACCTGGACATGGACCCGGCCACGGTCCTCAACCCCGACCACTACCAGCTCACCGTCACCGACGGCCGCAGCATCCGTGCCCTGGCCATCTCCGCCGTCCGCTACGACCCCGTCACCCGCACCGCCTACCTCTCCTTCGCGCCACTGCCCATGAACCGCTACACCCTCACCGTCAGCGGCCTGACCAGCGCCCTCGGTACCGCCATGGCCGCCCCCTACAGCGCCGAATTCCACGTCCTTGAGGACCTCAGCGCCGTGCTCCGCTGCGACCTGCGCAACACCCGCCTGCACCGCGCCAATGGCACCGTGGCCTTCGACCTTACCGTCACCAACCGCGGCGACCGCGACCTCAGCAATGTCAGAGTCATCTTCAGCGGCATCGCCTGCGACCAGATGGCGCCCGTCAATGCCGACGGCATCACCGGCGATGGCCACCCCTACCTCGACCTCGGCAGCCCGGGCCGTGGCGTCCTCCTGGCCGGACAGACCAGCCCGCCGCGCACCCTCGTCCTCGCCGCCCCCGATGCCCAGCGGCTGGACCCGGCGCCACGGCTCTATGGCTACCCCGACGCCAACCGCTGGCCGAGCTTCACCAGCACCCCGCCGACCACGGCCGATGTCGGCAGCCCCTACGCCTACACCGCCACCGCGACCGACCCCGACGGCAGCCGCGACGCCCTCCGCTTCGCCCTGCTCAGCGCCCCGACCGGGGCCAGCGTCGATGCCGCCTCCGGCGCCCTCGCCTGGACCCCCGCGACCGGCAGCGCCGCCCGCGCCGACTTCACCCTCCGCGTCCTCGATGGCGCCGGCGCCTACGACGAACAGACCTGGACCGTCGCCGTCGGCGGCGGTAACCACGCCCCCGTCCTCGCCGCCATCCCGGATCAGTCCCTGCACGCCGGCGACCGCCTGACCCTGCAGATCGTCGCCGCCGATGCCGATGGCGACCGCCTGACCTACAGCGCCGACCGCCTGCCGCCAGGGGCCGTCTTCGACCCCGTCACCGGCAGCCTGACCTGGCAGACCGGCGCCGGCTCGGCTGGACGCTACACCGACGTCACCATCGCCGTCAGCGACGGCCGCCTGCGGACCACCCAAGCCTTCACCATTGTCGTCGGCCAGACCAACCAGCCCCCGGTGCTCGCCGCGGTCGGTGACCTCACCCTCAGCGAGGGCCAGCCCTTCACCTTCACCCTCCAGGCCACCGACCCCGATGGCGATACGCCCCGCTTCGGTGCCAGCGGCGCCCCCGCCGGCCTGAGCGTGGAACCGCTGTCCGGACGCGTCGCCTGGACCCCCGGCTACGACCAGCACGGCGTCTACACGGTCACCTTCACCGCCAGCGACGCCAGCCTGACCAGCCGCGACTCCGCCACCCTCACCGTGAGCAATCGCAATGGGCCGCTCCAAGTGCTCGCTGCTGACCGTTTCGTGCTCTCCGAAGGCCAACGCCTGCAGTCCGTGATCGCGGTCCGCGACCCCGATCACCCCGCGGCGCTGGCGCCGACGCTGCTCCCCGACGGCACCATGGACAGCGCCGGCCAGCCCGCCGCCCTGATCTGGACGGTCACCGGCCTGCCCGACGGCGCCAGCTTCGATGCCCTGACCCAGACCCTGACCTGGCAGCCCCGCTACGACCAGGCTGGCACCTACGCCGTACGCTTCCATATCGCCGACGACGGCGACGGCACCGGCGTCCCCGCCACCGTGGACGTCGCCCTGACGGTCAGCGTGCATGATGCCAACGGCGCCCCGCTGCTCGCCCCCATCGCCAACCGCAGCCTCGACGCTGACGCCAGCCTCGACGTGACCCTCTCCGCCACCGATCCCGATGGCACCGTGCCCACCCTCAGCGCCAGCGGCCTGCCGGCCTTCGCCACCTTCACCCCCCATGGCGACGGCACCGCCACCCTCCATGCCGCCCCCGCCCTCAGCGACCGCGGCGACTACGTCATCGCCATCACCGCCGCCGATGACGGCAACGGCAATCCCGCCCGCGTCCTGACCGACAGCGCCAGCTTCGTGCTCAGCGTCGAGGCGCCCAATGCACCCCCGCGCTTCGCGCCCTGCGGCGATCGTGTCGCCCTCGTCGGTCAGCCCTCGCTGATCACCCTCAGCGCCAGCGACGCCGACCAGGATCCGCTGACCTTCAGCGCCACCGGCCTGCCCGGCGGCGCCACGCTCACCCCCGGCAGCCGCTACGGCGAAGCCCAGCTCCGCTGGACACCGCTCGCCGCCGACGTCGGCACCCACGCCGTGACCTGCCGCGTCACCGACACCGGCAACGGCCATCCCGCCCTGGTCGCCAGCGCCAGCCAAACCGTCACCCTGCGCGTCCGCGGCACCAACACCGCCCCGGTGCTCCTCCCGGTCGGCAACCACCCGGTCGCCGAAGGCACCGCCCTCGCCTTCACCCTCACCGCCACCGATGCCGACGGCGACCCGCTGTTCTTCGCGGCCACCGGCCTCCCCGATGGCGCCACGCTGAATGCCGCCACCGGGCAGTTCGCCTGGTCCCCGACCCTCTTCCAGGCCGGCAGCTACCCGGTACGCTTCAGCGCCAGCGACGGCGTCGGCAGCAGTGCCGATGACGCGCTGATCACGGTCACCCCGACCAACCAGCCGCCACAGATGCCCAGCCTGCCCACCCTCGCCGCCATGGAGGGCACACCCCTGCAGGTCAGCCTCGTGGCCGGCGACCCCGACGGCGATGAGGTCGTGGTCAGCCTCGACGGCCCCCTCCCCGCCGGTGCTACCTTCGTCACCGCCACCCGCGTCTTCACCTGGACTCCCGCCCAGGGCCAGGCCGGCCTCCACACCGCTACCTTCCGCGTCACCGATGCCGCCGGCGCCGCTTCGACCATGACCCTGACCATCGACGTCCAGGACCGCAACCTCGCCCCCGACTTCCCCCAGCCCAGCGGCCACGTCGTCCTGGTCGGCGAACCCTTCACGCTGATGCTGGAAGCCACCGACCCCGGCACCGCCGCCCCCCTCACCTTCAGCGCCACGCCCCTCCCCGCCGGCGCCGAACTCACCGCGGCCGGCCGCCTCGACTGGACGCCCACCGCCGCCCAGCTCGGAACCCACGATCTGCTGGTGACCGTCTCCGACGGGACCCTCAGCAGCGCCCGCACCCTGCGCCTGGTGGTCAGCCAGCAACCCCTCCCGCCAACGGTCCATATCGAGCTCACGCCGAGCTTCCCAGCCGCGGCCGGCCGCGCGGTCACCATCCACGTCAGCGCCGCCGGCATCGCCGACCTTAGCGCCCTCGGTGCGGCCGTTAACGGCAACGCCCTCAGCCTGGACTCGCAGGGTCGTGCCGTCTTCACCCCGTCCACCCCGGGCCACTATGCGGTCACCGCCACCGCCACCGATGTCGATGGCGTCACCGGCAGCGCCAGCGCCGACCTGCGCGTCCGCGACCTCAGCGACCTCAGCGCTCCCGCCGTGGCCATCCTCGCCCCGACCAGCGGCAGCGTGCTCCATGCCGCCGCGCCCGTCTCCGTCAGCATCGCCGATGCCAACCTCGATACCTGGACCCTCGATCTCGCCGCGCTGGGGGCCGACGCCTGGACCACCCTCGCCACCGACCGCACCACCCGCACCGCCGCCAGCGTCGCCAGCCTCGACCCAGTCCGCTACCGCGCCGGTGCCTACCTCCTGCGTCTGCGCGCCACCGACATGGCCGGCCGCCAGGCTGAGACCAGCGCCGTCGTCGACCTCTTCGCCCCCGGCCGCAACGGCCTCGTCGTCACCGACCTCGTCGCCGACGGCTGGACCATCCGCCGCCGCTACGACTCCCTCGACACCACCGCCGGCGGCCGCCTCGGCCCCGGCTGGGCCCTCGCTGGCTTCGAGCTCAACGCCAGCGACAACCTGCCCCCCGACGAACTGGCAAGCCTCGGCGCCGTCGCCGCCTACCGCGAGGGCACCCGCCTCTACCTCGATCTGCCCGATGGCAGCCGCGCCGCCTTCACCTTCGCCCCCAGCGCCGCCGCTGCCGGCACCACCCCGGCCTGGCTGCCCGACGCCGGCGTCGCGGCGGCCCTGACCACGGCCTGGGCCCTCCTCGAGAAGGTCGGCCCGGAGTTCTTCCAGGCCAGCACCGGCCTGCCCTACAACCCCGCCGACCCCGCCCTCGACGCCCCCTACGCCTATGCCCTGACCCTGCCCGATGGCACAACCTGGGAATACGCCGCCGACCAGTCCCTCCTCGCCCTCGTCCGGCCCGATGGCACGCGCCAGCCCCTCGGCGACAGCGGCGCCGGGACCCTGCTGGGCAACGGCCTGCGCCCGCTGACGGACAACGCCAGCCGGACCGTCCAAATCGCCACCGCGACGGCCTCGGTCCAGTACCGTTATGACGCCGCCGGCCGCCTCTTCTCGGCCACCGTCGGCCAGCCTGGCGACAGCGCCACCGAGATCTCCCGCACCTGGTACGGCTGGGGCGACACCGGCCAGCTCCTGACGCGGGCGACCACCGACCCCGCCGACCCCGGGTCCGTGTTCGGCGCCGACGCCGAGTCCGCCCTCCACGCCAACCTCGGGGTCACGCACGCCTTCCTCGGCAGCCCCAGCACCTACACCCTCGTGGCCGGCGACAGCCGCCGCCTGGCCCTGGTTCTTGACCCGGCTGAGTTCGCCTCATCCACCACCGACGCGGTCTATCTCGGCTTCGAGATCACGGCGGCAGGCGCCTGGAACCCGGCGCTGCCCACCTTCGCCAACGCCACCATCCTGCACAGCGCCGCGGCCCCAGGCCGGGTCCGCGTCATTGCCGAAATCACCCGCGCCGGCGTTGTCGCCCTCCAAGTCGGCGGCGTCGAACCCACCGCGGCCGGCGAGTTCACCGTCGAGGTCTTCCTCCCCGGCGATGCCGACCGCGATGGCGACCTCGACGGCGACGATACGGCCGCCGTCCTCGACACCCTCGGCGCCACCGCCGGCAATCCGGCCTACTCCCTCGCCGCCGACGCCGACCGCAATGGCACCATCGCGGCCGCTGACCTCGACTGGATCAACCTCGCCTTCGGCTTCACCGCCAACCGCACCCCCACCCTCAGCCCCGCCACCCTCCCCGCCATCGCCGGCCTCCCCATCACCGTCGACCTCGCCGCCCGCGCCCAGGACGCCGATGCCGACCGCTTGGCCTTCTACCTCGATGCGGTCGACGGCGGCAGCGCCCTCCTCCTCGCCGACGGCCAGACCCTGCGCTTCACCCCCGACGCCGCCCGCGGCACCGGCACCGTCACCCTGCGCGTTGACGACGGCGGCCGCACCTCCACCGCGGCCATCCTCACCGTCCAGGCCGCCGAGCTCAGCCCCGACCGCCTCGACCTGACCCAGCGCGACCTCGTCCTCCAACCCGGCGCGGCCGGCGACCTCGGCCTCAACGCCCACTTCAACGGCGCCACCACGCAGGTCGTGCCCGGCTACCTGGCCGGCATGACCTCCTCCAACCCCGACGTCGCGGTCATCGCCGAAAATGGCACCGTCCTCGCCGTCGGCCCCGGCACCGCCATTGTCAGCGCCAGCTTCGGCGGCCAAACCGTCACCACCCCGGTCACCGTCGGCGCCCGCGACACCCGCACGCTGCAGTTCCTGCCGGCAGCGCGCACGCTCGACGTCGGCGAGGCGCTGCAGTTCCTGGTCGAGGAACTCGTGGCTGGCCAGACGCTCAACCGCAGCCCGGCCGCCGCCGGCACCAGCTACCACCTCAGCCGCCCCGGCCTCGGCAGCATCACCCCCGATGGACTCTTCACCGCCGCCGCTGCAGGGGTCGTCGAAGTGACCCTCATTAACGGCGGCCAGAGTCGCGTCGCCACCCTCCGCATCGCCACCCCGCTGCCCAACGGTTCCGCCATCGGCCCTGACGGCGGCATCGTGGTCGGCCCGGATGGCCTGCAACTGGCCATCCCCAGTGCCGCCCTGACCACCGCCACCCCGGTGACCATCACCGCCCTCGACCTCGCCACCCCGCCCATGCCGCTGCCTACCGGCTTCACCGCCGTCAGCGCCTTCAGCGTCGCCCTCGGCGGCGAGCCCAGCGCCGCCCCCATTCGCGTCTCCCTGCCCACCCCGGCCGGCCGCGCCGCCGGCCCCGTCTTCCTCTTCCGCTTCGGCAAACGCCTGGCCGACGACGGCAGCCTGGCCGACGGCTGGGAACTCCTCGACGTCCTCGACACGCCCGCCGCCGGCAAAGGCAAGTCCGGCCCCATGCTGCGAACCGTCGACAAGGGCCAGAAACTGCCCGGCATCGACGCGGACTCGATGGTCTACTCGATGAGCAACCCCAGCGTCGGCTGGGCCTACGTCGGCGCCCTCAACCTCTCGACCCGCGTCGAGGCCGACAGCAAGATGCAAATCACCGTCGATCCCGAAACCGGCGTCGGCTACCAGACCGCCCATAGCTTCTTCGGCGACTTCGTCATACCCATCGCCTACCACACCCCAACCCTGACCTTCAAACGCCCCACCCCCAAGGGCCTGCTGACCACCACCTACGGCCTCGAGATCGACCCCGGACAGAGCCTGTCGTTCTCGATCAACGCCCCCATGCCGGCCAGCTCCGACTGGCGCCCGACCATCCGCACCATCGAGTACGCCTTCACCGCTGACGGCCCGAAGCTCACCGTCACCGGCGCCAACCTCTCACCTACCCTCGCCGCCAACCAGCTCGAGTTCCTCAATCTCCGCGATGCCGACATCGAAAGCGGTCTGGTCTACCTGCTGCAGTCGAACCGCATCGAACTGCGCTCCGCCAGCACCGACGCCAAGACCATCCCGCTCCCCGCCGCCGCCGCCGCCGGCGCCACCCTGACCAGCAACCCCCTCGCCCTCTTCTACTGCCAGCGCGCCGAGGGCGCCACCGCCATCCAGGTCCTCGACCCCGTCAGCGGCGAGGTCAAGCGCACGCTGGCGATCCCGCCGGCCCTCACCCGCGTCGATGGCATGGCCGCCAGCGATGAGGCCCTCTACCTGCTCGACGCCCAGCAGAAGCTGCTCGTCGACATCGACCTCGACAGCGGCCACCTGCGCAACGAGATCCTCCTCCCCAACTACGCCCTCACCCCCCACCTCGCCTACGACGCCACGGCCGAGGAAATCCTCTTCCTCGCCACCACCGGCCAGGTGGTAACCATGGACGCCGACGACTGGCACACCGGCACCCGCTTCACCCTGGACCTCGGCGACGTCGCCAGCCTCGGCTGCAGCCCCGATGGCCTGGTCGTCCTCCGCACCAACGGCCACGTCCTGCGCCTCGATAACGCCAGCGGTGCCGTCCGCGAAGTCGTCGCCACCAGCACCGCCACCCTCGCCGTCGCCGCCAGCGCCGCGCCCCTGACCCACTTCGCCACCCTCGCCCCCGCGGCGACCAGCGCCGGCGGCCGCCTCGAGTTCATGGTCGCCAAGGACATGCGCCTGGTAAACAGCCGCATCCGTTTCAAGTCCCGGTTGGACTATCACGCTGTGACCGCCGGCACCGGCGCCGTCACCACCGCGCGCGATTACTTCAGCCCGCCGGTCGAACTGACCTTGCCGCCGCCGCCCTACCTCTACGTCGCCAACAGCGGCGATGACACGGTCGGCGTCATCGACACCAGCCTCGAGGTCCCCGATCTCGTGGCCCGCATCCCCGTCGGCCGCGGCCCTTACGACCTGACGGCGGCCGGCGCCGAGCGGCTCCTGCTGGTGACCAACGCCGGCGAGGGCACGCTCTCGGTGATCAACACCCAGACCCTGGCCGAGCTGGATATGCAGCCCAGCACCCCCGACGTCCTCGACCGCATCCGCCTCGGCGGCTCCCCCGGCCCCATCGCCATCAACCCCAAACGGCCCTTTGTCTACATCGGCGACCTCAGCCGCCCAACCCTGCACGAAATCGGCCTCGGCGCCCTCTCCAGCGGCCTGGCCCACGACCTCGGCGCCGCCCTCCCGGCCCTCCGCCTCTCCTGCCTGACCGGCCTGGCAGTCTCCTCCGATGGCCGCTATGCCTACGTCACTACACCCGGCACCGCGGGTTGGACCGGCGATGACGCCGTCGCCACCACCGGCTACCTGCTGAAGTGGGACATCGACGCGCAGCTCATCGTCTCCAGCCTCGACGTCGGTCGCCGGCCCTTCGGCGTGCGCGTCGTCCCGCGCCAGGACGCCGTCGACCGCGACTACGTCCTCATCGCCGTCCGCGGCAGCGAACCCCAGGGCTTCACCGTCGTCGACCCCGATACCATGGCCATCGTCCGCGACCTGACCAAGGCCACCAACCTGCGCGGCTACGAACCCGCCCTCGGCGGCCCCGGCATCGCCATCACGCCCACCAGCCGAGCCCCCACCGAGACGTCGTTCGATCAGGATATCTACGGCACCTACGACGCCACGGAGGCCTTCGTCCAAGCCGATACCCGCTTCTTCGATATCGAGTCCGCCGAAGACCTCGTCGTCAGCGCCGACCAAACCCTGGGCTTCGAACTCTTCAACTGCACCTTCCACACCCGCATCTCGTCGATCCCCGGCGTCACCAACGCCGCCCTGGTCGCCGACCTGCAGCGCGATCCGCACCGCGGCCGCGGCGGCAACATCGGCATCATCCTCAACCCGCTGGACCCGGAGAAGACCACCGGCTTCATCGCCGCTACCAAGGAGTATCCCTTCAGTTGGCCGGACCAGTTGGCCATCGGCCCCAGCGGCCAGCACCTCTATGCAACTTATAAGGGCATCAACCAGGTCCTGGTCTATGACATCTACGCCATCAAGGCCTGGATCGACGCCCTGACCCTGCTCATGCCCCAACTGGTGACCCGACCCGATCCCGCCAACCCCTACGCCTTCCGAGACCCCCTCGAAGACACCATCGCGGCCCTCACGAAACCGCAGGACGATGCCGCCCTCTGGAACTACCTGGGCAGCGCCGCGACCACGCGCCGCGACGAACTCGTCAGCAGCTTCAGATCCCGTTACCCGGCGGCCTCGGCGGCCGACCTGCAAAGCCGCGTCATCGACCTCGCCAAGAACCTGGTGGCCGGCCTGCCCCCGAAGATCCTGGTCGCCAAAATCGCCTCCGGCCGCCTGCCCGCCGGTCTCCCCGACTCCGCTGACTACATCACCAGCTACGGCATCGAACTGAAGGCCCTCAGCGCCACCTACGCCGTCGACGCCGCCAGCCCCGAGCCCCTCGAGCTCCGCACCCTGATCCGCGGCCTCCCGGCGCCGCCCTTCGAGATCGCGGTCTTCCGCTCGGACGACGACACCCTCGATGCCGCCGATCCCGCGGTCTTCCGGCAGACGGTGACCGAGACCGCCGCTCGCGCCCCCGGCTACCACGCCCTGAATCTGCCTGCCACCGGCCTCGCCAACGGTCACTACCTCGTCGTCATCGACCCCGACAACCTCATCCCCGAGGTCGATGACGACAACAACACCGCCGCCCTGGATGTGGTCCCCTTCGCGCTGAACCTCGGCGGCAGCGGCACCGCGGCCGGACTGACGGGGACCTTCCTGGCCGGCGTGGGTGGCACCCTCACCGTCTCCCTGCAACTCCCTGCCAGCGCCGGCGCCAGCGGCCTCGCCGCCAACCTCCACGGCACCCCGGTCACCTTCGTCCTGGCGAACGGCGTCTGGACCGCCCAGATCGACCTCGCCGGCCTCGCCGGCAGCGCGGTCCTGACCGTGCAACCTGTCGATGGCGCCGGCCGACCCCTCGGCGCGCCACGTACCTACACCCTCAACCCCCTCGCGCTCCCCGCCTGGCTCTCCGGTCCGGACACCGTGGTCGAATGGGACGACAGCACCGGCGTCTATCACGTGTTCCAGATGCAGTCGACCCGCACCCAGGGCACCGTGCCCCTTGCTGCGCCCCTCGGCGGCGGCAGCACGACGGCCCTGACCGCGGGCACCTTCATCGCCTTCGAGTACGGCGCCGGCAGCGTCGCCAATCTGCATGTCGGCGCCTTCTGGACCACGACCGTCTTCGGCACGCCGGCACCGGCGCTGTCCGGCGCCGTGGTCTACGACGCCAGTGGCCAGGGCGAATGGGTCGAGTCCGCCGCGCCCGGCAGCGCCTGGTGGCAGCTCGAACTGCGCTCCCGCCTCGGCGCCTTCAGCGCCCCCAGCGGCCCCGTGCGCCTGCTCTCCGGCAGCGCCGAGCTGGCCGAGCTACCCACCCTCACCGCGGCCGTCCCCGTCATCAACCCCGACCTCACCCTGGGCTCGGCCGGGACCCTCTTCGACCTCGACCTCCTCAGCACCTCCCGCCTCGCCTTCGCGCTGGCCGAGCGCCTGCCCGCCGGGGCGGTACCGCTGGTCTACGAGGACCTCCAGGGCACCGGGTTCATCGCCGCCCAGGGCACCCTGCGGCTCCAGTTCCGCCCAGGCATCATCGCCGGGCAACCGCAGGGACCCGCCACCGCAGCCCTCAGCCTGAATCTCGACGGCGGCGCCAGCCTCAGCGGCGCGGCGCATACGGGGACCCTTGCCCTCGCCGGCACCCTCCACCTCGACACCGCCGCCGCCAGCGTCGAGTTCGCGGCGGATTTCACCGCCACGGCGCAGCGCGGCAACGAGATCCTCCTGCTCAACCGTCCCCTCCTGCAGGCCGCTGACCTCTTCGTGCCCAGCACCTGGCGGTGGCTGCCCCCCGCGGCTGGCGGCGGGAGTCTTGGCGGCGGCGAGGGCGCTGCCCCCGCCGGCAGCCGCGGCGCCGGCGTCGACCTGGTCGCCGCCATCACCCTCGCCAGCACCGGCGTCAGCACCGGCGAGCCCTTCGGCATCACCCTCGCGGCAACCAACGCCGGCGATCAGGCCAGCCCTGCCTGCCAGGCGCGCCTGGTCTGGTCCCGCGATGCCCTCAGCGATGCCGATGACGCCATCATCGACAACGCGATCAGCCTCCCCGCCCTCGCCGCGGGCGGCACCTGGACCCGGGCCCTCACCGTCACCCTTCCCGCCGCCGCCGAGGGCCGCCTCTGGATCGGCCTCAGCCTCGACCCGACCCGCACCGTCCCCGACTCCGACCCGACCAACAACGAGGCCCTGGCCGCCCTGCAGGTCCAGCCCACGGCGGCCGGCGCCCTCCACGATGCCCCCGCTACCGCCCTTGACCTCGGCCTGCTCAGCGCTCCCCGCACTCTCGCCAACCTCACCCTCGGCGGCGCCGCCACGGCAGACTGGTTCCGCCTCGAACTCCCGGTCAGCGGCAGCGCCACCGATACCGTCACCATGACCCTCACCGCCGGCAGTGCCGCCGCCAACCTGCAACTCTACGACGCGGCCGGCAACCTGGTCGCCACCGGCGCCGTCTCGGCCGACAGCGCCTGGCTGGCCCTGCTGCCGCTGGAGGGCCTCGCGGCCGGACCCTACTGGCTGCGCGCCGGCGCCGACCGCGCTGCCATCCTCAAGTACGACCTCGCCGTGGACGCCCCCGTCCGCGCCGGGCCGGATCTCGTGGTCAGCAGCCTGGCGCCGCCGCGCACACTCCACAATGGCGCCGCCGGCGTCGCCTGGGTGACCCTCACCAACCAGGGTAACCAGGCAGCGACGCCCTTCAGCGTCCGCCTCGAATGCGCGGGCACTTCCGACCCACTGACCACGGTCGCCGTGCCCGGCCTGCCGGCTGGCGCCAGCCTCGAGGTCGCACTCCCCTTCACCGCCCCGGCCGATCTCTTCGTCAGCAGCACCCTCCTGTTCACCGCCACCGCCGATGCCCTGGACAGCGTCGCCGAACTGGCCGAAACCAACAACGGCAGCGGCGCCGTGCCGTGCCTGATCGCCGGCGCGGCCGATGCCCTCGAAACGGCCCAGGCGAGCAGCGGCGCCGCCGAGCTCGGCGCCATCCGCGGTACGCACAGCGTCAGCGCCCTCAGCCTCGATAGTCTCTATGACTGTGACACCCTGCGCTTCCAGATGGTCGGCAGCGGCGTCGCCAACTACGTTGTCCGCCTCACCCCGGCCGGCGCCAGCCTCGACGCCGTGCTCTGGCGCGAGGGCGGCGCCTGGGCGCCCACCCCCGGCAACCGCGACGCCACCGGCGTCGTCTTCGATCTCAATGGCCAGCCTGCCGGCAGCTATCTGCTCTCTGTGCGCCCGCAGGGCGCTGCCGTCGCCAGCTACGCCGTCACCATCGCCGCGCCGCCGGCCGGCGGCCCGAACCTGCTGGTCACCCGGCTTGCCAGCGACCCGACGGCGGTTGCCGCGGCCGGCACCGTCACCGTCAGCGCCCGCATCACCAACAACGGCACCGCGCCCACCACGGCCTGCGCGGGGCGCCTCTACCTTCCCACCAACGATACCATTGACCCGACGGAGGACCCCATGCTCGGTACCCCCATCGCCCTCGCCGCCCTCGCCGCCGGGGCCGCCCTCGACGTCACCCAGACCGTCGCCCTCCCGGCGGGTCTCGCGGCCGGCTGGTACCGCCTGGCGCTGGTCGTCGACACCGCCAATGCCGTCGCCGAGTCCGGGGAGACCGACAACACCCGCCTCACCGCCATCGCCATCCTGCCTGCCGCCGATCCGCTCGAGCCCAACAACAGCGCGGATACCGGCACCGCCGTCGACCTCAGTGCCGGCACCTGGCAGCGCACCGGCCTCACCCTCACGCTTGGCGACGAGGACTGGTTCGAGTTCGCCCTGCCCGCCACCGGCGCCGCCACCCAGGTGGCCCAGGTCACCTTCGCCGCGGCTGAAGGCCCGCTGGCAGTCGCCGTCTACGACCTCACCGGCGCCGTACGGGCCTCCGCCCAGGGCTACTCCGGCGCCGTCACCGTGCCCCTGCGCGGCCTGCCCGCCGGCGTCTACCGGGTGCGCCTCGTCGGCCTCGGCAGCGCCTTCCAGTCCGGCTACACGCTGACGCTGGGCGCCACCGGTGGCGCCGGTAAGCTGAGCTACTGCAGCGCCGACGACACCCCCACGCCAGCCACCGCCACGGCCCCGGCCGCCCGCGTGGCCGTGCCGGCCGACTCGTCCCGCACCGCCGCCCTGCTCCGTCGCGCCGTCGAACTCTGGGCTGCCACGGCCGGGCTGCCCCTCGAGATCACCCTCACCTACGAGTTCGCCGACCTGCCGCCGGGCCGTCTGGCCGGAGCCCGCGTGACCGCCACCGACGCCGCCGGCGTCGCCAGCGCCGGCCACCTCGTCATCGACCGCGATGCCAATGGCCGGGGCTGGTTCAGCGCGCCCACCGCCGCACCGGGGAAGGCGGAGGCCGCCGTGCCCAGCGCCCGCTACGACCTGCTGTCCATCCTCTGCCATGAGGTGGGCCACGTCCTCGGCTTCCAGGCGGAACACCGCGCCAGCCTGGCCGGCAGCACGGGCGCCGGCGCTGCCGTCTGGGCCGCCGACGGCGAACACCTGCAGGCCGAGCGCTGCCCGGACGCCGCTATGCTGCCGGCCCTGAAACCCGGCGAACGCCGCCTGCCCACCCTGGCCGAAGGCGACCTCCTGCGCACCCTGCGCGGCAGCGCGCCCCGGCTGGCCGACCCCGAGCCCACGCTGACGGTCCGCGCCGCCAGCGCCGCCGCCCAGACGCCACTGTCGCCCGCCGGCGCCGTCCGTATCATGTACGCCCAGGCGGGCCGCAATGCCGCCCTCGGCTTCATCATGCTCGCCGACGATCCCCTCCCCAGCCCCGTGCCCCGCGATGTCACCAACGGCCATTTCGAGATCACCGATCCCGCCGCTCCCGGCTTCGGCTGGCAGGTCAACGGCGCGGCCACCTTCGCCGCCGGCCAGGGAGTCATTCACGAGAACGCGGCGCTGTTCAGCGACCTCTCGCAGACCTTCACGCTGCCCGCCGGCTCACGCACCTTCCGCCTGGTGTTCGCTCCCGACTTCCGCGCCAGCGCCGGCGCGACCTTGCCCGAGGCCATCGAGGTCGCCCTCCTCTCCCGCGATGAGGGCTCCGCAGTGGTCGCGCCGTTGCGCGGGCTGCCGGACAGCGACGCCCTGCTCAACCTCCAGGCCGATGGCACCGTCTGGCTCTCACCCGCCGCCACCCTCGTCAGCAGCGCTCGGGTCAGCTCCGGCGTCCCCCTCGACCTCAGCGCGCCGCTCAGCGTCCTGGTCAAGCTGCCCAGCACCCTCCCCGCCGGCCCGGTGACCCTCTACGTCGATCTCATCGGCAGCGGCAGCCTCGGCAGTAGCCTGACCGTCAGCGAGGTCAGGACCCGCAACCAGGACGCCGTCGTCCTCCGCCTTGGCCGCGGCTGGAATGCCTTCACGCTGCCCCTCGAGGTCACGGACCCACGCGTCACCAGCGTCCTCGCCGACGTCTCCTTCGCCCGCGCCGTCTGGACCTTCGACAGCACCGGCAACCGCTACGTGCCGGTCAGCGAACTCCGGCCCGGCCACGGCTACTTCGTGCTGGCACTGGAGGCCGCCGGCGTCAGCGTCTTCGGTGTCCGCGCCTCCCCGGACTGGTCGCACCTGCTGCCCGGCTGGAACCTGGTGGGCAGCCCGGACGGCTCGCGCCCACCCGGTGCCGACAGCGACCTGGGACGCGCCCTGTGGAGCCTGGATCCGCACACCCTGACCCGCCAACGCGCCCCCCCCGACGAACCCCTCGATCCCGACCGCGCCCACTGGTTCTGGGTCGCACCATGAACCGCCGCCGACGTCCCCCTGGGACCGCCGAGCGTCGGCTCGGCCCCGGCCGCTCCCCTGGGACCGCCGAGCGTCGGCTCGGCTCCGGCCGCTCCCCTGGGACCGCCGAGCGTCGGCTCGGCTCCGGCGGCGGGCACTCGATCCCGCCGCCATGACGCGCTATGTTCCGTACAGAGCAGTTGAACTCAGGAGGTCCCCATGAGCACCACGTATCGGCGTCACGGGTTGGGATGGACGGCAGCGCTCCTCGTGTCCCTGACCGCGGCCCTCCGCGCCGCAGACGGCGGACCGCTCACCACGCGCGCGCTGCTCGCCGACATGACCGACCTCACCGGCCTCGCCGAGCTCCCCTCACCCGCCTACACCTGTCGCCAATTCTCCTCCTACGACCGCGCCTCCAAGTCGCCCACCCAGGACTGGTTCGCCAACGGTGACTGCGGCCAGTACCTGCGCACCGAAACGAACGCCGGCCGCCAGGAATTCGTGATGATGGACGTCGATGGCCCCGGCGCCATCGTCCGCATCTGGTCGGCCAACCCCCTCGGCACCCTGCGGCTCTACCTCGACGGCGCCGAGAAGCCGGTCATCGAGGCGAAGATGGACGTCCTCCTCGGCGGCACGTATCCCGGCCTGCCCCGCCCCATCGCCGGCGAGTACAGCAAGGGCTGGAACCTCTACTTCCCCATCCCCTACGCCAAGCACTGCAAGGTCACCAGCGACCAGGGCGGCTTCTACTACCACGTCAACTACCGCACCTACCCCGCCGGCACCGCCGTCGAGTCGTTCACCGCCGAGACGATCCCGCAGCTCAAGACCGAGATCGAAAAGACGCTGACCCGGCTGAACACGCTGGGTGAGATGACGCTCGATCCGGTCGGCGTCAAGCTTCACCCCCGCAACAACGCGATCGAGCCGGGGCAGTCCGCCAGCCTGGCCACGCTGACGGGTCCCCAGGCCATCCGCCAATTGTATGTAGTTTGGCAGCCCTCCGGCGATCGCGACGAGCCGGCCCTCCGCTCCTGCCTGCTCGAGATCGACTTCGACGGTGAGACGACGGTGTCGGCACCCCTGGGCGACTTCTTCGGCAGCGCGCCGGGCCTGAACCCCTACGTCTCCCTGCCAGCCCAAGTGAAGGCGGATGGGCACCTCTCCAGTCTGTGGGCCATGCCCTTTCAGAAAACGGCCGAGGTCCGCGTGCGTAACCTGGGCAAGGCCGCCGTCAGCTTCGGCAGCGGGGTCATGGCCACACCCTACGCCTGGACCGACCGCAGCCTGCTCTTCCACGCCAAGTGGCGCGGCCAGTTCGACGTCCCCAGCGAGCCCAAGATCGACTGGAATTACCTCACTGCCAGCGGCCAGGGCATCTTCGCCGGGGTCGCTTTCAGCATCGACAACCCGGTCCGCGATTGGTGGGGCGAGGGCGACGAGAAGATCTACGTCGACGGCGAGACCTTCCCCAGCCACTTCGGCACCGGCACCGAGGACTACTACGGCTATGCCTGGTGCTTCCCGGCCCCCTTCACCCACGCCTACCACAACCAGCCCCGCTGCGATGGCCCCGGCAACTACGGCCGCACCAGCGTCAACCGCTGGCACATCCTCGACCGCATCCCCTTCACCCGCGACTTCCGTTTCGACATGGAGCTCTGGCACTGGAAGCAGTGCCAGGTCAACCTCGGCCTGACGGCGTACTGGTACGCCCGCCCCGGCAGTACGGACGGCTTCGCGCCGATCGCCGCCAGCGACCTCGTGGTGCGGCCCCTGATCGCCTACCAGGCCCCCCGGGTGAAGGGCGCTATCGAGGGCGAGGCCATGCAGATCCTGCGCCAGACCGGTACCGCGGATCCGCAGGAGATCGGCAACGCCAGCGGCGAAAGCCACCTGTGGTGGCACGGCAACCAGCAACCCGGCGACACGCTGGTGCTGGGCTTCCCGGTCGAGCTGGCCGGCCGCTACAAGGTGACGGCCCAGTTCATCAAGGCGGTCGACTACGCCATCGCCCAGCTCGCCATCAATGACACCAAGGCCGGCGAGCCGCTCGACTTCTACAACGACGGCGTGATCGTCTCGGGACCGGTCGAACTGGGGACCTTCGACCTCAAGGCCGGCCAGAACACGGTCGCGTTCACCCTCACCGGCGCCAATCCGAAAGCGGTCAAGTCCTACATGACCGGCCTGGATTACCTGCTGCTGACGCCGGCGCCGTAGAGCCGGCTGGAGAGCGACCGCACCGGACCACCCCGATCCGTCAGATCCGTCAGATCCGTCCGATCGGCCAGATCCCTCGGCCGCTCCCCCAACCCCGAAGGAACCACACCCGATGCTGACTACCCCTCGCACACCGTGCTGGTTGGGGCTGACCATGGTCGCTCTGGCCGGCTCAGCCGTCGGCGCGGCCGAAGCCGGGCCGGCGGCCGGACATGCCTTCAACGGCCCCTACAGCGGCGCCAACCTGGCGCGCGTCGCCTTCCCCATCGGCGGCATGGGCGCCGGCATGTTCTGCCTCGAAGGCTCCGGCGCTATCTCACACCTGTCCGTGCGGCACCAGCTCGAGTTCTTCAACGAACCGACCAGCTTTGCCGCCCTCTGTGTCCTGGAGGAGGCCGGGGCACCGCGCCTGGCGCGGGTCCTCGAAGGGCCCATCCCGGACTGGAAGTACTTCGGCGGCGGCGGCACCGGCAATGGCGGCGCCGGGCGCACCTACGGGCTGCCGCGCTTCCGCGAGGCCGAGTTCCTGGCGCGCTTCCCCTTTGCCACGGTCTCCCTGCGCGATGCCGCCCTGCCCTTTACGGTCGAGATTACCGGCTGGAGCCCCTTCACCCCCCCCGACCCCGACCCGGCCAGTCTGCCGGTCGGCCAGCTTGAGTACCGCTTCCGCAACACCTCCGACCAGACCCGCCGCGCCGTCTTCTCCTTCAACACCCGCAACCTCATGGGCGATGGCGCCATCGGTCCCATCGCCGGGGGCTTCGTGCTCTACGCGACGGCCGGCGCAGACCGCGAACGCGCCGGCGCCTTTGCCCTCTTCGTCGACGGCGAGACGGTGGCCGTCGACCACTGCTGGTTCCGCGGCGGCTGGTGGGACCCGCTGACCATCGCCTGGCACAACGTGGAAGCGGGACTGGCGGTAAACAACCCGCCGGTGCCGAACAACGCCCCCGGTGCCTCGCTGGCCGTGCCCTTCACCCTGGCGCCGGGCGCGGAGAAGACGATCCGCCTGCAGGCCTGCTGGTACGTGCCCGAATCCACCATCAGCTTCGGTGGCCAGCGTGGCGGCCCGGCCTTCCGCAAGACCCCGTCGCGCGGCACCGCCTCCGGCCAACAGGCCGTCTCCGGCTTCCTCGGTCGCGGCCTGGTCAACACCTTTGACCCCAGCGGCGACGCCCCCATCGGTACCCTCACCTCCCCCGACCTCCGCCTGGACCGGCGCTACCTGCACTTCCTGGTGGGCGGCGGCGACCAGCAGGGGCAGACCGGCGTCAACCTGGTGGTCGAGGGCCAGCCCCCGCAGTCGGCCTGCGGCCGCAACACTGAACAGCTCGAATGGACGACCTTCGACCTGACGGCGGTGCAGGGAAAGACGGGGCGGATCCAGATCGTCGACCGCGCCAGCGGCCCCTGGGGCCATATCCTGGCCGACCACTTCGTGCTCAGCGACGAGCCCGTGGCCGCCCTGCGCACGGGCCGCGGCAATGAGATCGTCAGCGACCCCGCCCGCGTCGTGCTCCTGGCCGACTTCGAGGGCGATGACTACAACGGCTGGACCGCCGAATCCGCTCCCACCCCCTGCGACTGCGGCCCCGGCGTGACCTGCGATGACAGCGCCGTCCCGGCGACCTACAGCCCCTGGTACGCCACCCGCTTCGCCAGCCTCGACGAACTCGCGGCCTACTGGCGCAGCAACAGCGCCGCCCTGCGCCAGCAGAGCGCGCGGTTCCGCGACACCTTCTACGACACCAATCTGCCCCCCGAAGCCGTGGAGGCCGTGGCCGCCAACCTCACCATCCTCAAGTCGCCCACGGTCCTGCGCCAGCACGATGGCCGCCTCTGGTGCTGGGAAGGCTGCGGCGACAACTCCGGCTGCTGCGCTGGCTCCTGCGCCCACGTCTGGAACTACGCCCAGGCCGTCTGCCACCTCTTCCCCGCCCTGGCCCGCGGCATGCGCGAAACCGGGCTCCGCGAAGGACTCGACAAGGACGGCCGCCAAGCCTTCCGCGTCAACCTGCCCATCAGTTGCGGCGGCGGTGCCTTCGACGCCTCCGACGGCCAACTCGGCGAGATCATGAACGCCTATCGCGAGTGGCGCATCGCCGGAGATAACGCCTGGATCACCCGCTGGTGGCCCCGGCTCAAAATGAGCCTCGACCACGCCATCGCCACCTGGGATCCGCGACACACCGGATTGCTCGAGGAAGACCATCATAATACTTACGATATCAACTACTTCGGCCCCGATGGCCACTGCGGCAGTTTCTACCTCGGCGCCCTTGCCGCCGCCCTGCGCATGGGCGCCGCCGCCGGCGACACCGACCTGGCGCTGTACCGTGAACTGCTCGACAAGGGCCGGCAGCGCTTCGAGGGCGAACTGTTCAACGGCGAATGGTTCATCCAGAAGGTCCTGACCGAGGGGCTGACCCGCCCGCCGCCGCTGCTGAACCCGGCGGAGCAGAGCGAGTCCTACCGGGCCGTGGCCGAGGAGATCAACCGCCAGGGCCCCCGTTACCAGTACGGCGCCGGCTGCCTCTCGGACGGTGTCCTGGGCCTGTGGATCGCCCGCGCCTGCGGACTCGACGAGGACATCGTGGCGCCCGCCAAGGTCAGCAGCCACCTGCTGTCCGTCTACCGCAACAACCTCAAGCACGACCTCAGCGGCCACGCCAACCCGCAGCGGCCCACCTATGCCATGGGCAGCGATGGCGGCCTGCTGCTCTGCACCTGGCCGCGCGGCGACAAGCCCCTGCTGCCCTTTGTCTACAGCGACGAGGTCTGGACCGGCATCGAATACCAGGTCGCCTCGCACCTGATCCTGACCGGCCACCTCGCCGAAGGACTCGACATCGTACGCACCTGCCGCAGCCGTCACGACGGCGCCCGCCGGAACCCCTTCAACGAGTACGAATGCGGCCACTGGTATGCGCGTGCCCTCTCGAGCTACGGCCTGCTGCAGGCCCTCGGCGGCGCCCGCTACGATGCCGTCGACCAGGTCCTCTACCTGCGCCCTGCCCTCAGCGGCGACTACCGCGTGTTCCTCTCGACCGCCAGCGGCTACGGCACGGCCGGGATGAAGGACGGGAAGCCCTTCCTCGATGTGCGCTCCGGGACCATCGCCGTCAACCGCATCGACCTCGCGCCACCGCGCTGACCCGGAGGCAACGCATGCGACTCCTCGTCCTCGCAGGCTTCCTGGGCTCCGGCAAGACGACCCTGCTGCTGAACGTGGCGCAGGCTCTGGTGGCGAGTGGCCGGAAGCTGGCCATCATCGAGAATGAGGTCGGCACGATCGGCATCGATGACCGCGTCCTCAGCGCCGCCGGGCTGCAGGTCCGGGAGCTCTACTCCGGCTGCGTGTGCTGCACACTGCGGCTGGACTTGGTCACCACCCTGCTCGCCCTGGAGCGCGAGGTCAGCCCCGACATCGTCATCCTCGAGCCCTCCGGCGTAGCCGGCGCGGCGGCCGTACGTCAGGCCTTCCTGGGCTACGGCGGTGACCTCGAAGGGATGGCGGTGGTGGTCCTGGTGGATGCCCCGCGCCTCGACCGTCTCGCCGGCCAGATGGCCTACTTCCTCGAAGCCAGCCTGGCGGCGGCCGACCTGGCCGTCATCACCAAGATCGACGCCGTCCCCCCGGCCCAGGCCGAGCGCGCCGTCGAGCAAGTCCGCCGCCTGCAGCCGGGACTGCCCGTCATCCCGATCTCGGCGCAGACCCACGCCAACGAGGCGGCCCTGCTCCAGCACCTGACCGACCGGCTGTTCGCGGCCGCGCCGCCGGAGCCGCGACCGGCCGTCACCGTGCCCGTACCCGCCGCCTCACGCCCGGCCGCCGCCGCGGCCGCCAGCCGCAGCGACTGGGAATTCGCCGCGCCCGTCGCCACGAGCGCGCTGGCTGACGCCGTCGCCGCGCTGACCACAGCGGTCGCCGCCGCCGTCCAGGCCCACGGCACCCAGGTCTTCGGCCATATCAAGGCCAGCCTCGAGGTCCCGGACCATGGTCTGGTCGTCTTCAGCCTGACCGGGGCCGAGGCGCAACCGCAACGCCGCGGCGCCCTGACGGCAGGCCTCACCCAGCGGGCCGCGGTCCGCGTCAACGCCATCCTCTGCGGCATCGACAAGCCGACCCTGCAATCGATCGTGAATACGGCCCTCGCCGCCGCCCGCCCCGAGTTCTGACCCGGTGGCGCAATCCCGCGGCAATGTGCTACGTTGGCGGCGGTGCGGGGGCCTCGTCGGGAAGCCTCCGCCACCTTCACCCCAACTCAGGCAAGGCAGAGGGAGAGACGTCATGAAGACAGCGTGGATGCGTCGGTCTCTGGTCGCGGCACTCGTGATCCTGGCAGGCGGGCTAACCGGCCCCGTGCAGGCGCAGAGCCCGCTGCTCAAAGCCGGCGGCCGGCTGGCCATCGTCGGCGACTCGATTACCGAACAGAAGCTCTACAGCCGCTTCATGGAAGACTATCTCGCCGTCTGCACCCCCGAACTGAACGCCGCGGTCGTGCAACTGGGCTGGGGCGGCGAACGCGCCCCCGGCTTCGCCGGCCGTATGGAGAACGACCTGCAAGGCTTCAAGCCGGATGTGGTCACGACCTGCTACGGCATGAACGACGGCAGCTACCGCGCCTACGAGCCCGCCATCGGCAAGCCCTACGAGGATGCCATGCGCGACATCGTCACCCGCCTCGCCAAGGCCGGCGCCAAGGTGGTCGTCGGCGCTCCCGGCGCCGTCGATCTTACCTACTACCGCGGCGGCGGCGACGCGGCCAAGGTCTACAACGAAAACCTCGGCCAACTCGGCGCCATCGCCAGCAAGCTCGCCACCGAAGCCGGCATGCCCTTCGCCGATGTCCACGCCATCATGATCGCCGCCATGGACCAGGCCCGCGCTGCCTATGGGCCGGAGTACGACGTCTGCGGCCGTGACGGCGTCCACCCCGGACCCAATGGCCACCTGGTGATGGCCTATGCCTTCCTCAAAGCCATGGGCTTCAACGGCGACCTGGGAACGATCACCGTCGACCTCACGGGCACCAGCAGCGCCGCCGGCGGCCACAAGGTCCTCAGCGCCGAGGCCGGCAAGGTCGAGGTCGAGAGCAGCCGCTACCCGTTCTGCTTCAGCGGCGATGCCAAGTCCCCCGGCGGCACCCGCAGCATCCTGCCCCATGTCCCCTTCAACCAGGACCTCAACCGCCTGACCCTGGTCGCCAAGAACCTGCCCTGGGAACGCGCCACCGTGACCTGGGGTGCCGAGTCCAAGAGCTTCGCCAAGGCTGACCTCGAGAAGGGCATCAACCTGGCCGCCGAGTTCGCCGTGACCCCCTTCGCTGAGGCCTTCCAGCGCGTCGATGCCGCGGTGGCCGCCAAGCAGGGCTTCGAGACGACCATGATCAAGAGCTTCGTGACCAACGTCCCGCGCCTGCTGCAGGCCATGGGCAACGACCCCGAGAGCGCCGCCGCCTTCAACGCCCTGCGCGTCAAGATGTGGGAGCGCCAGGCCAAACTGGCCGCCGACGTCAAAGCCGCCGTCACCCCCGTCCGCCACACCCTGACCCTCGCCGAAGCCAAGCCGTAAGGCGGATGCCGCGGCTGCGTCATCCGTGCCCTCCGTGTAATCCGAGGTGAACCTCCCCGGTCTGTCTCCGCTCCGGAGAGCCGGCCTGACCACGGATAGCGCGGATTCCACGGATGGGTTAGGGACCGCGAGTATAGGCGTCTATGTAGCCCGCCGCCGCAATCCCCCCTCGGGTTCTGTCCATCCGACATTCCTGTCATGCACCCGCACGGAATACCGCGCTGGCGACCTGGACCACCAGGCGGTATAGTCAATCGTGCAGTGGCCTCTGACTGTCAGAGGAGAGAGACACGTGCGCATGACGCGGCACAACGGCGCCTTCATCGCTGCAGTTGGACTCCTGTTCCTGGGGTGCGCCGCCGGGGGCCAGACGGTGCCGGCGGCGGTCTCCACGGCAGCGCAGGCGGGCTTGCGCGCCTTCCTCGACCGTATACCGGCCGGGCAACGGGCGGAGTACGGCTTTGCCGAGACCGACTCCCTTGATCAGGCCGAACTGGGCGATCCCTGGCAGCTCCACGCACTCACCCCGACGGCGTTGGCCACCTGCAAAGGCACCACCCCCGTCAGCGCCGTCATCAGCCCGACGAAACTGTGGTACTTCCCTGTCCTGATCGCGTCCCAGCCCAAGGCGCTGCTGGTGGTGGACCACACCGAGGCGGGCTGGGAAGCGGTGTCCCTCGGCTACGCGCGAATCGCCCAAGACCTGGCCCTGGTCCGCGAACAGTGGTCGACGGCGAAGGGTCACGCCCCCCTCTTCGTCGCCTCGTTCCAGGCCCGGCAGCACTTCTTCACCGTGCCCACGGTCGACGCCTTCAATCTGACGCCGCTGCTCCCGGCTGAAGCGGGGGCTGGGGGCACGCCCAAGGGCGCGGCGAGGTACGCCGCCCTGGACACCTTGGCGAGCGTGGCCAAGCGCCTGCAGCCCACGGTCGAGAGCAACCTCCGGCAAGGGGCCCCGTGAGCGCCCGAGGAGGGCTCGGTTCCATGCGCGGCCATCGCAGCACTGGCGGAGTGTGTGTAGCCCTGCTGACCGCGCTCTGTCTGTGGGCGACGACGGCCGGCGCGGCCTGCATCCTGACCGTCCCTCAGCACTACCAGGTGATGGACCAGTGGTGCTGGGCGGCCACCTCGCAGTCGGTGCTGGAGTTCTACGGCACCGTCCTGAGCCAGGCCGAGATCGCCGCCTACGGCACCGACGGCGCCAACATCCCCAACTACATCTGCGGGACCTCGTCATCCCCCACCCGGCGCGGCGTGAACATGATCCTCGATCACTTCGCCGGGATCGTGACCACGTGGGGCCAAAGCGCTCTCTCCCAGAGCGACCTGGGGTCCGATGTCTGCGCCAATCTGCCACCCGTCATCCTCTGGACCTGGGACTCTGGCGGCGGCCACATTGCGGCTATCCGGGGGGTGGACGGCGATACCGTCCACCTGATGGACCCCTGGTACGGCGCCACGGTCAACACCTACGCCTGGGTCTGCCGCGGCAGCAGCCACACCTGGGCAGAAACGCTCAGGATCGCCGCGGATCCCTCGCCGAGGGTGACCGTCAACCAGGCGGGGAGCCAGACCGATCCCACCGGTGCGTCGCCCATCAACTTCACGGTGGTGTTCAGTAAGGCGGTGACGGACTTCGCCAGCGGCGCTGTCACCCTCGGCGGCAGCGCCGGCGGCACCCTGACCGGCACCGTGAGCGGCAGCGGCACGACCTACAACGTCGCCGTCAACGGCATGACCAGCGATGGCACCGTCACCGCCAGCCTCGCGGCTGGGGTCGCCCACGACGCCTTCGGCCATCCCAACGCCGCTTCCACCAGCACCGACAACACCGTGACCTATGACACCAGCCCGCCGACGGTCACCATCGACCAAACCGCAACCCAGGCCGACCCGGCCTGCGCCTCACCGATCGTCTTCACGGTGGTCTTCAGCAAGACGGTGACGGACTTCGCCACCGGCGACGTGACTGTCGGCGGCACCGCTCCCGGCACCCTGACCACGACCGTGACCGGCAGCGGCACCACCTACACCGTAGAGGTCAGCGGCGTGACCGGCGACGGCACAGTCACCGCCAGCCTCGCCGCCGGCGTCGCCCACGATACGGAGGGCCGTCCCAGCGCGGCCTCCAGCAGTACCGACAACACGGTGACCTACGACGCCAGCCCGCTGACGGTCACCGTCGACCAGGCCGCCACCCAAGCCGACCCCACCAACGACAACCCGATCAACTTCACCGTCGTCTTCAGCCGGCCGGTGACCGACTTCGCCGCCGGCGACGTGACCATCAGCGGCACCGCCACCGGCACCCAGACGGCGACGGTCAGTGGCAGCGGCACCACCTACAACGTCGCCGTCAACGGCACGACCGGAGCCTACGGCACCGTCCTCGTCGACCTCGCCGCCGGCGGCGCCCACGACGGCTGCGGGAACCCCAATGCCGCCTCAACCAGCACCGACAACACCGTCATCCACGACTGGAGCTCACCGACGGTGACCATCAACAAGACAGACCCCGGGAACTCCTGTGACACCACCGCCGGACCGATACCCTTCACGGTCGTGTTCAGCGAGGCGGTGACCGACTTCAGCGCCGCCGATGTGACCGTGAGTGCCACCACCCCCGGAACCGAGACCGTCACCGTCAGCGGCAGCGGCACGACCTACAGCGTAGAGGTAGACGGCATGACCGGCAGCGGCATTGTCACCGTGCGCCTCAAGGCGGACGTCGCGCACGACGCGGCCGGAAATGGCAACCTGGCCTCGACCTACACCGGCTACAGCGTGAGCTACGATCCATTCCCGCCGACCGTGACCATCAACCAGAAGTCGACCCAGGCCGATCCCGCCTGCACGGCGCCCATCACCTTCACCGTGGTCTTCAGTGAGGCGGCCTACGGCCTCACCGGCAGCGACGTGACCCTGGGTGGCAGCGCTCCCGGTACCAAGATCGCGACGGTGAGCGGCAGCGGCACCACCTACACGGTGTCCGTCAGCGGCATGACCGGCGACGGCACGGTCACTGCCAGCCTCGCTGCCAACGTCGCCGACGACGGTTGCGATAACCCCTGCTCTGCATCTACGTCCACGGACAACACCGTGACCTACGACGGGACGCCGCCAACGGTGACCATCACCAGCACCGCGCCCAACCCGACGAACAGCAGCCCGATCCCGGTGACGATCACCTTCAGCGAGGCGATGACCGGCTTCGTGGTGGCCGATCTCACGGTGGGCAACGGCAGCGCCGGCAGCTTCGCCGGCGGCCCGACAGTCTACACGGCGAACATCACGCCGGCCGGCCAGGGCGCAGTGACCGTGGACATCGCTGCGGGCCTCGCCACCGACGCGGCCGGAAATGGCAATACGGCCGCAGGGCGACTCAGCCGTACCTACGACACCGTGGCACCGACGGTGACCATCAACCAAACCGCCGGCCAGGCCGACCCCACGGGCGCGACGCCCATCAGCTTCACGGTGGTCTTCAGCGAGGCGGTGACCGACTTCGACAGCGGCGATGTAACCGTGGGCGGCACGGCGACCGGGCCCAGGACCGTGGCGGTCACCGGCAGCGGCACGACCTACACCGTGACCGTCAGCGCTATCACCGGCGAGGGCACGGTCAGAGCCAGCCTCGCGGCCGGCGTGGCCCACGACGCCGGCGGCTACCCCAGCGCCGCCTCGACCAGCACCGACAACACGGTGACCTACGATTCGACCTCACCGGCGGTGGTCCTGTCCAGCACGGCCCCAGAGCCAACCAAAACCAAG
This sequence comes from uncultured Victivallales bacterium, assembly GCA_903837355.1. Classification (GTDB taxonomy): domain Bacteria; phylum Verrucomicrobiota; class Lentisphaeria; order Oligosphaerales; family JAFGRS01; genus CAILUI01. The sequence goes on from CAILUI010000246.1 coordinate 68,504, forward strand.
CCGATCCCGCTGACCATCACCTTCAGCACCCCAGTGAGCGGCTTCGCCCTCGCGGACATCACCGTCGGCAACGGCACCGCCGGCACCTTCGCCGGCGGCCCGACCGTCTACACCGCCAAGATCACGCCGGCTGGCCAGGGGCAGATCACCGTGGACATCGCCGCCGGAGTCGCCATCGACACCGCGGGCAATGGCAATACCGCAGCGACGCAACTCGTGCGCACCTACGATACCCTGCCGCCAACCGTGGTCGACGTCAGTGCAAACACGGCGGACGGCACCTACGGGGCCGGCGCCGTGCTCGCGATCACCGTCATCTTCAGCGAAGCGGTGATCGTCGCCGGCACGCCGCAACTGACCCTGGCGGCGGACGGCGACGCCATCATCAACTACAGCAGCGGCAGCGGCACCGCAACGCTGGTCTTCCTCTACAGCGTGACCTCCGGACAGACCAGCGCCGACCTGGACTATGTCGGGACAAACGCCCTGGCCCTCAACGGCGGCACCCTCCGCGACGCGGCGGCCAACAACGCCGCGCTGGCCCTGCCCACGCCCGGCGCAGCCCACTCCCTGAGCGCCAACAAGACCCTGGTGATCGATACCACCCCACCGACGGTGACCCTCAACCAGGCGGCAGCGCAGCCCGACCCCACCAACGCCCCCCCCATCGCCTTCACGGTGGTCTTCAACGAGACCGTGGCGGACTTCGGCGCCGAGGATGTGACCCTGGGCGGCAGCGCTCCCGGCACCCTGATCGTAGCCGTGACCGGCAGCGGCACCACCTACACCGTGGAGGTCAGCGGCATGGACGGCGACGGCACCGTCACCGCCAGCCTCGCCGCCGGCGTTGCCCACGACGCCGCCGGCAACGCCAGCGCCGCCGCCACCAGTACCGACAGCAGCGTCGCCTACGACATCACCCCGCCCACGGTGACCCTCTCCAGCACCGCTCCCGAGCTGACGAACACCAGCCCCGTCCCGCTGACCATTACCTTCAGCGAAGCGGTCAGCGGGCTGGCGCTGGGCGACTTCGTGGTCGACAACGGCGCGCTTGCGGGCCTGAGCGGCGGCCCGACCGTCTACAGCGCCAGCCTCACGCCCGCCGGCCAGGGCCCGCTCACAGTCACCCTCACGGCCGCAGCGACCGCCGATGCCGCCGGCAACCCCAACCCGGCGCCGGCCCCGCTCAGCCGCACCTACGACAGCCTGCCGCCGACGGTCACCGAGGTCCGCGCCAACAGCGCCAACGGCATCTATGCTGCCGGCGCGATGCTCGAGCTCACGGTTGCCTTCAGCGAAGCCGTGCTCGTCACCGGTACGCCCCAACTGACCCTGGAAACCGGGGGCATCGACGCCCTGGCCAGCTACAGCGGCGGCAGCGGCTCGACCACGCTGACGTTCCAGTACACCGTCGCCGCCGGCCACACCAGCGCCGACCTGGACTACACGAGCGCCAGCGCCCTGACGCTGAACGGCGGCAGCCTCCGCGACGACGCCGCCAACGATGCCTCCCTGACCCTGCCGGCCCCGGGTTTGGCCCACTCGCTGGGCGCCAACCAGGCCCTGGTGATCGACACCATCGCGCCGACGGTGACCCTCAACCAGGCCGCCGGGCAGCCCGATCCCACCAACACGGCGCCGATCACCTTTACGGCGGTCTTCAGCGAGCCGGTGACCGACTTCGCTACCGGCGACGTCACCCTCGGCGGCACCGCCCCCGGCGCCAAGACCGCGACCGTCACCGGCAGCGGCACCGCCTATACCGTGGAAATCAGCGGCATGACCGGCGACGGCACCATCACCGCCAGCCTCGCCACCGGCGTCGCCCACGATGCCGCCGGCAACGCCAGCACCGCCGCGAGCGGCAGCGATACCACCGTGACCTATGATACCACCGCGCCGACGGTGACCCTCAACCAAGCCTCCAGCCAGTCCGACCCAACCAGCGCCGCGCCGATCACCTTCATCGTGATCTTCAGCGAGCCGGTGGCAGACTTCGCCAGCGCTGACGTCACCCTCGGCGGCACCGCCCCCGGCACCAACACCGCGGCCGTCACCGGCAGCGGTACCACCTACACGGTCGCGGTCGACGGCATGACCGGCAACGGCACCGTCACCGCCAGCCTCGCCGCCGGCGTCGCCCATGACCTCGCCGGCAACGCCAGTGCGGCCTCGACCAGCACCGACAGCACGGTGACCTACGACGCCAGCCCGCTGGCGGTGACTCTCAACCAAGCCGCCGCACAGCCCGACCCGACCCGCCTTGCCCCGATCACCTTCACGGCGCTCTTCAGCGCGGCGGTGGCCGATTTCAGCAGCAGCGACGTCACCCTCGGCGGCACCGCCCCCGGCACCAAGATCGCGACCGTCACCGGCAGCGGCACCACCTACACGATCACGGTCAGCGGCATGACCGGCAGCGGCACCGTCACCGCCAGCCTCGCCGCCGGCGTCGCCCATGACCTTGCCGGCAACGCCAGTGCGGCCTCCACCAGCAGCGACAACACGGTGACCTACGACACCGTCGCGCCCACCGTGACCCTCAACCAGGCCGCCGGACAGCCCGACCCGGCCCGCCTGACGCCGATCCGCTTCACGGCCGTCTTCAGTGAGCCGGTGGCCGACTTCGTCGCGACCGCGGTGACCCTTGGCGGCACCGCCCCCGGCACCAAGACCGTGACCCTGACCGGCAGCGCCACCACCTACACCGTGGAGGTCAGCGGCATAACCGGCAACGGCACCATCACCGCCAGCCTCGCGGCCGCCGTCGCCCACGACGCCGCCGGTAACGCCAGCGCCACCGCGACCACAACCGACAACACGGTGACCTACGACCAGACCCGGCCGACGGTGGTCCTGTCCAGCCCGGCGCCGGAACCGACCAACACCAGCCCCATCCCCTTGACGATCACCTGCAGCGAGCCGGTCGCTGGGCTGACCCTCGGTGACATCGCCGTCGGCAACGGTTCAGCCGCTAGCCTGAGCGGCGGCCCGAGCCTCTACAGCGCCAGCATCACGCCGGCCGGCCCAGGCCTGGTGACCGTCGACCTCGCCGCCGGCGCGGCCACCGACGCCGCCGGCAACCTCAACACCGCCGCCGCCCCACTCAGTCGCACCTACGACAGCCTGTCACCGACGGTCGTGGAGGTCACGGCCAGCACCGCCGACGGCGCTTACACGACCGGCGCGGGACTCGACATCAGGGTCGTCTTCAGCGAGCCCGTGATGGTCACCGGCACCCCGCTGCTGACGTTGGAGACGGGCCCCGTCGACGCGCTGGTCGGCTACAGCAGTGGCAGCGGCACGGCCACCCTCGTCTTCCGCTACACCGTGTCCGCCGGCCACCGGAGCGCTGACCTGGACTACGCCGGCACCAGCGCCCTGAGCCCCAACGGCGGCACTCTCCGCGATGCCGCTGCCAACCACGCGGTGCTCACCCTGCCCATGCCCGGCGTGCCGCACTCGCTGGGCGCCAACACGGCCCTGGTAATCGACACCACCGCGCCCACGGTCGTCTGCAACCAAGCGCCGGGGCAGGCCGACCCCGCCCGCGCGGCGCCGATCTCGCTCTCGGTGATCTTCAGCGAACCGGTGACGGACTTCGCGGCGGGCGATGTCACCATCGGCGGCAACGCTCCGGGCACCAAGACCGCAATCGTGACCGGCAGCGGCACCACCTACACGGTCGCGATCAGCGGCATGACCGGCAATGGCACCGTCACCGCCACCCTCGCCGACGGCGTGGCGCACGACGCCGCCGGCAACGCCAGTGCCGCCGCGACCACTACCGACAATACGGTGACCTATGACGTCACCCCGCCGACGGTGACCCTCAACCAGACGGCAGGGCAGGCCGACCCCGCCCGCCTGGCGCCGATCTCCTTCACCGTCGTTTTCAGCGAGTCGGTGACAGACTTCGCCAGCAGTGCTGTGACCATCGGCGGCAGCGCTCCCGGCACCAGGACCGCGACGGTCAGCGGCAGCGGTACGACCTACAGGGTTGCGATCACCGGCATGACCGGCGATGGCACCGTCACCGCCAGCCTGGCGGCCGCCGTGGCCCACGATGCCGCCGGCAACGCCAGCGCCGCCTCCACCAGCACGGACAACACGGTGACCTACGACCCGACCCCGCCAACTGTGGCCATCACCTCGACGGTACCGGAACCGACCCACGCCAGTCCGATCCCGGTGACGATCACCTTCAGCGAGCCCGTGACCGGCCTGACCCTCGTGGACGTGGTGGTAGCGAACGGTTCTGCCGCCGCTCTGAGCGGCGGCCCGACCGTCTACAACACCAGCGTTACCCCCACCGGGCAGGGCGCGGTCACGGTCAGCCTCGCCGTCGGCGCGGCCGCGGATGCCGCCGGCAACGCCAGCACGGCGGCGGCGCTGGTGCGCGTCTACGACTCGGTGGCACCAACGCTGACCGGACTGACCGACGACGCGCTGCCGGCGCGGAGTAAGACCTGGACGTGGGACAGCAGTGAACCGCTCAGCCGCTTCCGCTACCTGATCGACACCAACCCCGGCGGTGCGCCGACCGGCACCTACGACGCCGTCGCCAGCGCCACGCAGGCGGCCGGCGACGGGACCCACTACCTGCACGTGCAGACCCAGGACGCCGCCGGCAACGAGAGCGCCGTGGTCACCGTCCACGCCCTCCTCGACAACACCGCACCGCTGGTGACCGGCCTCGCCGCTGACCCCGGGCCGCGGCGCGCCAAGACCTGGACCTGGGCCGGCAGCGATACCGACGACGCCCTGCAGTACCGCCATACCATCGACCAGGCCTCCGACGCCAGCCCCGGCGGCGTGTACAGCGACGTCACCACCGCCGCGAAAGACGCCGCCGAGGGTACTTGGTACCTGCATGTCCAGGCCCGCGACCGCGCCGGCAATGAGAGTGCCGTGGCGACGGTGGCTGTGCTTCTCGATAACACCGGCCCAACCGTGACCGGCCTGGCCGACGACGACGTACCGGCGCGGAGCAAGACCTGGACCTGGGGCAGCAGCGAGGCCCTCACGCGCTTCCGTCATTGCCTTGACGCGAACCCCGGCGGCGCGCCGACCGGCGCTTACAGCAGCGCCACCACCGCCACGCAACCGGCCGGGGACGGAACCTACTACCTGCACGTACAGGCCCAGGATGCGGCCGGCAACGAGGGCGCGGTCACCACGGTGCGGGCGCTGCTGGACAACACCGCCCCGACCGTGACCGGCCTGGCCGCTGACCCAGGGCCGCTACGGGCCAAGACCTGGACCTGGGCCGGCAGCGATGCCGACAGCCTCCTGGTGTTTCGCGCCGCCATCGACCAGGTCCCCGACGGCAGCCCCGACGGCGCCTACAGCGACATCACCGCCGCCACGAAGGACGCCGCCGAGGGCACCTGGTACCTGCACATCCAGGCCCGCGACCGTGCCGGTAACGAGAGCGCCGTCGCCACGGTGGCCGTCCTCCTCGACAACACCGCCCCCGGCGTGAACGGCCTGGCCGACGACGAGGTGCCAAGGCGGAGCAAGACCTGGACCTGGAGCAGCGGCGAGGCGCTGACCCGTTTCCGCGCCCTGATCGACACGACCCCCGGCAGCGCGCCGACCGGCGCTTACGGCAGCGTCACCACCGCCACGCAGCCAGCCGGCGACGGGACCTACTACCTGCACCTGCAGGCCCAGGACGCGGCCGGCAACGAGAGTGCTGTCGCCACGGTGCGGGCGCTGCTGGACAACACCGCGCCGCTGGTGAGTGGCCTGTTCGACGACCCGGGACCGTGCCGGGCCAAGACCTGGACCTGGGCCGGCAGCGATGCCGACAGCGTCCTGGTGTTCCGCGCCGCCATCGACCAGGCCCCCGACGCCAGCCCCGACGGCGCCTACAGCGACGGCACCACCGCCGCGAAGGACGCCGCCGAGGGCA
>CAILUI010000247.1 GCA_903837355.1 uncultured Victivallales bacterium
CCAACTCGGCATCGACGGCGTAGTAGGCCAGGCCGGCAGTCAGCCGCAGACTCAGTGCGCCCCGCCGCCAGAGGTCCTTCTGCACCCCCAGCACGGGCGCCCAGACGTTGTCCGTCGAGGCGTCGCCGCCCAGGTACATGATTTGGTCCGCAGTCACGCCGCTGCCGTCGCGCAGCCCCGGCAGGCGCGAGTAGCCCTGAATCCCCAGTGGACCGCCGACGCTGTACATGGCGTCGTAGTTGCGCAGTTTGGCGCTCTCGACCTGGACGTCGCCAAAGGTCCGGTAGGCGGCACCCACCTGCAGATGCAGCCCATAGTCAGCGGCCTGCATCCCCGTCGCAAAGGCGGTAAGCAACGCGGTCAGCAACCTCGTCCGCATGTGGCACTCCCCCCCCCCGCATTGGACAACTCGAACCGCAATATACCGTAAATCCAGCGTAATGGTAGATATTATGAATGGACACCTTTCAAGTATCTGAGTTCCCGGACAGGAGTGTGATCTTGGCCTGCAAGGCTGGATGGGTGGGTGTGGACGGAGGTGTCGGGCCGCCAGGCGGGGCGGGGCTCCTCTCTCAACTCCCGGCGTGGTATATCCAGTCCCGATGGACATACTATGCACCCGGTCGAGGCCAGGGGCGGGATTGCGCGGATCGTGGGCAGGCTATCCCGGGACGTCCTCGACGGCTATGTTGTCAAGATCAGCTTGATCGGGTCTTTCGGTCCCGTGATGGACAACGCCGACAGGATGGAGGCAAGGTGATGTCCCAGAAGCGGAACGTGCTGGCAGGGGCCCTGCTGTTGGCCTGTCTGAGGGTGCCCAGCGCGGCCCTGACCGTGAGCGTAGCGCCGAGCGCGTACGAGATTGTGCGGGAGGCCCCGCAGGGGTTGCAGCGGCTGGTCTATCTGGACATCGCCAACCCCAGCGAGGCGGCGGTGGAGGGGCTCACGCTGGTGTGCCAGCGCGCGGGTGGGGACGTGCGGCGCGAGATTCTGCCCGTGCCGCCGGGGGGCGCGTGGGATACGGTGTGGCTGTCGGAACCGCTGCCCGAGAGCATGCCGGCGGCGTTGGTGCAGGGCGGCACGACGGTGTGGACGGGCGAGTTGCGGCGGCCCGCCGAGGCGCGGCACCGGCTGGTGATCCCACGCTCCCCGGGCGTGGCGCTGACGGACCTCAAGCCGTTGATGCTACGGGGAACGAACTACTATCCGCGCGCGCATCCTTGGCCGGGCCTCTGGCGGGAGATGGACGAGGGCAGCTTCGAGGCTGAGTTTGTCGAGCTTGAAGGGTTGCACATCAATACGATCCGCACCTTCTATAACCTGGATGTCGACGCCGGACTGCACCGGAAGGACGGGGCCTTCACGCCGCTCCTGCTCTCCCGCATCAACACGTTGCTGGCCGTGGCGGCGCGGCACCATGTGAAGGTGATGCTGTGCATCGGCAGTGCAGGGGATATCAAGGACTTCGCGGTGCAGCGGCGCTTCTTTCGCACGGGCGTGGAGCCCTTCGCGTACGACGGGCGGGTGCTGATGTGGGACCTGATCAATGAGCCGGGCGGCGCCGACGGTCCGAAGGCAAACCCCGACCTGGCACGGTGGATCCAGGTGATGTACGAGGAGTTGGGGCAAGTGGCCTCCGGCCACCTGCGCACCGTGGGGCTCTGCTGGCAGTTCGACCAGTTGTGGGCGTTGGGCGTGAAGCCGCCGGTTGGCCAGTACCACAACTACTCCGCTGCGACCGGGGTCCAACCTGAAGGGCAGCCGCCCGTACGGAATGTGGCAGACGATCTGCGTAAGACTGCGGAGTCGATCGACAATCGCCCGCTCATCATCGGTGAGTTCGGCTACGCGAGTCAGGTGGACGCGGCGCGCCAGGATGCCAGTGAGGCGACGCAGTGTCGCATCACCCGCGACGTGTTGGTGGGCGTGGAGGCGGCGGTAACGTCGGGCGTCAACCTGGTGGGCGTCTACAACTGGTGCGCGTTCCACTTCGCGCCCGATTGGATGGGCAAAGGGGAGCAGGCGTTCGGGGTCATCCGCCTGGACGGGACTCTGAAGCCGGCGGGCGAGGTCCTTCGCGACACCTACGCGCGTTGGCGAGGGCACGTCAAAGCTCCGTGGGAGCAGCCTTGAAGGGGGCGCGGCAGAGTGTCCCCGCGCGGCGTTGGCAGTCTGCTCCCGGGGCCGTGCTGGGGCGCTGTCGCGACACAGGAAGGTAATGCGGTATGGTCCTGAACTGGAAATCCATGGCTGAAGGTGGCGGGCGGCGATTCAAGTTCGTCGGCTGCGAGATCATCTACCGGGAGGCCTGCGCCTTGGCGGCCTCGGTACCGCACCGTGTCGATGTCGAGTTCCTGCTCAAAGGTCTCCACGACCTCCCCCGCGCGGACATGCTCGCGAAGATCCAGGCCGTCGTCGATGCCGTGGATCCTGACATCGGCTACGAGGCGGTCTTGCTGGGCTATGCACGCTGCAACGACGGCCTGGTCGGCCTCAAGGCGGGGCGGATCCCACTGGTCATCCCACGCGCGCATGACTGTATCACCTTCTTCTTCGGGTCACGGGATGCCTACCAGGCGTATTTCGACCAGCATCCGGGCACCTACTACATCACCACGGGCTGGACCGAGCGCAATCAGTTCGGCGAGGAAGGCTATGCGCGGCCGGCATACGGCATGGAAGGAGTCATGGCGAAGTTGGGGCTGACTGAGCCCTACGACGTGATGGTGGCCAGGTACGGCAAAGACAACGCTGACTTCATCGTCGAAAGCCTGGGCGGATGGCAGAAGAGTTACTCCCGCAGCCTGTACGTGGAGATGGGCGTCTGCGACGAGCGGCCGTTCATCGATCTGGCCAGGGAAGGCGCGGCCAGGCAGAGCTGGGATTTCGAGGTTCGCAAGGGGGAATGGAGCCTCTTACGCAGGTTGTTCTGGGGGCAATGGGATCAGGATTTCGTGGTCGTCCCCCCGGGCGGCACGATCGTGGCCCGTAACGACGGCAGCGTCCTCGGCTTCGAGCCGGCGACGAGCACGGCCGCAGCGCAACCCGGCTGACGGGTGGCAGGGCAACAGAGCGCCTGGGCCCGCGGCACGGGCCCGGTTTATTCACGTGTTGCGCGCGGCCGGCGTTCGCGTCGCGGCTAGCTGGCGCAGGCCATCCAAGAGTGTGTGCTGTCAGCGGTCTCGCTGTTGCTTGCCGCGTCACGGGGATGCTCGTGCACAGGTGCGTCTTTCGCGCCGGCAAGCCAACGGCAGGGGGGTGCGGAGAGGCTTGCGGGTTCCCCGTTCATTCCTCACGGAGTTCGACATCGTCGAACCAGACTTTGCCGAGATCGCCCAGGATGTTAAGGTAGACGATCACTTCCCCGGTCTTGTCGGTGGTCTTGATCGCCGGGAAGGTGACGGCCTGCCAGAGCCCGCCGGTGTCGCCGACGACGGCTTCCTGTCTGACTCCTTCGCCATAGACCCAGAACCTGACTGAGCCGTTGTATCCCGGCTCCGTACGGAAATGGGCGCTGAAGGAATAGGTCTTGCCGGGCTCGACGTTGACGGACTGGTAGTAACGGACCCAGCCGTATTCAAAGAGGTTGCGTCCGGTCCTGTTGAGTTCGGTGACTTCGAGCTGTCCGGCGAATGTGCCGGAGCGGGCCTGGTCGGCGACCCTGCGCGCGGCGGTCTTGCCAGAGGCGTTGTGCTCGCCCCACTTGCCGCCCGCCTCGAAGCTGCCGTCCGCGATCAGGTTGGGGGTGCCGTTCGGCGCGGGCAGGGTCTTATACCAGACGGGTTTCCAGAGGCCGCCCTGCATGGCTGAATCATGCACGTGGATGGCGATCGAGTTGGGGCGGTCCCAGCGGACCGCCGCTGTGGCGTCGACCGTGAACGGTGTGGACCAACTGTTGCTGTCGCCCGCGCAGGGGTACGGCCTCTCGAGGACCTGCGTGCCGTTGACGTAGATGGTGCACGATTCGTCGCAGGCGCCGAAGGTGATGACACACTGTCCGCCCTTGTCCTTCGGGGCGAGCGTGAAGGTGTTGCGGTACCATGCGTAGCCGTCGTAATCCTCGCCGTGTTCGGCTTTCCACGTCCTGCCTGGCTCCTGGAGTTCCCACCCGCTATCGACGCCGATGTTGTCCCAGCCTGAATCGTCCAGTCCATCGGCGGCCCAGTTTCCCAGAACCCCTTTGTTCTCGGGATCGAAGGCGAACTTCCAGGGGCTCCTGAACTCGTCTCCGGGAGCCTTCATCAGGAAGCGCAGCGCAGTGCGGTCCCACGCTGCGTTTTCCCACTGGTTGAGGAAGTTCATGTTGGCGACGAATTCGGGCTCGATCTCGGCGCGGAACTCATCGAGCCTGGCGACGGCCGCGGCGGTCTTGTACTTGTCTCTCGTGGCGAAGGCGCGCTGAGCCTCGCAGGTGAGTTCGGCGTTCCTGAGTCCTTTCTGTAGGAAGCGGACGCGGGCAAGCGCTTCGGGATCGTCCGTAACCCGCGCTTCGGCCTGGTCGAGGAACGCCTTGCCCTTCGCCATGACGTCAGGCGTATAGATCAGTGGCGCGGAGAGATAGAAGTAGTTCCAGCTACCCGCTTCGGCGCCGACCGGGTTGTAGACGGCCGTGCCATCGACGTCGGTGGTCCGCCGGGAGTCGGAGACCTCCTCCCAGTAGGCGAGGCAGGCCCGGATCTCGGCTGCGGCTTTCCCGAAGGCGCTGCAGTACTCGTCCTGGATCTGGTCGAAGGTAAGGTCGGGACGCATGGTAGTGCGCGCCATGACGTAGTAGTTGAAGCCGTTGGCACCGAACTGGCCGATATCGGAATCGTACTCCGTTCCGGCCAGGCCATTGGCGAGACAGAACGCATAGATGTCGTAGAACTTGCGTGCGAAATTGACCGGCATGCAATGGCCGTCGAGCATGAAGTTCGGGCGGAGGACCATCGTGGCTCCGGCATCGTGCCAGCCTTTCCAGCGGCGCTTGAAGTCGTCGATCTTCGGCTGCGTCCACGGGTACATGAGCGAGTCCGTGAAGCAGATGATGACATCCTTGTCGAGCTTTGTCTTCGGGGGTTCCTGATAGTTGGCGTAGGCCTGACCGACGACTCTGGCGGGGGGGTCGAATTTCTTGGCGGCCGTGAGCGCCTTCATGAAGAACTTGGCATAGCGCTCCGAGAGGCAACCGAGTTCGGTGGGCCAGGACCTGTCGCCCTTCGCAAATCTCGCCCGCGCCCGTGCGAGCCTGTCGGGATCGTTCCGTTCATCGGAAGCGAGACAGGTCGGGCAGCAGCAGGAGCCCGGGGTGTCGTTTTCGCCCACATAAAGCGAGGGTCCGAACGGATAGCCCTGCGGGCCCTTTTCACGCCAGTCCTTCAGGCACTGCTCGAGAAGGCCGTCGGAACTCGGGCAGGAGCAGGTGAAGTTCTCGGCACCGCCGACGTGATATGGATTCGGGCGGCGAGTCCCGTCGGGGAGCAGGTTGAAGTACTCGGGATGCGTCTTCAGGTATTTCTCATACTGCCATCCGGGATGCCCGAACGAGTGCTGTGAGCGGTATGTGCCGTCCCACGAGAATCCCATTCTGTCGAGCCACCGATAGTCGGCGGCGACGAACGCTGCCCACGCCTCCCGGCTCTGCCACCCCGCTTCACCCGCAAAGGACGGATGGATGCGCGAGCTCTGGATCGGCTGCCTGAAGGTGATGTCGAGGGTGTTCGCGCTGATCGTCTTCTGCTTCGGCACGACCTCGCCGAGCGGTCCGGGCCAGACCCAGCGCACGCCCATCACCGCGTCGATGAAGTGATAGACGCCGAACTCGGCGCCCTGATTGCCCTTGCCGGTGATGACGAGATCGTCGCCGACGTTTCGGATGTAGAATCCGTGGGTGTTGAGCGAATCGATGTCAAAGCCTTCTGGTTTGTCGATGTAGACCTTGGGCAGGTCGCTGCCGGCGGCCACGGACCGTCCCCAGATCGCAAGCTCTGCGCCGCTGGCCCTCTCGACGAAGTACCTGAGTTCGTCAGCCGCGCGCTTCACGAAGAGGCTCGGCGTGTCGGGTATGACGATCACGGCCTGCGGCGCGCCGTCCTTGACCAGATCCAGCGCCGCTGCGCTGAACACTCCGCAGGCAAGAACGGCAAGGCATAGCAGCTTCTTCATCGTCGGCCCTATTGGGTGTTCCATGGTTGACAGAAGGGGACTGCAGGCGCGGGCCCCGGCGCGCCTCTCGGTGTATCGTAGGCGATGGGGTGATGGAAAGCAAAGCCCCGCTCGGGCCGGACAGGGCGGTTTCAGGATCCGTCGCGCGGCGTACTGGGACCCGCGCCGCGGCGCGTCCGACGTGGACGGCGTCACGAACCGGCTCTACGGTATGGGGGAAGGTGCCAGCGACCGCGGTGCCGGGGCGGCCATGCCCCGAGCCTCCGGCGGTCTGCCGCGGCACTCACCCGACCCCAGGAGAACCTGCTATGGTCCACGCCCTGATGCTCCGCCACTCAGCCGGGTTTGAGCATTCGTATCTGCCGAATGCCGAGGTGACCATCAAGGAACTGGCCCGCGACTCGGGGCAGTTCACCGTGACCACCACGCACCGCTGCGAGACCCTCACCCCCGAAGCGCTGGCGATGACGGACGTGCTGATCTTTGCCACGACCGGCGAACTGCCCTTCAGCGCCGAGCAGAAGGCGGCCCTGCTGGCGTTCGTGCGTGCCGGCAAGGGGTTTGTCGGCATCCACAACGCCGCGGACACCCTCTACGCCTGGCCAGAATACGGCGAGATGGTCGGCGGCTATTTCAACGGGCATCCGTGGACGCAGCACGTCTGTGTCACGGTGGAGGACAGCACCCACCCGGCAACACGCCATTTGGGCAAGGCCGTGCGTCTGTTCGAGGAGGTCTACACCTTCCGCAACTGGGACCGGCAGCGCACGCACGTGCTCCTGTCGCTGGACAACCGGTCGGTGGACCTGGCCAAGGGCAACCGCACGGACCACGACTACGGCATCTGCTGGTGCCACGCCTATGGCCAGGGCCGGGTGATCTACACCGGCCTCGGCCATCCTGACGACCTGTGGTACCTGCCCTGGTTCCGGCAGCACATCCTCGGCTGCATCACCTGGGCGGCCAAGCTGACCGACTGACGCGGCTCAGGCTCCCGGCCGTAAGCACCGGTGCTCAACGTCCAATGCTCAGCGTCTCGGCCGTGGTCCCGCGTCACTGAGGGTGAGGGGAACGAAGCCGAGCCTGAGCGCTGGCGAGCCCGGCCGCAGCGTGAAGTCGTCGCGCGTGGGGTCCGTGAGCAGCGGGTCGGCGACCGCCGAGTCCTGGTCGAGCCACCGGCCTTTCTGGCGCCACTCGTCCAGCGGGAAGCCGAGGAAGGTGACCGGGGCGCCGCTGTAGTCGAAGTAGACGTTGTCGGTCAGGACCATCCGGTAGTTGGGCCACTTCGGCTCGACCCACAGGCGACCGTTCTCCCAGCACACGATATTCCGCTGCAGCACGTTGCAGTTTGTGTCGTCGTACTGAGGGGCATCGCCGTAGCGGGTCCACTGGGCCTCGCCATTGAGGGCGAAGACGTTGTTGGTGACGACGTTCCCCAGGCAGTCCCAGTTGAAGTGCAGTCCAGCGGCATTGCGGTAGACGAGGTTACCCTCGACGCGGATGCCGGTGCTAGCCTGGTCAAGGCCGATGCCGTAACCGCCGCAGTGGTGGACCACATTGCCGCGGATGACGGTGCCCGGCTGGATGCCGAGGGTGTAGAGGGTCGAGTGCGAGCCCAGTCGTGTGTTGATGTGGTGGGCGTGGTTATACTCGATGATATTGTCATGGGCGCGACTGCGCGCGTAGCCCCAGTTCCAGCCCACTGAGACTGCCCATTGCCAGGAGCCGGACATCTCGTTGTGGCTGACCGTGTTACCGCTGCTCTGTCCGATCCAGACGGCGGGGCCTCCGAAGTAGCTCTGAGCGCCGTTGCTGAAGGTGCAGTCGGCGATGGTGGTGCGGGAGGCCTCGTCGGCGTCGTTGACGCAAACCTCGGGCTCGCCAACCTTCAGGCCGCCCGCGCCCACGTCGTCGAAGACGCAGCGCCGGACCTCGTTGTCCTGGCATCCCCGTCCCAGTTCGAGGCCCCAGGTATCGGCGCGGGCGACCTCGCAGTCGGCGAAGAGGCAGTCACGGGCATAGGTGGCGCTGATGGCAGCCTCCACGGGTAGTTCGGCTTGAGGGTAGGCGAGGCCGGTGGGCGGGAGGCGCCAGGCGCAGTGGGCGAAGCGCAGGCCCCTGACCTCCAGGTGCGCGACGGGCCGGTCGGCAGTGCCCGCGATGCGTAGCAGTTGCTCCAGTACCGGGGCGACGACCTCCGCTTGGCCGAGGCTTTCCTCGGGCATCGGGACGTACCGCAACACCCCGGTCGGGCGGTCCAGGTACCACTGTCCCGGGGCGCCCAGTGCCTCGGCGACGTTCTCAACGTAGTACCCCGTGGTCCAGGACAGCGGCCGCCAACTGCCGCCGGTGAAGGTGACGAGGCGCTGGGCTTCGTCCAGCGTTGCGATACGTAGCCGGGCTTCGGTCCAGTACTGCAGCACCACCGCCTCGATGTCGTCGCGGTTGCGCCAGTCGGCGCGGATGTGGCCGGGCGCGTAGATGAAGGACGATTTCTCCGGGGTTCCGCCACCGGCGAGGGCGTAGGTAGCGGTTGCGGGCAGGCGCGGCCGTTCGCGGCGTTTGCCGTTGACCCACAGTTGCCGGAAATACAGGGTGCCCGACTGCACGTCAGGCACGGTTGTTTGCCAGACGCCCGCCTCCCCCGGTTGCAGGTCGCCGATGATCATGCCGCCGCTCAACAGCGGGTGCTCGCCGGGGGCGGCGGCGACAACGGTTGGCCCCGCTGCGGTGCCGCTGTGCTCGGGCAGGATGACGAGCGGCTGGTGCAGCGCGTAGGTCCCCTCCCGGAGCAGGACGGTGACGGTCTCCTGGTAGCCTTGCCGGCGCGCCTCGCGCACGGCGTCCAAGGCGCGCTGCAAGGTGGCGAAGGGACCGTCGGCGGCGCCCGCATCGGGCTGGTCGAGGCGCCCGGTCCAGGTATCCCTGCCGGCAGTCGAGACGTAGAGCGTGAGTCCCGGCGCCGCCAAGGCGCTACCGGCGAGGCAGGTGGCGGCCAGAAACACCGCGGAACGGCGTTGCATGGAACCAGTCTCCTGAGTTCGAGGGACCTAAGGGACCTAAGGGACTTAAGGGACCCAAGGGGCACGGGGGCAGTTTTTGCGCTGCCGGGTCGGTGGTTGAGGCGCGGCCATCATGGGGCCGCGGCGCTCCCGCCCGCTGCCTTTGCCACTGGGCACTGGCCGGCCGGCAGGGAGCCGCGGCAGGCGACGCAGTCGTAGTCGAACTGCTGGCAGTGCCCGATCCGCTTCATCAGCAGGTCGAGGATCAGGTCGTCGATGCCCAGGGTCGGCGTGACGTGGAAGCGGGTCTGCGGGAACTGCCGGGCAGCCTCGGCGGCCAGGCGCGGGATGTCCTCGGTCCAGTGCTTGCCGGGCCCGAGGAAGTAGGGGCACACCACGATCATGGTGGCCCCCTGCGCTGCGCACTTGGCATAGGCCGTCGCGATCGTCGGCTCGGCCATCTCCATATGGGCTGGCTCAACGATGTCGAAGGCCGCGGCAAAGCGCGCGCCGAAGCAGCGGGCGAGTTCCACCAGCATCTGGTTGCTTTCCTGGCGCCGTGAGCCGTGGTCGACGATAATGATGCCCGTCTTCATCGTGCGCTCCCCTCGCTGCCTTGTTCACAGCTTGACCACCCGTACGCCCTCGGCCTCGATCTCGACGGCCAGCACCAGGTCGCCGCCCTCGGCCCGCGCCTTCAGTTCGGCGCCGCTGAGCAGGTCGAGGTAGCGTTTGCCGGTTGTGCGTACTCCGTAGACCGTCAGTTCGAACGTCGCGGCGGCGCCGGAGAGATTGCTGATCACCAGGTACTGCTCCCCCTTGCCATCGGTCAGGACCCGGCGCGACACCCCGGTCGGCCCGCCCGCGAGGGTGCGCTGGGCACCGGCCAGCCGCAGCACTGCCGGCAAGACGGTCTCGCCCGCCGAGGGCAGATCCGGGCAGACCAGCGCGACGCTGCCGCGCACTCCGCCCAGGAGGCAGGTATCTTCGATGCGCAGGGCGATGACGTTGTCGCTTTCAGCGCGCACTGCGGCACTGATATCCACCCGCCAGACCGCATCCCAGCTTGTGGTCTCCTGCACCAGTTTGCCGTTGACGTAGACCTGCGCCCGGTCGTCCAACGAGTCGCCCAGCAGTACCAGCCGCTTCCCCCGCGCCTCCGTCGGCAGCCGGAAGTGCGCCCGGTACCAGCCCCAGCCGTCCACATCCGGGTGTCCGTGTTCCTCCCAGACTCCCGGTATCGGCATGTCCTCCCAGGCCTGGTCGTCGAACTCGGGCGCCGCCCAGCCTTCGGTGCGGCCGCGGTCCGTGTGTCCCTGGGTGCTGGTCAGCCCCTGTCCCGGTGCCTGGGCCCACTGGTCCCCCAGCGCGAACTTCCAGGTTGCCGGCAGCGCCACGCGCCCGCCATCGCCGGGTTGCTGGCAGCCCGTCAGGCCCAGCCAGTAGACCTGGCCCTTGCCGACGGCGTTGCAGGTGAGGGCCGCGGCGCCATTGGCGTAGGTACCCACCACCTTTGCCGTCTGCGGCGTCAGGCTCAGCCAGGCCGGGGCATTGGCGAAGGTCAGGCGGTCCTGCCCCAGCGTGATCTGGCCGTCCGGACCTGCCAGTGGCGTGCCCGCCGTCGCTCCCGTCAGTGCTTGCAGGGCCTCAGCGCGCGGTCGCGCATACTCATCCCAGCGCCCGGGGTCCCCGGTGAACACCAGCGTGCCGCCGCCCGCGGCGTAGTCCTGCAGCGTTGCCACCACCGCCGTCTCCAGGTACTCCGCCGGTGGGACCACGAGGTGCGCGAGGGTCGGCGCCACCCGTGCCAGGTCCGACGGGGCTACGAGCCGTGCCTGGTATCCCGCCTGCGCCAGGGCGGTGTAGAGGTTGTGGTAGGCGTCGAGGGTGTCTCGGCCGCCCTGCACAAAGCTCGCACGGGGGTACAGGTAGCCGATGTCGACCTTCGGCAGCAGGCCGGTCAGGGCCGGCCGCAGCGCGGTCATCTCCTGGTTCGCCAGGGCGGCTTCGAGGCCGAAATCGCCGAGCGCGCCATCCCAGTCCAGGCAAGCGTACTCCTCGCCGACGCCCCAGGTCCAGAAGTGGGTGCCGACCAGGCCATACCCCAGCATCATCCAGGGGAAGGCCCGCGCTCGGCGGTCGGGGGTGTAGTGGAAGCGGAAGGCCCGGTCGACCGGGAGCGAGGCGGCGCCGGTCTCGCACGAGATCACCGGCACCCCGCCGGCTCCCCAGGACAGCTCCGCGGCCCGCAGTGCGGCCTGCCGGGCGTCGTCCAGGTAGAGGTCGCAGAAGGCGACCCCGCGCTGGGCGCCGGCGGTCAGCCAGGGGTCAACCCCGTACCCGGAACGCGCGGACTGCGGCCCGGAGCAGGCGGGTACGAACTTCGCTCCCGTGCGCTGCACCGGACTGTTGGCCATGGCGAGGTCCGCTTCCCAGGCCAGTTCGCCATTGAGGCACTCCGCCTTGAAGGTCATCAGGTCGTACCAGGCAGCGCGGTTATCGGCCCACTTTTCGGGTGTCACAATACTCTTGAAATCAGTGAATTCCGTACCCCAGTTCCGGTTGAGTTCGGCGCTGCTGCGGTAGCGGTCGGCGATCCAGTGGTCGAAGGCTTCACGCATCAGCGGTCCGGTGATTCCACCGCAGGCGTAGTACGCCGGCTCATTGCGCACCGACCAGGCCAGGATGTTGCCCTGGGCGCCGTAGCGGGTCGCCATCTGTCGGATGTACTCGGCAAAGGCCTGCAGGTGGTCGGGCACGCGCCCCAGCAGTGCCGGCGAGATGAGGCGGACGTCGCCGGTTGAGCCGGCCGGGGCGCCGGCCGCATCCTGGGCCGGTTCGTACTGGGCCGACCACCAGCGCGGCGGGCTGAAGTTGAGCAGCGGGATGATGGCCGCATTGGCGGCGCTGGCCTCGCTGAACAGCGTGTCGGTCCCGGCGAAATTCCAGGTGCCCGGTTTGGGCTCGACCTCGAACTCCGGGAAGGTATGGCCCCAGGGCACCCAGAAGTGGCCCACGTCGAAGCCCACGGCTGCCTGGTCGCGGCTGGCGCCCTCCGAGAAGGTGACGTAGGGGTACAGCCCTTGCCGGGCGCCGCTGGGAACGATCTGCCGTGGCGCCTTGGTCGCGTACTGGCGGGCTTGCGCCTGCAGGCGGGCGCTGCGGGCCAGCCGTTCGGCGCCGCGCGCTGCATGGTCGCCGGCCAGATCCCAGGCGGCGGCGGCGGCGCAGGCCCGCGCCTGCCCCAGCAGGGAGCGCCAGGGCGCCGCCTCGCGGTCCGCGTGCGGGCCGGCGGCGCTGAGTTCCTGGGCAAGTTGCTCGGCCAGGAGTCGTGCTGCGGCGGCGAGGTCGACCGTGCCCAGTGCTCTTTCGGCCGCCAGGTAGGCCGCGATGCCGTCATCGGCGCGGGCGGCCTGGCGCAGGCTCTTGCGGGCCTCGGCGAGGGCGGTCCGGGTGTCGGCGGGGGCCTGGTCTCCAAGCCCCGCGGTCAGGGCTTCTGTCGCGGCCGCGCGCGCTTGTACCATGCTCCTGATGCCGGCGCTGGTCGCGAGGAAGAGGGGCTGTCGGCAGGCACGGTCGATCTGGGCGAACTCATCCAGTCCGCCGGCATGCGGAACCAACCAGATCTCCTGGACGTGGGGCGCGCCACGCTTGATGGCGATGGGCGGGCGCCAGCCGAAGGCCAGGCTGCCGCTGACGTACTGGTGCTGGCCGATGAGCCCCATGGCCGGTGTATAGTCGGGCTGCATCCGCCGCATGAGGGCCACGCTGCCGGCGGGCATGACGAGGTCGTAAGCCAGCGCATTGGGGCCGGCGAAAAGCGTTTCGACGGGCGGTTTCTCGCCGGGCGGGTTCTCCGCGAAGCCCGCGACCGTATGTAGCCGCAGTCTCTGCACCGTGCGCAGGGCCGGTGTGCCGAACCAGAACCCATCCACCGGGTTGACGAAGGCATCTTGCGTGGGGCTGGCGGCGGCGAGGGTGGTGGTCAGGCGCAGGGAGTCCGGGTACGCCTCCACCACGCGGGTTAGCAGGGCATTCTCGCTGATCGTCCGACGGGTGATCAAGAGGGCGCGCACCGGGCCGACGCGGCGGCAGATCAGCGTCTCCTGCCCGGTCGGCCGCGTCGCGAACAGCGCGTCGCCCGGCGCGCTTGCTGGCGTGAACGAGAACTCCGCCTGCTCGTCGAACTCCGCCGCATAGGCTGGGGTGGTGACCTGCAGTTTCGGGCCGGTCCGGACGGTCTGCAGGGCCGCCTCCGGCGGCCGCGCGAAGTTGCCCGGGGCGCTGGTGTAGTGCAGGCGGACGGTCCGCGCCGAGTAGGGCTCCACGGTGACCCGCAGGCAGAGCTGCGGCATGAAGGCCGCGGCGTCCGTGCCAGCCGTCGGGATCTGCCCCGTCCCCAGGAGGTCATCGACCTGGGTAGGCAGCCGCGCTCCGGTCGCGACGTCCGTCGCCACCAGGCTGCTGAAGTTGGGCGGTTTGGCGAAGGCGATCTGGTCCATGCCGACGGCCAGAGGCGCCTCGACCCGCCGGCTGCCGGTCGGGTTGCAGACCACGATCTCCGTCTGCTCGGGCAGAGCGGCGAGCGCCAGCGCCGCCTGGTCGCCTGGCGGCAGGTCGACCGGGAGTAGCGTCTCGGCCGCGGCCGTCGCCGGGACGAGGCCCGTGACCAGCACCTCGCTGAGCCCCACCGTGCAGTCGTAGGCCGTAAAGCGGATGCCGCCGCTGGGGTTTTTGAGGTCGTGCGCCGTGCCCACGAGGCGGCCGTCCACCTCGATCTGCACCTGCGCTCCGCTGACCGTCAGGCGGTAGGCGTGCTCCTGCATCCGGTCGAAGGGCGGGGCGTTGGGAAAGCCCCATTCCGTCTTGCCCGAGCCCGCCACCGACAGGCTCGTGGGCCGGGCGAACACGTACAGCTCTCCCGCGCTCGGCCCGGGCACGGCGCGCAGGTGTATCCCCCAGTGGCCGTCGCCGGGTGCCGCGGCCAGCGTGCGGGCGCGGAACGACACCGTGTAGTCCTGCCAGGTCGCATCGCCGGCCGCGATGGCGCCGCCGGGGTCGAGCCGCAGGGTCTTGGCGCCGGCCTGCACGCCCTCGGGGTAGCTGACGGTCCACTTGCCCAAGGTGCCGGAGAAATCGTCGCGCAGCAACTCCTGCGCGCTGGTCCGTACGGCGACGAGTACAGCCAGGGCCAGGACGGTGACGCAGCGCATGAGCATGGGGTCATCCAGGGCTACGGGCAGAACGACGCTTCCCTGACTCGCAGGGCAGAAGGTAGTCCGGCGGCGGCCGCAGTGCAACGAGGAGGAGGCGCGTGGCCCATCGGCTTAACGGCTGGTCTGCGGGCGTTGCCGGTAGTGATCCAGAATCACAGCGGCCACGATCAGGCCGCCGGTGATGACGCGCTTGGCCGGTTCGCTGGCGCCGACCTGGGCCAGGCCGCCGCCAAGCACGGCGATAATGAGGACCCCGAGCAGTGACTTGATCACCGAGCCACGGCCGCCCATCAGGCTGGTACCGCCGACCACCACGGCGGCGATCGCCTGCAGTTCGGCGCCCGTGCCCGCATTCGGGTCCGCCGAGGCGAGCCGCGACGTCTGGGCCACGGCGGCCAGGCCGCAGAGCAGTCCGGAGAGGGTGAAGACGGCGACCTTGAGCGGTCGGGGGTCGATCCCGGAGAGGCGGACGGCTTCCTCGTTGGTGCCCACGGCGACCAGGTAGCGGCCGAAGACGGTGCGCGTGAGCACGACCTCGCCCAGCACCACCAGCGCCAGGGCCAGCAGGAACGGCAGTGAGAGGCCGAACACGGTCGTCGCCGCGATGCCTTCGATGGGCGCGCCGATGTACTGGGTCTGGGAGCGGGTGACGAGGTAGGTCGCACCGCGGGCCACCTCAAGCATCCCCAGGGTGACGATGAAGGAGGGTAGGCGCCAGCCCACCGTAACCAGCCCGTTGAGCAGCCCGCAGAGGCTGCCCGTCGCCAACGCTGCCAGGATGGCGGCCCAGAGCGGCCAGTGGCCGCGCAGGATCGCGACCCCGAGCACGGCGCTGCTCAGGGCCAGGACCGAGCCAACGGAGAGGTCGATGCCGGCGATGATCAGCACCAAGGTCATGCCCACCGCCAGCACGATGGCGTCCGGTGTCTGGTTGGCGATGGTGACGACCGTCTGGCGGCTGAGGAAGTGCTCTGTTTTCAGTCCGAAGGCGGCCACCAGGAGGGCGAGGAAGACCAGCATGCCGAGCACGTCGCGCCGGCTGCCGAGGCCGAACCGCGAGCCGCGGCGGGCGCCGTCGGGTCCAGGTTTCGCTGGCGTTTCGGGGGTCTCGCTATTCGGCTCCATACCCGGTCTCCTTGCGGTGAGCTCGCGGGTCCGCGGCGGCGCGACCGGCGCTCTTCTTCTGTGTGCTCAGTTGCCGCCGGGGCGGTCGTTCTGGCCGCTCAGTGCGGCCGCCATGATGGCGTCCCGGTTCCAGTGTCCACGCTCGAACAGAGCGGCGATGCGGCCTGCCGAGACCACGGCGATGCGGTCGCAGAGGCCGAGCAGTTCCTCCAGATCGGACGAGACCAGCAGGATTGCCCTGCCTTCGGCGGCCAAGCGATCCAGGTGGCGGTAGATCTCGTGGCGGGCGCCGACGTCGACGCCGCGCGTGGGTTCATCCAGGATGAGGATTTCGCTATCGCGATGCAACCAGCGTGCCAGGAGGACTTTTTGCTGGTTTCCGCCGCTGAGTTCCCAGACGGGTTGTGCGACCGAGCGGCAGCGGATCGAGAGCTGTTGGACCAGGCGTTCGCAGAGGGCGGTTTCCAGCGTCTGGCGGAGCCACCAGCCGCCACGGGTGACGGCGCGGAGGCGGGCCAGGGTGGTGTTGACGCGGACGGTCAGGGTCAGGAGGAGGCCTTGCTCTTTGCGGTTTTCGGTGAGCAGGGCCAGGCCGTGGCGGACGGCGTCTCGGGGTGTGCGGAGGCGCAGTGGCGCAGCCTGGCCAGGTCGGCGGATCACTCCGGCCTCGGCCAGGTCGGCGCCGAAGAGGGCGCGGACGATTTCGGTTCGGCCGGAGCCCATCAGGCCGGCGAAGCCCAAAATCTCGCCACGCCTGACGTCGAAGCTGACCCCGCGCACGGCGTTACCCCGTTGCAGCCCGCGCACCTCCAGCAGCGTCGCCCCCGGTTGGCGGGTGCGTGGCGGGTAGGTGTCCCGGAGGGCGCGTCCGACCATCCAGCCGATGATCTGGTCGAGGCTGGCGTCGGCCGCGGCGGTGCTGGCCACGACCTTGCCGTCGCGCAGGACGGTGATGCGGTCGGCGACGCGCTGGACCTCTGCGAGCCGATGCGAGATGTAGACGATGCCGACACCGGCGGCACGGAGCCGGGCGAGGTGTGCAAACAGCAGTGCGCACTCCGCCTCGGTCAGCGACGCCGTCGGCTCGTCCAGGATCAGCACTCGGCAGGGGTGTGCGAGTCCGGCGGCGATCTCGACCATCTGTTGCTGGCCGACGCCGAGGTCGCCGACCGGCACGTCCGGCGGTACGGCCTGCAGGCCCATGGCGGCCATGGCCTGCGCCGCGGCGGCGTTGAGTCGGCGGTAGTCGATCCAGCCCCAGCGGCGGGGCAGGTCATCCAGGAAGAGGTTCTCCGCCACGGTGAGGGTGGGGATCAGGTTCAGTTCCTGGAGGACGATGCGGACCCCGCAGCGTTCGGCGTGGCGCCGATCGGCAGGGGCGTATGGCGCTCCCTCGAGGAGCATGACGCCGGCTGCCGGCGCCTCGGTTCCGGCCAGGATCTTCGAGAGCGTGCTCTTGCCGGCGCCGTTCTCACCGACCAGGGCGTGGACCTCGCCCCGGCGCACGCTGAAATCGACCGCGTCGAGAGCCCGTACGCCGGGGTAGGTCCGGCTCAGTCCCCGGACCTCCAGCAGGGGGGCAGTGGGGAGACCCGTCGCAGCGCTCACGCTAGCCAGCCCTTGGACCGTTGCTCCGCACGGGCGTCACTTGGCGGCCGCGGGGGTGACCAGATCGACCGCGGTCTCGCGGTCGGCCGGGGCGGCTTTGTGGGCCAGGACCTCCAGCGCGGCCTCGATACCGAAGACGGCGATGCGGTCGGCGTGCTGGTCGACGGTACAGAGCACCTTGCCCTCCTTCATCAGCGCCTGCACGGCCGGGATGTTGTCGTAGCCCACCACCAGGATCTGCCCGGCCTTGCCGGCCGAGCGCAGGGCGGCCACTGCTCCCAGCGCCATGTTGTCATTGGCGCAGAGCACGGCTTTCAGGTCGGGGAACTGCGTGACCATGCCCGCCACCACCGTTTGTGCCGGCGCCGATTCCCAGCGGCCGGTCTGCGCGGAGACGACCTTGAGGCCCGCCGCCGTCATGGCGTCCTCGAATCCGGCCTTGCGCTGGATGCCGTTGAAGGCGCCGGGAACGCCCTCGACGATGGCCACCTGGTCGCCGGCTTTGAGGCGCGTCGCCAGGTAAGCGCCCGCCAGCTTGGCGCCGGCGCGGTTGTTCGGCCCCACGAACGGCACCTTCAGCCCCTTGTCGGCCAGGGCCTTATCGTCGAGCTTGTTGTCGATGTTGATGACCACGATGCCGGCATCCGCGGCCCGCTTGCACACCGGCACCAGCGCCTCCGAGTTGGCCGGCGCGATGACCAGGGCGTTGACCCGGTTGGCGATCATCTGTTCGACGATGCCGATCTGGCCGGCCACGTCCTGTTCGTCCTTGATGCCGTTGGCGATCAGGTCGTACTCCGTGGCGTGGGTTTTCTGGTGCGCCCGCGCGCCGTCCTCCATGGTGCGGAAGAAGTCATTGGCCAGCGATTTCATCACCAGCGCCACGCGCACCTTGCCGGCCGCCGCCTCGGCAGCCCCTGCCTCGATGCCAAGTCCGGCGACGCTTGCCGCCGCCACCGCCCACGCCAGCCACCGTCTCATTGCCTGTCTCCTCGTGTGGTTCTCGGAAGGTTACGGGGTCTCGATGGTGAGGCTCGCCCAGTAGGCCGCCTCGAAAGCCCAGCCCGTAGGCTGGTTGACCACCTCGAGCGTCACGGTTCTGCCGGCGAACGGCGACAGGTCCACCGTGAGGTCCAGCCAGCCATCCTGCTTGGTGTCGTTGTTGACCGCGACCGTCTGGCGTCGCAGATCCTTGCCGTTGCCGCGCACGACGAGCTCGAAGTCCCCCCTGGGGTCATTGGCCACGACCAGGTGCAGCGCCGTCTTGCGGTCGGCGGGGACCGGCACCTGCCGCGAGAGCACGCAGCCGGTCTCCGAGGACAAGGGATGCGTGACCAGGACGTTGGTCCGGCCACCCCACTGGGGACGCAGGCCGGGCGCCATGTCGGCGCCGCAGTCCTGCGCCGTCCAGCCCGGCGCGAACGGCTGCACCGCCGCCGCGATGTCGGCTGGGGCGCAACGCTGGACGGGCGGGGGCGGCGGTTTGATCCGGGCCAGCTCCTCGGGAGTGAAGCGCGACTGCGCCGCCGGCCCCGGCGCCCAGCAGGGCTCGAAGGCACTCGGCATGGGTGTCTGGGTCGGGATCACGAAGACCTCCGCGCCGGCGGCATCCGTCTCAAGGCGCCCGCCCGCCTTCAGCACCGCAGCTCGGGCCAGGGCCAGGCAGACTTCGTAGACCTTGGGCAGGCTGTAGGGCGTGCTGTAGAACAGGGCCGGCGCGTTCAGTTTCTCGGTGAAGCGGGCGGGGATCTTGGACGCGCCCAGCGCGGCGAAGAGGATGCCGCCCGCATTGGCGGGATTGCAGTCGCTGTCCTGGCCGCAGCGGCAGGCGATGGTGAGGGTGCGGTCGAGGTCGCCGCGGCCGTAGAGCAGCCCCATGACGATGTAGGCGCCGTTGATCTTGGCGTCGATGTTGAAGGCGCCCTTATCGCAGGAGAAGCGGCGGTAGGCGGGGTTCTTCTGGTACTTGTCCTCGACCTTCTGCCAGGTCCGGGTCCAGTCGTCGGGGTTCTCACGGGACCAGGCGAGGACATCGCGGACGCACTCGGCATACTGGCTTTGGGCCGGGATGCAGCGCAGGCCGAACTCTACGAGCTTCACGGGATCGGCTTCGAAGAACGCCTCCGCGTACATGCCGCCGACGAACTGGCCGCCGTAGAGGCCATCGCCGTAGTTCATCAGCCGGCCGAAGATCTCGCCCAGGGCGATGGCCTGGTTTGGCAGCCCGGGGGCGATGAGGCCAGAGAAGTCCGCCTCGATCTGGTAGTCGATGTCGTCGGCGTGCGCATTGAAGCGTGGGTGGCCGCTGTCCGGCGGCGCGATGCCTTGGCGCAGGTTGTCGCGGCCGGCGAGGTTGGCGTGCCAGAGCCCGTAGCCGCTGTTGGCGAAGTCGATGCCGGCTTGGCGGATGGGGACGCCCAAGCCATAGTCCGCGAGGGACTTCAGGAAGGTCATCTCGACATAGAGGTCGTCATTGCCGTGCTGGTTGACCATCTCCGGGTTCCAGGCCGGCATCTGGGCTTCCGGGATGATGGCAGCGACCGTCTTAAACTCGGTGGGGGCACCCCAGCCGACGCCGGCCATCTGGCCGATCCAGCCGCCCTGCATGTGGTCGATGTAGTCGGCAACGGGTAGCCGCCGTACGACCTCTGCCGCCGGCGCCAGCGGGCACCACAGAACCCCGACCAGAAGCGCCTGCACGATCACCCGGTTCGCCATGGCGTCCGCACCTCCTGCTGCCCGTGCTGAGTCTGCCGACGTCAGGCAATATGCCTGTCCGCGGCGGCATCTCAACCTGTGCCGCGGGCGGCAGCCGGCTCTGCGGGCACGTTTTGGAGGCGAAGCTCCCCAGGGGCGTAGGCCCATAGGCGCTCACTTGCTTGTCTATAAAGTATTGCGCATCTCGTTGTTCCGCAAATACATAAACTAGGACCAGTAGACTCGCGTCCGACTCCTCTGGAGCCAAAGCGGCGTCCAGCCGCCGCAGTCCAAAGCGCGGCGCTTACGCCACGCGGTATAGTACTGCGCTACAACGACGTGTGGCGCTTTGGAGTGCTGTGGCTTGACACAGCTTTGACACCGCGCGGGGCGCGGTAAGTAGCGCCTATGGGCGTATGCCCCGCTGAGCCGCCGGCCAGCGGCCGGAGATGGGGGACGGCTCACCAGCGCGGGGTCCAGCCAGGCACGATTCCGATACCGACCCCGACCCCGATTTCCTTACAGCTTCTGGGGGGGCTGCCGGGTCAGGACTGGAGGAGGGTGCACTGGATGCTGCTCTCGATGACTCCGGCGGCGATGGCGTAGCGGACGAGGCCGGCGGTGTCATGGAGGCCGAGCTTGTTCATCACGCTCTGGCGATGTTTCTCGACGGTCTTGACGCTGATGCCGAGGTCTGCCGCGACCTCTTTGTTGGCCGCGCCTTCGGCCACCCGTTGCAGGATTTCCTGCTCGCGCGAGGTCAGCTTCACGACCTCTTTTCGGGCCCGTCCCGCCCGCCGCGAGGCTTCCTTGGGCGGACTGCAGAGGCGATTGGCGATGGAGGGGCTGAAGAAGACCTTGCCGGCGTGGATCTCTTTGATGGCCGTGGCCAGGATGTGGGCCGAGGTCTGTTTGACCAGATAGCCGACCACGCCCAGGGCGGCCACCTGTTCGATGTAGGCGTCATCGCCGTGTGCGGAGAGGATCAGGACTTTCGGGGGCGGTTGGACTTCCTGGAGGATCCGCCGGGCGGCTTCCAGGCCGTTGAGGAGCGGCATGGCGATATCGAGAACGGCCACGGCGGGGTGGAGTTCTCGGGCGAGGTCTACCGCCTCCCGGCCATTGGCGGCCTCGCCGACGACGTCGATGCCGCCCTCGAGTTCCAGGAGCGCGCGCAAGCCCTGGCGGACGATGGCGTGGTCATCGGCCAGGAGCACCGTGATTCGTTTTGCACTGTCGCTCTTCACTGAGCACCGCGCTTTCTGCCGCCGCGGGCCGCGGTACGGTCCGCCGCGACGCTGCTGTGGAAAGGTATGCGGACATGGACGGTGGTACCGGTGCCGGCGACAGACTCGATGGCAAAGGTACCGCCGACCATCTCCGCTCGCTCACGCATGCCGAGGATTCCCAGGCGTTTGCCGCCGCGGGCGGTGAAGGCCCCACTTGCGTCAAAAGATTTGCCGTTGTCTCTCACCGCCATGGCAATACCGTCCGCCTCTGTCTTGATGGAGACAGCGACCATAGTCGCCGCGGCGTGCTTTGTAACATTTGTAAGTGCTTCTTGAGCAATACGATACAGCACAGTGCGCTTGAGGTTATCCAGTTGTTCGACCTGGTCAGGGGTGCTGGTGGTATAGCGGATTTGGAGGCCGGTGCGCTTGCGCAGGTCCTTCATGAAGGTCAGCAGCGTCGGCACCAGCCCGAGGTCGTCCAGCATGGCCGGCCGCAGTTCGCGTGCGAAGTGGTGGACGGCGGCGACGGATTTCTCCACCAGTCGTTGCGTGCTGGCGATCTTCTTCTTGAGGTTTCCGGTATTGGCCGTCGCCTCGATCTTGAGCGCTGCCAGGCGGACGTTGATGCCGGTGAGGATCTGACTGATCTCGTCATGCAGTTCGCGGCTGATCTGCTTGCGCTCCTCTTCCTGGGCCAGGAGGATCTGGTGGGACAGGTGCCGCAGTTGCGCCTGCATGAGGCGCGATTGCGCCAGCAACTGCTCGTAGTGCTGGTGACTGGTCTTGAGCGCTTGTTCCGCTTCTTTGCGGCGGTCGGTTTCCCGCTGCAGGTGTTGCTTCAGGGTGGCCACTTCGGCGCGGTGCGCCGGCCGCTCGGCGGGGGGCGTCGTCGCCGGTTGGGGGCCCTGAGGTGTGGCGCTGGTGGCGGTCGCGGATGGGGTCAGGGCCTGGCGGAGGAAGGCGCCGGCCCGTAGAATGCTCAGGTCGCCATCGTTGGGTGGGTGCTCGGGCGGCAGCAGGGCGACGAGCGCCAGCTCGTGGATACGGGCCAGGTCCAGGGTGTCCAGGCCCTGCTTCAGCGCCTGCTTCCCCAGCGCGTTCGCCGTCGCCAGGCTCGAGTCCTCGCCGTGGCTCAGGTGTGCGCGCAGGGCAGCCAGGTAGCGGGCTGCCAGACGGCTCGTGGAGGCTGCACTCATGGACGGTCCCCGCTCTGGTGCGCTGACACCGGGAGGGAGGGTACGGGCGCGATCGCGCCTGCGCCTGATTCCTGTCCGTTGCTGGTAGCGCCTCAACGACATGGACTCTTGACTGTGCCACTATAGCCATGGAGGGGCCCGTCTGTCTATGGGGTTCAACCCACCCCCCGGTGAGACCAGGCCGCACGGCAGGATGCCGCCGGTATGTGAACCATGGTTCGCCTGTCGGCATGTCCGGCCCGCCCCTGGAAGCCGGGTTCTCCGCAACCCGGCCGCGGGATACGGAGATCCCGCGTTCCACCGGGCCGGTGGCCCGGCTGGAGGGCGAAGCTCCCCAGGCGCGTACGCGCCGCTGAGCCGCCGGCCAGAGGCCGGAGACGGGGGACGGCTCACCGGGTTCTCCGCAACCCGGCCGCGGGATACGGAGATCCCGCGTTCCACCGGGCCGGTGGCCCGGCTGGCGCCGGACATACCGAGACGCGAACCGCGGCCCCTGCAGTTCGTCATGGGTCATGGGTCATTCAGCGGTTCACATACAAGCCTGTCGGTAGGGTTTCACCCTATTGGGCGGCAGGGTTTCACCCCATAAAAAGCAGTTTCTAAGAGCCCTATAATGACAGCACTGACAGCGCTGGCCCACCGCGAGGGCGGCGCCCCCGAACCGGGGAGTCCGGGCGGCCTGACAGAGAGTAGCAACCGTCGGTGAACCGAGCTGAAAGGCAGGGGTGATCGATGAAGAGATTCCTTCCATCCTGGACGAGCACTGCGCTGGTGGTACTGGGGGCGGTCGCGCTGCCTCTGTCGGCGCGGGCCGGCATGTGCGCCGGGTGTGCCGGCAAGGAGTTTGTCGCGAATGTGGGTAAGTGCGGTGCGTGCGGCGCGGTGACCGCGAGCGGCGCCTTGAAACTGTGCGCGGCCTGTTCCGCCAAGAACGCGCAGTGCGAAGCCTGTCGGGCGGCGCTGCCGGGCGCCGCGGCGGTCAAGTCGGCGGCGGCCCCCGTCGAGGCGGCCGCGGTGGTCGTGGCGGTGCCGGCGGCTGACGCCAAGGTGGTGGTGGTGCCGGTGCCGGCACCCACGGCGGTTCCGGGCGCGCCGGTGATCGAGGCGGTCACGCCCCCGCCGGCCGGGCTGGCCGCCCCCGCGGCCCCCGCGGCCCCCGCGGCCGCCAGGAAGTAAGAACGGTAGCGAAACTAGCGAAAGGAGCTACGCCATGAGCCTCGGAACTATCCTCCTGATTGTCCTGATCCTGGCCTTGGTCGGTGCCATTCCCGTGTGGCCGCACAGCCGGAAGTGGGGCTACGCCCCCAGCGGCGGGCTTGGGCTGGTGGTCACGATTCTGGTCGTGCTGGTCCTGCTGGGCCGGCTGTAGTTGGGAGTCGGAGCGACGGATTGTCAGCAACGAAGAGGGAGTGCGCAGCGATGAATGGCAAGGCAGAAGTCGTGAAGGGTCGCATCGAGGAAGCGGCGGGCGTGCTGGCTGGTAACAGCAGACTGCGCGCCAAGGGCCAGGCAGACCAGGCCGTGGGGCACATCCAGCAGGCCGCCGAGAAGGGCGTCCAGCAGGCCAAGAAGGCGGCCCGGAAGATCGTGGACAAGGCGCGGGTCTGTTCGCCGAACTACCCGGTCTGCGCCAAGGCCACGTACTAGCCGTGGGGTGGCGGCCGGCCCGGTGTCGGGCCAGCCGCCAGAGCTTGCACGGTGCAACTGAACGGGAACCGAATCCAGCCAACCCAGAGGGACGCGATCATGGAACACACCAGCAGTGAGAGTATCGCCGCCGCGCTGAAGCTTCTTGAGGAAGCGGCCAAGCAGAAGCGGGACGAGGTGAAGACGGCGATGTCCGACAAGTACGCCAGTCTGAAGAGCCTGGTCCTGGAGAGCGAAGGCAGCCTGATCGCCTCGTTGACGAACGCCAGGGACTGCGCCTGCGAGGCGGCGACGCACGCCAAGGAAGTCACCGTCGAGAAGGCCCACGCTATCGCCAGCGAGGTGGATGAGAGTGTGCATCGGAACCCGTGGCCCTACATCGCTGGCGCGAGCGTCATCGGTCTGCTGCTGGGCGGTATGCTCAGCCGGAGTCGCAAGTAGGACAACGCTACAGAGGAACAGGGGATGGCCATGAAGACGCAGCGGATTCGGCTTCTGAGATGTGGGGCGGTGGCGGTAGCCCTCGCCGTTGTCGCGGTGGGTTGTGGGCAGCAGTCCGGGCAGGCCGGGGTCGGGGAGCGAACCGGGGTCGCGATCGACAAGGCCGCGGCAAAGACTAAGGATGCTGCCGGGCAGGCGGTTGAGAAGACCGGCGAAGCGCTGGAGAAGGCCGGCTCCGCGGTCGAGAAGACCGGCACCAAGATGCAGAAGTAGTCGTGCCCGGTGGTTGGCGCGCCGCCGTGCAGAGGACGTTTAGACAGCCGATGCGAAACTCCCTTACAGCCAACGCAGGAGACTCCCCGCCGAGCGGCGTCGCGGTCCCGCAGAGTCCGCCGGCGTCGGCGCTGGCGGTCTCTGAGCTGCGCTACCGGCGGCTCTTCGAGACGGCCAAGGATGGGATCCTGATTCTCGATGCCGAGACCGGGATGGTTACGGACGCAAATCCCTTTCTGCTGGCGCTGCTGGGCTACTCGTACGAGGCTGTGGCTGGGAAGGCGATCTGGGAACTGGGGTTTCTGAAGGATGCCATCGCCAGTCGGGACAAGTTCCTCGAACTGCAGCGGCAGGAGTATGTGCGCTACGAGAACCTGCCGCTGGAGACTGCCGACGGTCGCCGACGGGACGTGGAGTTCGTCAGCAATGTCTATCTGGTGGGCGAGCAGAGGGTGATCCAGTGCAACATTCGCGACATTACCCAGCGGCGGCAGGCGGAGGCGCGGCAGGTCTTGGCGACGCAGGTTCTGGCCATTCTGAACCGCCACACGGACACCCCGAGCATTGTTGCCGACATCCTGAAGCAGATCAAGGGGAGTACCGGCATCCAGGCTGCAGGCATCCGCTTGCGCCAAGGTGACGACTATCCCTACGTCGCCCAGGACGGCTTCTCCTGCGACTTCCTGGACGCCGAGAATGCGTTGACAATGCCAGGAGCGGA
The DNA here is from genome assembly GCA_903837355.1 of uncultured Victivallales bacterium. Taxonomy (GTDB): domain Bacteria; phylum Verrucomicrobiota; class Lentisphaeria; order Oligosphaerales; family JAFGRS01; genus CAILUI01. Next base: position 25,303 of record CAILUI010000247.1, read on the forward strand.
GGGCGGGGTTCAGCGGAACACAGATGGCAGTACCTATCTGGAATGCACCTGTGGTCTGGTGGTTTCCGGGAAGATTGATCCGCTCAACCCGCTGTTCACTGCGGGGGGGAGTTTCTGGACCAACGACGCGTCGCCACTGCTGGATCTCCCGGCCGATCAGGACCCGCGGCTGCATCCGCGCAACCGCTGCATCCGCGAGGGCTTCCGTTCCATCGCGCTGGTCGCCCTGCGCTTGGGGGCGGAGATCATTGGGGTGCTGCAACTGAACGACCGCCGGCCCAACCGTTTCACGCTGGAGATGGTGCAGTTTCTGGAGGGCTTGGGGGCCAGCATCGCGGTGGCGCTGATGCGCCAGCGCTCGGAACAGGCGCTGCATGAGAAGTCGGCGTTCCTGGAAACGCTGCTGCAGACCATTCCGGTGCCGGTGTTCTACAAGGATGCCGCCGGACTCTACACGGGGTTCAACCGGGCCTTTGGGGCTTTCTACGGCAAGGGGCGCACGGAGTTGCTGGGCAAGAGCGTTTTCGACGTCGCCCCGCCGGAACTGGCCGGGATCTACCACGCCAAGGACCTCGAGCTGCTGCAGCGTGGCGGGGTGCAGGTGTACGACGCCCTGATGCAGGACGCACACGGTGAGTTGCATGACGTGGTCTACCACAAGGCGGTACTGCGCGATGCGGCTGGCCAGATCGTCGGACTGATCGGCGTCGTGCTGGACATCACCGAGCGCGTGCGGGCTGAGGAGGCCCACGCCCGTTTGGCGACCGCGGTCGAGCAATCGGCCGAGGCGATTGAGATCACCGACATCGAGGGCGCCATCCTCTACGCCAATCCGGCCTTCGAGCGGATCACCGGTTACAGCCGCGCTGAAGTGATTGGGCAGAACCCGCGCCTGCTGAAGAGCGGCAGGCAGGATGCGGAGTTTTACCGTCGGATGTGGGACGTCCTCGGCCGTGGCGAGGTCTGGAGCGGGCACCTGACCAACCGGCGCAAGGACGGTACGCTTTACGAGGAAGAGGCGTCGATCTCGCCGGTGCGCGACGCCGCCGGCAAGGTCATCAACTACGTCGCCGTCAAGCGCGATGTGACCCACGAGACTGAACTCGAGCAGCAGCTCCGGCAGGCCCAGAAGATGGAGGCGGTGGGGCGCCTGGCAGGGGGCGTGGCGCATGACTTCAACAATCTGCTGATGGGCATTATGAACTACGTCGAGCTCTGCTGCGACCAGATTGATCCTGGCCATCCGATCCGGGAATACCTCGATGAGATCATGCGTGACGCGCAGCGTTCCGCCGAGATCACCCGGCAGTTGCTGGCGTTCGCCCGCAAGCAGATCATCGCCCCGCGGGTTCTGGACCTCAACGACGCCGTAGTCGGCATGCTCAAGCTGCTGCAGCGGCTGATCGGCGAGGACATCGCCCTGGTCTGGGCGCCCGGCGCGGCGCTGCGGCGGGTCAAGCTCGACCCCTCGCAGCTTGACCAGATCCTAGCCAATCTGTGTATCAACGCGCGTGACGCCATCGGCGGGGTCGGTAAGCTCACCCTGGAAACCGGCAACATCACCATCGATGCCGCCTACGGCTCCAGGCACGCGGACGCCCTTCCCGGCGCCTATGTCTTCCTGGCGGTCAGTGACGATGGTTGCGGTATGGATGCGGGGACCCTCGCGCAGGTCTTTGAGCCGTTCTTTACCACCAAGGGGGTCGGCAAGGGCACGGGTTTGGGACTGGCGACGGTCTACGGCATCGTCAAGCAGAACAATGGTTTCATCCACGCCACCAGCGCACCGGGTCAGGCAACGACGTTCACGATCTATCTGCCCGAGGCTGCGCCGGAAGCCGCGGCGAGTGCGGGTGGCAGCCCGGGGGCAGTTCCCCGTGGTCAGGGCGAGACCGTCCTGCTGGTCGAGGACGAGCGCTCCCTGCGGCAGACCTGCGGGATGTTCCTGAAGGCTCTCGGCTACAACGTGTTGATGGCAGAGACTCCAGCCGAAGCGCTGCTTCTTGCGGCCCGGCAGACGGGGGACATCCAGCTCCTGTTGACCGACGTGGTCATGCCGGGGATGGACGGGCGGCAGTTGGCGCAACGTCTCGGTTCAACGCGGGCGGGCCTGCGGGTGTTGTTCATGTCCGGCTACACGGCCGATGTGATTGCCCAGCGCGGCGTTCTGGAACAGGGGATGGCCTTCATCGGGAAGCCCTTCTCGCGCGACGAGTTGGGCCGCAGAGTCCACGATTTACTGGCGGCTGCCGGGGGCGGCGCCCCTGGCGATGGGCCGGGAACCACGGTCAGGGTCGAGGGGGGGGGAGGCGGATGAAGATACCGGGTATGACGGCGGCGACGCTGGTGGGTGCGGTGTTGCTGGTGCTGCTGGTGGTGGCGGCTTCGTTCTGGGGTTTCGGGCAAGTCCAGGGGGCTGCCGAAGCGCGGAAGCACACGTTCCAGGTGATCAGCCTGGCGGATGCCCTGCTGTTGGCGCTGAAGGATGCCGAGACCGGCCAGCGTGGTTACGCGCTGACCGGAGACGAGGCCTTCCTGGCGCCCTACCTGGCGGTGCGTGGCGGCCTCAGCGGGCAGATGGACGAGCTCCGCCAGAAGACGACGATCGGCGCGGCCCGCCAGCACCTGGAGGCGCTGGCGCCGTTGCTGGTTGCGCAACTGGCCGAGATGGCGCGGGTCATCGAGCTGCGGCGCGGGGGTGACCTGCCGGCCGTACAGGTGCTGATTGCGGGTGGTGAGGGCAAGCGCCTGATGGACGCGATCCGCGTTGAGATGCGCCAGTTCAGCGAGATTCAGGCGAGCGCTCTGGAGCAGCACGACACCGCTTTACAGGCGAAGCTGCGCCTGCTGTTTGCCCTGATCGTTGCCGCCACGCTGCTGGCGCTACTGTCGGCCCTGCTGTTTGCCCATCTGCTCCGCCGGGAAGGCCAGCATCGGCTCCAGGAGCAAGTCCACCTGGGGACGCAACACCTCCTCGAGATGCAGGAGGCGACCAACCGGCGACTGCAGCGCAGCAACATGAGTCTGCAGGTCAGCGAGGCGAGGCTCGCGGTGACGCTCAGTTCGATCGGGGATGCGGTGTTGTGCACCGATGTCGAAGGGCGGGTGACGCTGCTGAACCCGCGGGCCGAACAGCTCACGGGCTGGCCCCAGGCAGAGGCCATGGGCCAAGCTGCGGACACGATCCTGCACCTGATCAATCAGGAGACCCGGAAGCCCTCCACGCTGCCGGTAAAGGAGACTCTGGCGCGGGGCACCGTACAGGGCTTGGCCAACCACACGGTGCTGATCGCGCGTGATGGCAGCGAGCGTGCCATCGCCGACAGTTGCGCGCCGATTCGCGACGGTGATGGCCAGGTGGTGGGTGCCGTGCTGGTGTTCCGCGATGTCAGCGAGGAGTACGCCGTACAGCAGGCCTTGCGCGACAACGAGGCACAGTACCGGCAGCTCTTCGAGGGCGCGCGTGACGCCCTGCTGGTGCTCGAGCCGCCGTTGTGGCGCTGCCGCGATGCGAATCAGGCTGCGCTGCGCCTGTTCGGGGCGGCCGGCAAGGCGGAACTGATCGCGCGGGGGCTGGCAGACGTCTCGCCCGCACGGCAGCCCGATGGACGCCTGTCGGTGGAGAAGGTGCAGGAGATGACCGCCAGTGCGGTGCTGGCGGGGTCGCAGTCCTTCGAATGGGAGCACCGGCGCCTGAACGGTGAGACCTTTGTCGCCGACGTGCTGTTGACCCGCATGGGGTCCAAGGGGCGGGCCTGGGTCCAGGCCACCGTGCGTGACCTGAGCGCACGGCAGAAGGCCGAGGCCGTACTGCTCGAGGCCGGGGCGCTGCAGAGCGCGATCTTCAACAGCGCCAACTTCTCGAGTATCGCCACCGACGCCAAGGGCGTCATTCAGATTTTCAACGTCGGGGCCGAGCGCATGCTGGGCTACGCGGCTGCCGATGTGCTGAACAAGATCACGCCGGCCGACATCTCCGATCCGCAGGAACTCATTGCCCGCGCGCAGGCGTTGAGCGCCGAGCTCGCGACGCCAATCACCCCCGGCTTTGAGGCCTTGGTGTTCAAGGCCTCGCGCGGCATCGAGGACATCTATGAGCTGACCTATATCCGCGAAGACGGCAGCCGCTTTCCGGCCGTTGTCTCGGTCACCGCACTGCGCGATGCACAGGGCGGGATCATCGGCTACCTGCTGATCGGCACGGACAACACGGCGCGCAAGCGGGCGGAGGCGGCGCTGCTCAAGGCCGGGGCCCTGCAGAGCGCGATCTTCAACAGCGCCAACTTCTCGAGTATCGCCACCGACGCCAAGGGCGTCATTCAGATCTTCAACGTCGGGGCCGAGCGCATGCTGGGCTACGCGGCTGCCGATGTGCTGAACAAGATCACGCCGGCCGACATCTCCGATCCGCAGGAGGTCATCGCGCGGGCCAAGGCGTTGAGCGTCGAACTCGCGACGCCGATCACGCCGGGCTTTGAAGCGCTGGTGTTCAAGGCCTCGCGCGGCATCGAGGACATCTACGAACTGACCTACATCCGCAAGGGCGGCAGCCGCTTCCCGGCGGTGGTGTCGGTCACGGCACTGCGCGATGCACAGGGCGGGATCATCGGCTACCTGCTGATCGGTACCGACAACACGGCGCGCAAGCAGGCGGAAGCGGCGTTGCTCAAGGCCGGAGCGCTGCAGAACGCGATCTTCAACAGCGCCAACTTCTCGAGTATCGCCACCGACGCCAAGGGGGTCATTCAGATTTTCAACGTCGGAGCCGAGCGCATGCTGGGTTACGCGGCCGCCGACGTGGTGAACCGGCTCACGCCCGCTGACATTTCGGATCCGCATGAGGTCATCGCGCGGGCCGAGGCCCTGAGTGGTGAGCTCGCCACGCCGATCACGCCGGGCTTTGAGGCGCTGGTGTTCAAGGCCTCGCGTGGTATTGAAGATATCTATGAGCTTACCTATATACGTAAAGACGGCAGCCGTTTCCCGGCCGTGGTCTCGGTCACGGCGCTGCGCGACGCCCGCGATGCCATCATTGGCTACCTGCTGATCGGTACCGACAATACGGCGCGCAAACAGATCGAGGCCGAGCAGAAAGTGCTGGCGCAGCGCCTGCGCGACCATCAGTTCTACACGCGTTCACTCTTCGAGTCCAACACCGATGCGCTGATGACGACCGATCCTTCCGGCATCATCACCGACGTCAACAAGCAGATGGAGGTGCTCACCGGGTGCACGCGCGACGAACTGATCGGGGCGCCCTCCCGGAATTGCTTCACGGATCCCGGGCGCGCCGAGGCGAGCATCCGGCGGGTGCTGACCGACAAGAAGGTCAGCAACTACGAGCTCACCGCGCGGGCTCGGGATGGCAAGGAGACGGTGGTGTCCTACAACGCCACCACCTTCTACGACCGCGAGCGGACGCTGCAGGGCGTGTTCGCGGCGGCGCGCGACGTCACCGAGCGCAAGCGTTTGGATCAGGTGCTGCAGGACAAGAATGCCGAGTTGGAGAGCGCCCGCTCCGTGGCCGAGAAGGCCCAGGAGTCCGCCGAAGTCGCCAACCGTGCCAAGAGTGCCTTCCTGGCCAACATGTCGCATGAGATCCGGACGCCGATGAATGCCATCCTGGGGTTCTCGCAACTCCTGTTGCGCGACAGTGGACTCACGCCCTTACAGAAGAAGCACCTGCAGATTGTGAATCGCAGTGGCGAACACCTGCTAAACCTGATCAATGACATTCTAGAGATCTCGAAGATCGAGGCTGGGCGTTCGACGCTGAACCCGGTGGCTTTCGACCTGAGCGGCATGCTTGACGAGCTTGAGCTGATGTTCAAGTTGCGCACGGACGAGAAGAATCTGTGCCTCCTGGTCGAGCGTATCGGGACCTTGCCCGACTGCGTCGTTGGTGATGCGAATAAGCTGCGTCAGGTACTGGTCAACCTGGTGAGCAACGCCGTCAAGTTCACCCGCCAGGGCGGCGTCTCCGTCCGCGTCGGCATCACCGCGCAGGTAGGGACGACCTTGCGCTTGCTGGTGGAGGTCGAGGACACGGGTGTGGGCATTGCCGAAGAGGAGATCACGAAGCTCTTCAGGCCGTTCGAGCAGGCCGAGAGTGGCAGGAAGATCCAATCGGGGACGGGGCTTGGCCTGGCCATCAGCCGGGAGTTCGTGCGTCTGATGGGCGGCGATATCAGCGTCAGCAGCGTGCTCGGTAAGAGCAGTATTTTCCGTTTCGAGGCCGATCTCAAGCAGGGCCAGGCCGGTGCCTTGGCACGGCGCGCCGAGTCGCGCCGGGTGGTGGGGCTCCAGCGCGGCGAGAAGGCCTGCCGGGTGCTGGTGGCGGACGACAAGGAGGACAACCGCGTGCTGCTCTCGCAGATGCTGGGCCGCCTCGGCTTCGAGGTCCGGGCCGTCGCCGACGGTGCCGCGGCCGTCCAGAGCTTTGCGGAGTGGCACCCGCAACTGATCCTGATGGACACCCGCATGCCGGTGATGAATGGCTTTGATGCCATCAGGAGCATCCGTTCCCAAGTGGAGGGGGCCCAGGTCAGGATTGTCAGTGTAACGGCCAGCGCCTTTGACGAGGACCGCAAGAAGGCCTTGGAGATCGGCGCGGACGACTTTATCGGCAAGCCTTTCCGCGAGGAGGTTCTGCTTGAGAAGATCAGGGTGTTGCTGCGGCTTGACTATGTCTACACCGATGATCCCGTGCTGCCGGAACCCGCAAAGCGTGCCACGATCACCGTGACGCCGGAGGCGATGGCCGTCCTGCCGCGGGCTTTGATCCGGCAGTTGCGCGACGCCACGGTGGGCGCGGACCTGGACCTGATGCTTGAGATCATCCAGCGGCTTGAGGGCCATGACGCCGGCGCCGCCGCGATGCTGCGCAGTCTCGCGGATGACTTCAAGTACGAGAAACTGCTTGAGATGACTGCAGGCTAGGGGTTGGGCGGGTACTGCGTGAGCTAAGCCGGGGGTGGCGATGGACAGCGGAGACAAGGCCGTGGATAGCACTCAACCTGCCGCTCTGGTGCGGCCAGCGGGCATTCTGGTTGTGGATGACACTCCCGCCAATCTGCGCTTGCTCACCGGGATGCTCAAAGAGCATGGCTACAGAGTTCGGCCCGTGCCCAGCGGGCGGCTGGCGCTGCAGGCCGTCCAGACCGAGCTGCCGGATCTGATTCTGCTCGATATCACGATGCCGGAAATGAGCGGCTACGAAGTCTGCGAACAGCTCAAGGCTGAGCCGGCGTCGCGGGACATTCCTGTCCTCTTCATCAGCGCCTTGGATGAGACCATCGACAAGATCAAGGCCTTTGCCGTCGGTGGCCTGGACTACATCACCAAGCCGTTCCAGTTCGAGGAGGTCGAGGCGCGCGTACAGACGCATCTGCGACTGCGCCAGTTGCAGGTCGAGCTGGAGCAGAAGAACCGGCAGTTGCAGGCGAGCTACGATCAACTCCGGGAGCTTGAGACTCTGCGCGACAACCTGACCAGCATGGTGGTGCATGACATGCGGTCGCCGTTGATGGGCATCATGGGCTACCTCGAGATTCTGGAAATGGACGCCGGACCGAAGCTGAACCCCACGGAACTCGCCCTCCTCAGCGATGCCCGCGGGGTCGCTCTGGTTCTGGCGGGGATGGTGAACTCCCTTCTGGATGTCAGCCGTCTGGAGCAGGGGCAGATGCCGCTTCACCTCGCGCCCGCCGACCTGGATGCGCTGATTGCGGCTGGCCTGGGCTCCCTGGGGGCACTGACCCAGCAGGTCTCGCTCCACCACCTGCAGCACTCGCCGGCGCTCCGGGTGACCTGCGACGCGGATCTGGTGACGCGGGTGGTCGCCAATCTGGTCGGCAATGCCATCAAGTTCACACCTGAGGGAGGGCGGGTTACCGTGGCCGCGGAGAGCTGCGAACAGGGGGTGAAGATCCGGGTGGTGGATACCGGCGGCGGCATTCCGCGCGAGTACCATCAGAAGATCTTCGAGAAGTTCGGGCAGGTTGAGGCCCGCCAGCAGCGCACGATGTACTCCACGGGACTAGGACTGACGTTCTGCAAGCTGGCGGTTGAGGCGCAGGGCGGCCGGATCGGGGTGGAGAGCGAAGTGGGCAAGGGCAGCACCTTCTGGTTCACGCTGCCCGGGTGAAGGCGTCATAGCCGGTGCGTCGCGGTTCAACAGGCGTCCCGCAGGACGCCAAGGCTGTTAGGTACTCAGGCTGTAGACTGTTAGGTCTTACCGCGGGGCATTTTGCGTGTCTGGATTCGGGTCCGGTGTTGTAACCCAATAACCTACAGCCTAAGCCGCTACAGCCTCTTCTATGAGACTTGATGGCGATCTTCGTTCAGAGTTCAGCCTTGAGGCTGTCCTGGGGACGCGCTGAAGCGTGAACTCTGAACCCGTACGGCACCCGCCAGTCCCATGTCGGTATGTCCGGCCGTAGCTGGGGGCTGGGCTGGCGCCCGCGATGCCAAGCCCGTCTCCGGCGGGTTCGCGGTACCCGCCGTAGGCAAGACCGCCGTAGGCAAGACCGCCGTCGGCAAGACCGCCGTCTGCAAGACCGCCGTCTGCAAGACCCGCCGGCTGCAAGACCGCCGGCTGCAAGACCCGCCGGCTGCAAGACCCGCCGGCTCCAGGCTCACGGCGACGCTGGCCTCACCGAAGCTTTCTCAAGACAGCCCAGGGGTTTTACCCCATCGGGCAGTAGGGATTCACCCCATAACACGCCGCCCTGCCGCGGCCTACAGTCCTTTCAGTGACACATCTGACGCCAGGCCGATGGGGTATGGGGGATCACGCGATGCAAGCACACGACGCACGGGTAGCCAAGGTGAGTGGTTTCAGGCAGGTTCTCGCGGGTCTGGCCGCCACGGTGGCCATGCTGGTCTCACCGGCGGTGTGGGCCGCCGCGCCGGTCGCGGTGAACGATGCCTATACGACCGCCGAGAATGGGACGCTGAGCCCCGCTGCGCCGGGGGTGCTCGCCAACGACACTGGCGCCGCCGGCAGCACGCTGACCGCGGTGAAGGTCACCGACCCGCTTCAGGGGACGCTGGTGCTCAACGCCGACGGCTCGTTCATCTACACGCCCACCCTTATCCACGCTTTTGTAACCGTCACCGACAGTTTCACGTACATGGCGAATGACGGCGCCCTGAATTCGAACGTGGCGACGGTGACGATCACCGTGACCGGCCTCAGTATGGCGCCGGCGGCAGTGGCCGACGCCTACACGGTGATCCGGGGCGGGACGCTCAGCCCGGCGGCCCCCGGCGTGCTGGGCAACGACACGGATGAACTGGGCACCACCCTGACCGCGGTTGCGCTCAGCAGTCCGAGCCACGGCACCCTGGCGCTGGGTGTCGACGGGGCCTTCACG
>CAILUI010000248.1 GCA_903837355.1 uncultured Victivallales bacterium
GCCCGCTTGGTGCTGAAGGGGCGTTTCTTGCGGCCTCGACGCGAACGTAGGGCAGATGGCTCGCCCCTACAGGGCTCAAACCCATAACCGTCGTATTCCCAGGGCGGTGCCCTGGGCTGGTATGGCCGCGCGCCTTCAGCGCTGTAGTGCGGACTCCCTTCTTGCACGGGTCGGTTTTTCTGGCGGCGGCGCGGCGCGAGGTCTGCCACTGGACTTACTGGACTTACTGGACTTACTGGACCGACTGGACAAGAGCGCCCCCGGAGCGTCCAGTTCGTCTAGTGCGTCCAGTTCGTCCAGTTCCTGCCTGGCAAGCCGCCGCGGTTGGCGGCTTTCGCAGTAGCGCGCGTCGCGCGCGCCAGTCGGCGGCGCTACACTACGGCATGTCGTCAGCGCCTGGTGTTTACCGCTCTCCGGCCCGCGGCGGGAGTGGGTCGGGCGCGGATTCAGGGTGCGTTCGTCGCCTTTCTGAGAGGTTGCAGCCATGAGCATGCAGCGTGTGGGTCTGCGGTTCGCCGCCCTGTGGGTACTCTGCTGGGGCGCGTGGGGTGCCGAGTGGCCGGAGGCGATGCTGCAGGCGCGGGCGGACTACATCGCCGCGGCGGGCAGCGGGTTCAAGCCCGTGGTCACGGGCGTGTTCACCGGCGCCACGGCGCCGGAGCATCTCGTTATCGACATCCGTGGGCGCCAGGAGTTATGGCTGTTCACCGAGGGTGTACCGGACTACAACTACTGCCAGAGCATCTGGGGCGAGCCGGAGTTGGTAGCCGCCGACGGCACGCGCACCAAGCTGACCGAGATCAAGCCGGTGTCGGCGAAGGTCGGTTGGGGCAGCCTGCTGACCAACATCAACCACCTCAACAAGGGCCTGCAGGTCCGGGATCGCCGCTTCACGCATGGCTTCTGGTCACATGCCGACAGTGCGCTGCAGTTCAAGCTTGACGGGGCCTATGTCACCCTGGAGACCTGGGTCGGGATCGACGCCGCGGCCGGCAGTAACGGCCACGCCCGGTTCCTGGTCGGCGACCAACCGCAGGGCCGGGCCCGTCTGGATGGCGCGCTGACGAAGGTCTTTGCGGCTTTCCCCGGCCGGGAGGCGCTGGGGCGGGGCGTGGCCGAGGCCTGGTTTGACGCTCCGGACGCCGGCACGTCCGAACTCCTGAGCTTCGCCACGCGCCTGGCCGAGAGCTTCGGCGAACTGGGCCGCGCTCGCCTGGAGGCCGTGCGCGGCGCCGCTGACGGTGGCCCGGCCGCGCTGCTGCCGTTGATCCATGACCTGAGCGCTGCCAAGGCCGCTGCCGACCGTGTCATCGAGGCGGTCGCCGGGGTCAGCATCGCGGGTTTGCGGCGCGCCATTGTTGACCTGGCGGAGACCTTTCCCGAGTCGTACACGGGCGCCGCCGCCTGGCTGGCGCGGCTGGACCGAATCCAGGGCGCGGGGGGCATTGACCTGCCGCAGCGCTGCCGTAGCTACGAGGCCGCGGCACTGGCCCTGGCACCGGAGCTGGTGACGCTGCAGCAGGAGGCCCTGCTGGCCAATCCGCTGCTGGACTTCGGCACGCTGCTGCTGATCCGCCGCAACGAGGGCGCTCTGGGGCTGCCGGCGAACTGGCAGAGCAACTCGATGCTGGCCAAGACGGGCTACAACAACGACATCTGCGCCCTGGACATGAAGGACCGACAGGCGCCGCTGCGCACGGTCTACCGGCCGGCCAAGGACGCCTTCGTGGGCGACGTCGACCTGCACTTCGCTGGCGACCGCATGCTGTTCTCCCAGTCCGACCCCGACGGCCCCTGGCACGTCTATGAGGCCGGCAGCGATGGCAGCGGACTGCGCCGGGTGACCCCTGAGGCCGAGGGCTCCATCAACAACTACGATCCCTGCTACCTGCCCGACGGTGCCATCCTCTACACCAGCACGGCGGCGATGGTCGCCGTGCCCTGCGTCTACGGTAGCACGCCGGTCGCGCATCTGTTCCGTCTGGAAGCCGATGGGAAGACGACGCGGCAGGTGACCTTCGATCAGGAGCATGCCTGGTGTCCGAGCGTGCTGGAGAACGGCCGGGTGCTCTATCTGCGCTGGGAGTATGCGGACCTGCCGCACTCCAATTCGCGCCTCCTCTTCCAGTGTTTCCCGGACGGCACGAACCAATCCGAGTTCTACGGCAGCAACTCGTACTGGCCGAATGGCGTCTTCTACGCCCGCGCGATCCCCGGGCAACCGACGCGCGCCGTGGGCATCGTCACCGGGCACCACGGGGTGCCGCGGATGGGTGAGCTGGTCGTCTTTGACACGGCCCGCGGTCGCCAGGAGGCAACGGGGGTCGTGCAGCGCATTCCCGGCTTTGGGCAGCCGGTCGAGGCCCTCTGCCGGGACGCGCTCGTCGACGGTTCCTGGCCGCGCTTCCTGCACCCCTACCCGCTCGGCCGGGCCGACGGCCGCGGCTCCGGCAAGTTCTTCCTGGTGGCGGCGAAACCGCAGCCGGCCTCGCCGTGGGGGCTCTACCTGGCCGACACCTTCGACAACCTGGTTCTGATCCGCGCCGAGCCGGGATTCGCGCTGCTGGAGCCGCTGCCGCTGGCAGCCCGGCCGCGGCCGCCCGTCGTGCCGTCGCGGGTCGATACCTCCCGTCGCGATGGCCTGGTGTATCTGAACGACATCTACCGTGGCGGCGGCCTGGCGGGGATCCCCAAGGGGACGGTGAGCACCCTGCGCGTCTTCACCTATACCTTCGGTTACCGCGGTGTTGGCGGGCTCTATGGCACGATCGGCATGGACGGCCCCTGGGACTGCCGCCGCCTGCTCGGCACGGTGCCGGTCGACGGGGATGGCTCCGCCTTCTTCCGCGTCCCCGCCAACACGCCGATCGCGGTGCAACCCCTCGACGCTGAGGGGAAGGCGCTGCAGGTCATGCGCAGTTGGTTCACGGTCATGCCCGGCGAGACCCTGTCCTGCGTCGGCTGCCACGAACAGCAGAATCAGACCCCGCCGCTGGCCCCTTCAGCCGCCTCCCGCCGTAGCCCTGACGCCATCACCCCCTGGCAGGGACCGACCCGTAATATCGCCTTCCGCCGCGAGGTGCAGCCCGTCCTCGACCGGCACTGCGTCGGCTGTCACGATGGGACCACGGAGCAGGCGGGCCGCGTGCCCTTCAGCCTGCGCGACGAGCCCATGAAGGTGGCCTGGAGTTCGAAGATGAGTGGCAGTGTCGGGCCCGAGGTGGGCGGCCGCTTCTCCGAGGGCTACCGGAACCTGCACCGCTACGTCCGCCATCCGGGCATCGAGAGTGACATGCACCGCCTGGCGCCGATGGACTACCACGCCGACACCACGGAACTGCTGCAGATCCTGCGCAAGGGCCACTTCGGGGTGAGCCTGAGCCCGGGCGAGTGGGAACGCCTGACCTGCTGGATCGACCTCAATACGCCCTTCCATGGCGAGTGGTCCTCGATCGTCGGCACCGAGTTCGCCGCGGCCGCCGAGAAGACCCGCGGCGATATGCGCCGGCGCTACGCCAACGTCGATGAGAACGACGAGGATCTGGCCCAGCCCGAAGCGCTGCCGGAACTCCCGGCCGCCGCGCCGGCGGCCGCCGCCAGCACGCCCACGGCCGCCGTGCCGGCGGCCCCGGTCGCGACCGGCGTAGCGGCGCCCCCGGCGGCGCCTGGGTTGCCGAGACGGCAGATCGTGGACCTCGGCGGCGGCGTACGTCTGGGCTTCGTCTTCATCCCGCCCGGAGACTTCGTCATGGGGTCTGCCAGCGGGCATCCGGACGAGCAACCGGCACACCCCGTACGCCTGGAGCGCGGCTTCTGGATGAGCGAGAACGAGATCACCAACCAGGCCTTCCGGCGCTTTGCCCCCGACCACGACAGCCGGCGCGAGTCCAAACAGGGCTACCAGTTCGGCGTCATGGGCTACCGGCTGAACACCGCCAAACAGCCCGTGGTGCGCGTCTCCTGGGAGCAGGCTGTCGCCTTCGCGCGCTGGGTCGAGACCGTGACCGGATTGCCGGCGAGCCTGCCCACCGAGGAGCAGTGGGAGTATGCCTGCCGGGCCGGTTCGACCACGCCCTTCTGGTTCGGCCCGACGACGGCCGACTTCGCTACCCTCGCCAACCTCGGTGACCGGACGTTGAAGCGGCTGGCCAGCAACCCCTACACCGAGGACCAGGCCATCGACGACCCGCCCGAGTTCGACGACTGGGTGCCGAAGGCGGAGGGCGTCGACGACGGCGTCCTGGTCTCGGCACCTGTCGGCCACTACCAGGCCAACCCCTGGGGCCTCTTCGATATGCATGGGAACGTCTGGGAATGGACCCGCAGCGACTACGGGCCCTACCCCGGCGCCGCCGCCGGCGCGGGGACCGGGGCGCTGGCCGGGCAGAAGGTGGTGCGCGGCGGCTCCTGGCGCGATCGGCCGCAGCGCTGCACCTCGTCCTACCGCCTGGCCTACCGCCCGTACGCGCCGGTATTCAATGTGGGCTTCCGCCTGGTGCTCGACTCCGACGCCGCCGAACTGAGCCCGCGGGCGGCGCCGTCCGCGGGCGTGGCAGACCGCCGCTCCGTGGTGGTGGCGGACAGTGGTCAGCGCAAACTGCTCTGCTTCTCCGGAGCGGGCGAGACGCTCTGGGAGATCCCGGACGTCTCCTGCTACGATCTGCAGGTCCTGCCCAACGGCCATGTGCTCTACTGCGATGCCGCCGAGAAGCAGAGCCGCGTGGTCGAGTTCGACCCGGCCGCACGGCGGACGGTGTGGGAGTACGTCGCGCCGGGCGAGGTTTTCAGTTGCCAGCGCCTCGCCGACGGCATGACGCTGGTCGGCGAGTGCAGCAGCGGCCGGCTGGTCGAAGTCGACGCCGCCGGCAAAGTGGCGCGTCTGATCCCCATCCGCACCGACCAGCCTGGCCATGGCGCCCTGCGCTGGGCCCGCAAGACGCCGGCGGGAACCTACGTCGCGGCACACCTGGCGGAGCGCTGCGTGCGCGAGTACGGGGCCGAGGGCCAGCTTCTGCGGCAACTCGACTGTCCGTATCCGGTATTTGGCGTGGAACCGCTGGCCAACGGCCACCTGCTGGTGTCCTGCGAGCGGGCCCTGCTGGAGTTCGACGCCGCGGGACGCGTCGTCTGGCATCTCTTCGAGGAGGACATCCCGGGGCTGCGCCTGCGCTCCCTGAGCGGGATCAGCGCGCTGCCGGGGGGCAACATCCTGGTCTGCAACTGGCTCGGCCACGACCGCGAGGGCGATGGCGAACCGCTGTTTGAGATCAGCCGCGACAAACAGATCGCCTGGATGCTCCCAGACGCCAGCCGCACGCAGTGGGTCGGGTGCGCCGGCCTGCTGCCCGCCGCCGGCCCGTGAGGCCGTCGCGAGCCTCGGGGCGTCTCACAACTGGACCTGAATCCCGACCTCGATGACGCGGTTGGGGGGAATATGGAAGTACTTCGACGCGTCGTGGGCGTTGCGCGAGAGGAAGGAAAAGATGCGCTTCCGCCACGGCCGCATGGGTGAATGGGGGTCGAACAGGAGCGTCTCGCGGCCCAGGAAGAAGGTGGTGCGCATCGGATCGAGCGCCACCCCCGGCAGGGTCAGGGCCTTGAGGCTTTGCGGCACGTTCGGGTCCTGCGAAAACCCGTAGCACAGCTTCACCCAGTAGAACCCGAGACCCAGATCCTCCACACTGGCGCGTTCGCCCTCGGGCACAAACGGCACCTCCTCCGTGGCAATGGTCAGAAACACGTTGTGCCGATGCAGGATCTTGTTGTGCTTGAAGTTGTGCAACAGGGTCCGGGGAATGCCCTGGCGGTTGCCGGTGAGGTACACGGCGGTGCCATCCACCCGATGCGGCGGCTTGGCGGCAATCGAGGCCAGGAACTGCTCCGGGGAGATGCTCTCGGCAGCAAATTTGGCGGCCAGGAGACCGCGCCCCTGGTGCCAGATCAGGACGATCACCAGCGTCGTCGTTGCCATCAGCAACGGTACCCAGCCACCGTCCTTGATCTTAAACAGATTCGAGGCGAAGAAGGCGCTATCCACGACCAGGAAGGGCACCGACACCAGGATCGCCACCGGCAGGCTCCAGCCCCAGCGCCAGCGCATGACCAGGAAGATCATGATCGAGGTGATCAGCATGGTGGCGGAAACCGCGATGCCATACGCTCCCGCCAAGCGGTCGGACTGGGGAAAGCCCAGCACCAGGGCCACGGTGCCGGCCCACATCGCCCAGTTCACCGCCGGCAGATAGACCTGGCCAATGGTCTTGTCCGAGGTGTGGACGATCTCCAGGCGCGGGCAGAAGCCCAGTTGCACCGCCTGGCGTGTGAGTGAGAAGGTCCCCGAAATCACCGCCTGCGAAGCGATCACCGTCGCCACCGTCGCCAGGCCAACCAGGGGGTAGAGCGCCCAACCCGGCGCCAACCGGTAGAACAGGCTGTGCATGGCCTCGGGATCACGCAGCAGGAGGCTGGCCTGGCCCAGGTAGTTCAGTAACAGGGCCGGCAGGACGATGGTGTACCAGCCAAGGCGGATCGGGACGCGGCCGAAGTGCCCCATGTCGGCGTACAGCGCCTCGCCCCCGGTCAGCGCCAGAAACACGGCGCCGAGGGTGAGGAAGCCATGCCAACGGTTCTCCAGGAAGAAGGCCACGCCGTGCATGGGGTTGAAGGCCGCCAGCACCTTCGGGTCCGCCCACAGTTGCGCGAGGCCGAGAACCGCGATCACGGCGAACCACAGCAGCATGATCCGGCCAAAGACCGCACCGAGGGTATGCGTCCCCCGGCGCTGCACCCAGAACAACCCCGTCAACACCATCAAGGCCACCGGTAACACCCAGTGGCTGAACACCGGCGTCGCTACCTTCAGCCCCTCCACGGCACTCAGCACCGAGATCGCCGGCGTGATCAAGCCGTCACCGTAGAGCAGGGCTGCCCCGAAGAGCCCGAACATGACCACGGTGGCGTAGCGGGCCCCGCTGGGGGGCATATCGCGGCGCACCAGCGCCATCAGCGCCAGCACCCCCCCTTCCCCCTTGTTGTCGGCACGCAACACCAGGCTGAGGTACTTACCGGTGATCAGAAGCAGGAGCGACCAGATGATCAGCGACACGATCCCCAAGACGTTCGTCGGCGTGACCGGCAAGCCACTCTCGGTGAAACACACCCGCAAGGCATAAAGCGGGCTGGTGCCGATATCGCCATAGACGACGCCCAACGCTGCCAGCGCCAGGGGCAACCCGGAGAAACGCCCAGACTTCTGGGTGCTGTCGGTAGACATCATCGCCCTTTCCAGCCGGCACAACCGTCCGCCGTTGCCCCTGTGGCCAGCACGGCACCCAATGGTTGCTGCCGGACGCTCCGGCGTGGGGGATCGTGGAATCTCCGCTCACCGGGAGCGGCCTGGATCGCCCTTCCACATGCCGACGAGGTTAGCAGACGGGCTTGGCCATGGAAGTGGCCCGGGCCCCGGTTGCCCGGCGCCCTGCGCCCCGACCTCGGTGCCGTACCGAGGCATTTGGGTCCCCCGTGCCCGTCGCCCTGCCGGCGACTGGCTTAGGCTGCACAAGACATAACCTAGCACGGCCAAGGGAACTGTCAATGTGGCATTATCCGGCATGTTTTGGCATGTCTTGTCGTGTCCAAAAATGACAACCATGCTCTCCTGGCCTCTGCAAGGACTCGCCGAGCGTCTGCCCTTGGCCTTGGAAACTGTTGACACATTCGGCGTCCCTCCGCTGCGCCACTTTGGCACAGACGAGACCAACCAGAAGGGGGTTCCTCGACGTGCAGCGACGGCCCCCCCAGCTACGCTGCTGCCTCGCCGGAGACCCGCCTTCAGAAGTTGGCATGGCACTTGCTATAGTCCGCTCAAGAACGCCGTCATCAGTTTCCCCTGCAAAGAGTTACAGGGCCGATTCTGAGGGCGGGTGAGAGCCCGTAGAGGGTAGAACAAGAAAGAGAGAAAGGGGGTGGTCACGATGTTGTGGACATGGCCAACCGGACGTACATGGAGCACCTGGGATGACCTGGGACGGTTGCAGCGGGAGGTGAACCGGCTGTTCGAGCCGTTCGGCACGTCGGGAGGCCGCGCCGAGGGCGAGTTTCCGGCCGTGAACATCTGGACGAATGCTGACACGGCCCTGCTGACCGCAGAGCTTCCCGGCGTGGCTCCGGAGGCGATCGAGGTGAGCGTGAAGAGCGACACGGTCACGATCCGTGGCGGTCGCGAACTGGAGGCGCCTGGTAAGGGCGAGAGCGACGTCCGCCAGGAGCGTGGCGCCGGATCCTTCGTGCGCTCCTTCTCGCTGCCCTTCGTCGTGGACGGGCAGAAGGTGACGGCGCAGTACCGCCTGGGCGTTCTGCAACTCACCTTGCCGCGCGCCGAGGACGACAAACCCAAGCGCATCGCCGTCAAGGCGGGTTGAGCGGGCGCCAGACGCAGCAACCGGCAAAAGCAAAGGAGGATACGACCATGACAGAGAACGCCATAACCAAGCGCGAGCCCCAGGCTCCGACCCGTCCCGAACGGGCCCAGCAGACACCGGTCTTCGTACCCCGAGTCGACATCCGCGAGAGCGCGGCGGAAGTCGTGCTGGTGGCCGACCTGCCAGGGGTTGACGAAACCACCGTCTCCATCGACCTCGAGGGCAGTGAACTGACCCTGCGCGGACGCGCTGTCCTGAAAGCCCCGGAGGGCTTCGCACTGACCTACCAGGAGTACCAGAGCGGCGACTACGAGCGCGTCTTCACCCTGGGCGATACCATCGACCGCAACCGCATCCACGCCGCCGTCAAGGATGGCGTGCTGCGACTGACCCTGCCCAAGGCGCAGGAAGCCCAGCCGCGCCGCATCGTGGTGACGGCGGGCTGAGTGACACCACGAACCGGCCGCCGTCGGCGCCCTGCCGGCGGCGGCCGGTTTTCAGACCCGCCGCACGGGGCGGGACCGCCTGCGCACGGCTCGGTCCTTGCATTCCAGAGCGCTCCACGGTACACTTAGCCGGCAGTGCAGTGGAAGGGCTGTAGATGGCTGAGACATACCCCTTGGTGCTCGATCATCTCTCCTTCCGCTACCGTTCCCGCGACGAGTTGGCCCTGAAGGATGTAAGCCTGACAGTCCGCGCCGGCGAACTGCTGCTGATCGCCGGCGCCAGCGGCTGCGGCAAGACGACCCTGGCACGCTGCCTCAACGGCCTCATCCCGCGCAGCTACAAAGGCGAGCTCACCGGAACGCTCCGCATCCAGGGTCGCGAGGTCAGCGCCCTGCGGCTGGCGCAGATCTCGCAGAGCGTGGGAACGGTACTGCAGGACCCCGAGCGCCAGATCCTCGGCACGCGGGTCCGCGCCGAGGTCGCGTTTGGCCTGGAGAACCTCGCCCTGCCGCGCGCCGAGATCGCCACCCGGGTCGACGAGGCCCTGGAGCGCCTCAAGATCCCCCATCTGCGGGACCGGGAGACGTTCACCCTCTCCGGCGGGGAAAAGCAGAAAGTCGCTCTGGCCGGCGTGCTGGCCATGCGCCCCGCCATCCTGCTCCTGGACGAGCCCCTGGCCAGCCTGGACCCGGCCAGCGCACAGGAGGCTCTGATCATGGTTCGGGCGCTGGCTGACGAAGGCATGACGGTCCTCATGGTGGAGCACCGGGTCGAGGATGTCATCGGGATCCGGCCGGACCGCGTCCTCTTCATGCAGGCGGGCGAGATCCGCTACCTCGGCCCCTTGGCGGGGCTGCGCCAGGCGGTGGACTATCACGAGGTGAAGCTGCCCGCCGGCATGGTCATGGAGATGGCCCGCGGCAGCCCGCCGCCCGCGGACCTGCAACGGCTGCCGTCCGGCCACGCGGCCAACGCCCCGGCCCTGGTACGTTTCGAGGATGTCAGCTTCGGCTACGAGACCGACGCCCCGGTGCTCCACGGCGTAAACCTCTCCATCGGGCGCGGCGAGGTCATCGCGGTGCTCGGACCGAACGGTGCCGGCAAGACGACCCTGGTGAAGCACGCCATCGGCCTGCTCAAGCCCCGCAGTGGGCGGGTGCTGGTGCAAGGGCGGGACACCCGCGACCTGAGCGTGGCTCAGATCGCCGGCGTCCTCGGCTACGTCTTCCAGAGTCCGAGCCACATGCTGTTTGCCGCCAGCGTGCGTGAGGAACTCGCCTTTGGCCCCACGAACCTGCACCACCCGCCGCCGGTCGTCGCCGCGGAGGTGGCGGCGGCCATCGAGATCGTCAACCTCACGGGCTGCGAGGACTCGCCCCCGCTGGCGATGTCCTTTGGGCAGCAGAAACGGGTCAGCATCGCGGCCATCCTGGCGATGTCCGCCAAGATCCTGGTGCTGGATGAGCCGACCGCCGGCCAGGACTACCGGAACTACACCCGCTTCATGGACGCCATCGTGCAGCTTCCGGGCTTCGAGGCTATTCTGTTCATTACCCACGATGTCGACCTGGCCCTGATCTACGCCACCCGCGTACTGCTGGTCAACCACGGGACCCTGGTCGCGGACGGCAGCCCGCTGGAGGTTCTCGGCGATGTGGAGCGCTTGCGCGCCCAGCGGCTCATCCCGACCTCCCTGCTGCAGGCCAATCTGGAACGCTTCCCGCAGACGGGCCGGTTCCTGCGCGCCGAAGCCCTGGCGCACTACCCCCCATCCTAGCCACCCTTGGAGAGAGCGATGAACGGACTGACGAAGATGGTGCTGGCCCTGCTGGCGGTGCTGGTGTTCTTCCTGGGCATCTGGCGCATCGGTCGGCTGCTCAACCCCCAGTTGAACCTGGACCAGACCGCCCTCCTGCGCTTCGTCTTCGTCGGCATCGGCCTGCTGATCGTCCTGCTGGCCTACGCCCTGACCCGAAACGCCAGGATCTGGGAGATCGGCACGCGCCAGGTGGTTTACATGGCCATCGGTGCGGCTCTCTACGCCATCCTCTCCTACCTGTTCAACGGCACCGTTTTCGTCGTGCCCTCGGTCTCGCAGGTGGCCTTGCGCCCCGCCATCGTCATCCCCATGTTCTTCGGCTATGCCTATGGTCCGGTCGTCGGCTTCTTCACCGGCGCCGTCGGCAACATGTTCGGCGACGCCCTCACCGGCTTTGGCCTATCGCCGCAGTGGAGCGTCGGCAACGGGCTGGTGGGCATGGTCTCCGGCCTGGCCTGGTTGTTCAAGGAGAAGAAGAGAAGCCTGGATGTCGTCCTCGCCAGCGGCGTTGCCCTGCTGGCCGCCGTGACGGTGCTGTACGTCCTCAATCCCGCCACCGCCAACCACACCTACTACGACGCGGCGACGGATACCTACGGCCAGACGCCGCTGAGTCTGCTGGCGGGTATCTCGGTACTGCTGGGCGTGGCGCTGATCGTGTTCGTCCGCATCGCCTTCGCCGGCAAGACCGAGATCGCGACCGCAGTGACCTGGGCCATGCTGGGCAATGCGCTCGGGATGGGGTTCGCCGCCATCTCCGATATCTGGATCAATGGCTACAGCCCCGTGGTGGCGCTGGTGGGCGAGTTCATCCCCTCCGCCGGCCCCAACCTGATCTTCGCGGCGGTCCTGCTGCCCATCCTGGTGGGAGCCTACGAGTCCATCTACCGACAGGCCGGGCGTTAGCGCTCCGCAGTGAGGGTACAGCGATGCTCGTGACCTGGCGCTACCGGGACCGGAAGTCGTTCCTGCAGTCCCTTGACCCGCGCGCTTTCCTGATCTTCTACGCCTGTTTCGGCGCCTCCACGCTGCTGTTCTGGGACGCCCGCTACCAGGCCGTCTTCGCCACCATCGCCGGCGCCTTCGTCTGGCTGTCGCGCCTGCGCTGGCGCGAAGCGGGACGGGCCTGGCTGTTCATGGGTGGCTTCATCCTCGTCTTCTCGCTGCTGACGTTCCTGACCGGCCGCGGCGGCGCCGAGGTCTACAAAGAGGAGCACCTCATCCGGCAGTTCCAGGCCGGCTTCACGGTGCTGGGCTGGACCCCGACGCTGAAGATCACCCTGGAGCGCAGCCTCTACGCCCTGGCCATGCTGCTGCGCGTCTGCAGCCTGGCCAGCATGACCATCCTCATCCCCTACACGCTCAACCCGGCCCACTACGGCATCACCTTCCGCGGTCTGGGACTGCCCGACAAAATCGCTTACGCCATGGACCTGACGATGCGCTTCATCCCCACGTTCGGCCGGGACTTCTCACTCACCATGGATGCGCAGCGCGCCCGCGGTTACGAGATCGAGAAACTGCGTGGGGGCCTCTTTGGCCGCGTGCGCAAACTGGCGCCGCTGGTCGTGCCGGTGACCATCCATGCGATCGTCGGCAGCGAGGACATTATCGACGCGATGGATCTGCGGGCCTTCGGCAGCGGTCCGCGGACGTGGCTGGAGCAGCTCCATTACCGCCGCCGCGACGCCCTGCTCATCGGCGCCGGCGTGGCCCTGCTTGCCGTCGCCATCACCCTGTCCATGTTCGGCTTCGGCACCTTCTGGGTCCCTGCCCTCGCCCTCTGACCCCAGCCCCATCCGCGCCTCTGCTACGGTGCCACGGGGCTGGTCAGCACGATCACATCATCCCATCTGACCAGCGCCGCCGGTGTGGCGGTGCCGCCGTCGCCCTCGACCGCGGCGCTGAGCACGACGTAGAGGTCCTGGCCGGGCGGGAGGTCGGCCGCCAGCCGCAGTTCAGCCGCCTGCCCCGCCCACGGCCGCGTGCCGCCGGGTGCAGCGCGAACCGTGAGGGGCACGCCGACGGGCGTGAGTTCCGCGCCCAGGGCGAGGTAGACCCTGCCGCTGGCGCCCAGCTTGGCGTCCAGCACCGCAATGTGCAGGTCGCTGTAGAGGACGTATGCCGCCCCCGATCGCGCCGGGCCGAGCTTCTGGAAGGCGAGGACGCCGGCATTCTGGCCGGGGTCCAGGTTGGCGCAGGCCACGCCGTCACTGGTGTGCAGCCCACCACGCGCCGTCCACGGCCCGGCGCCCGCCTCGCCGTCCTTGGCGAACGGCCGGTCGAAGCCTGGGTCCTGCACGAGGTTGTCCGGCAACACCACCCAGGCGTCGGCAGCAGCCGTCTCCGCGGGCACGTCCGTACGGAAATGCGGGTAGTTGCCCGAGGTCTGCCACGCGGGATTGAGCCCCGGTGTCCCCGGCGCGCAGGCTGCCAGGTCCAGCAGAGTCCGCGTACCCGGCAGCGGCTGCAGACGGTAATGGCCGTTGGCGCCGCCGTAGACCGACCGGGCTGACGCCGGGTCCGGGGCGTCGCTGAGCAGCGTCGCCGCCCAGGCCCGCGCTTGGATCTCGTTGCCCGCACCCGGATGGTAGGGAGCATTCAGCTCCAGGGGCAGGGTCACGCCGCGGCCGTGCAGGGGACTGTCGGGCGCCAGACGGTAGTCGCCGCCCTGACGGTTGCTGAGGCGGGCGTCGGCGAAGACCTCGCTTTCGGCCAGGCCAACCCAGGGCGAGCCCGCGCGGATCATGGCGAGTTGGCCGGGATCGACCAGCACCGTGTGCGTGTCGCAGTGCCGCTTCTGACGCCAGATCGGGAGTTTGCCGTAGAGCGAGTCCCAACTCGACATGCAGTTGATGTGCATGCCGGTGGGATGGTAGACCGGCAGCGTCCAGACGAACGCATTGTAGTCCGAGCGGTTGTTCCAGCCAAAGGCGCTGGACTCGGTGATGCCGATGAAGGACCCCGGACAATCGAGTAGCAAGTTATTCACCACAAGGTTATTACGAACTGCCATAAGGCAGTCCTTATAAGGGGTTTCCAGAACGCTCTGGACGTAGGTAGCCGGACGCGGGTAGCCGCTGACGGTGATGCCTTCGCCGCAGCCGTCGACGACGTTGTGCGCCACCAGCGCATCGGCGCCGTAGATCCAGATGGCCCGGCCGCAGTTCTTGAAGACGTTGTTGGCGATGACCCCCCAACGGCTGATCTCAAAGTAGGCGCCACAGGCGCAGTTCTCGAAGCGGTTCTCGGCGACCAGGACGTTCTGCACATTGATGTCCATCCACAGAGCCGTGGCCGGTTCATCGTGGAAATAGTTCCGCAGAAAGCGTCCCTCGCGCCACTGCACCCACTTGTTGCCGTAGGTCAGGCAGACCACATCCCCGCGCCAGCCGTTGTGGTGAACCTCGTTGTCCTCGATCAGCATGCGGAACCCGTAGTTGCCGGTCATGCCCTCGAGGCCGTTGTGGCCGAGTTCGTTGTTGCGAATGACGCCGTCCTCGCCCTGGGCGATCAGTCCGAGGAACTCGTTGTAGACGATCCGGCAGTCTTCGATGACGCACTGCTTGCCGGTGACGCACACGGCCTGTTCGCGGGGCCAGAAGCCATCCCGGATATGCCGCACCTCGAAACCGCGCAGCGTCCAGGTGCCGTTGAGCGCGATGCCCTGGTCGCGCACGGAGGCCTCGACGACGTGGCTCTGCGGGTCGCTGCCGTCCGCCAGCCAAACCACCAGGCGCTTGGCCTCGGCAGCGTAGAAGAATGACCCCGGCACCAAGTCGGCCACGGTCTTGCCATCCCACTGCTTCGCGAACTGGAAACCGTTGGTGCTCCGGGCGCGGTCGGGGTTGCCCTGCAGCCCGATCTGCCGCAGCGGCTGACCGTCGACGAAGACCATCGTCGCATACGGCAACCAGGCGCAGGAGTAGGCCGCCACCGGCCTGTCGGCGGGGCGCGCCAGGTTCACCTCCAGGCGCTCCCAGGGTCCCGGCACGGGGTCGGCGCCTTCAATCACGGGCCGCGCCCCGGCGGCCGCGGCAAGCGTGATACGTTGCCCCGGATCGCCCCAGTCCTTGCCGTCCCAGACGAGCGCTTCGCGGTACACGCCAGCGCCGACAACAATCGTGTCCCCGGGGGT
This sequence comes from uncultured Victivallales bacterium, assembly GCA_903837355.1. Taxonomy (GTDB): domain Bacteria; phylum Verrucomicrobiota; class Lentisphaeria; order Oligosphaerales; family JAFGRS01; genus CAILUI01. The sequence goes on from CAILUI010000248.1 coordinate 14,825, forward strand.
GACGATACGCAGGGCAGCGCTGACGCTGGCAAAGGGCGCCGCGGCGGTTCCCGGGTTGGTGTCGGCGGCCCCAGGGGCCTGCTGCGCCACCTGGTAGGTCGCGCCCCAGGAGGGCAGTGCCAGCAGCGCGCTGGCCGTGAAGGACAGCAGACCGTGTGCGGAGACCAACAACGCGCGGTCCATGGTGCGTTCCTCCGCTCGCGTTCAGGGCTCGGTAACCTGCAGCGTGCCCCAGAAGTTCGGGTAGAGCATGGCCTCACCGGGCACGTCACTGGTGAAGTTCACCGCGTGGTTGGACCAGTAGCTGCGCTCGATAGTGGTCTCGCCGGCGGCGTCGCCGAAGAGCACGCCGAGGTCGGCTCTAAGGCGCGTGCCGGGTTGCGGCAGCAGGCCCAGGGCGGTCAACGGGATGGCCGCCTCCACCGTGTAGCCATTGCCGGCCGGGGTGACGCGCGTGGCCGCCGTCAGCGAGTCGAGGCGAGTCACCTGATCGATCAGTTCAGTGCGCCACGGGCTGGAGAAGGCCGTCTTGGCAGCGTCGGGCGTGTTGGGCACACGGTGGCGGTAAAGCACGGCGACGGGAGTGAGGTCCGCGCCGGTCCGCTGCGCCGTGAGCAACAGCCGTAAGTCGCCGGGGACGGGGCCGCGACGCTCAGGGTCAGCGCTCGCGTCCGTGCCCAGGTGCAGGTCCACCGCATCGCCCGTCTTGAACAGCAGCCGCCAGTCGCTGCCGCGGTTCAGCAACGGCGAGGCGTCCCTGACCTCGAAAGCCAGGAAAAGCTGGTCGCGGCCGCGAGCGAGGGCGGCGCGGCAACGCCCGCCGGCAGCCTCCCACTCCACGAACTCCCGGCCGGCCCAGTCGTCGAGCTGGCCGTCGACGACGGGAGCCGCGGCGACCAGGCGCAGCGTGGTGGTCTTCGGGCTGTCGCGTTGCGCCTGCTCGTAGGCGCGCTCGCGGGCTGCCGCAGCGCAGCGCAGGGCAAGCGCCGGCGTCATCTCAAACGTGCCCGACAAGCGCTGCAGGCTGTCCAGCCCCTCGAGCTCGACCAGGCTGCTGTGGTTGGAGCCGACCACGAGGTAGAACTTGCCGTCGCTGCTGCGCGTGAAGTGACCGCCGAAGTGCTCCTCGCCCAGCGTCACCTCGTCGAGGAGCTGGCCGCGGACCGCCGTCGGGAAGTTCCACGGTTGTCCAGCACGGCAATCGCGGAACAGGCTGGCCACCAGCAGCCCGTCGCTGGTGAACAGGTAGACTTGGCCCTTGTTGCCGGTGATCGCGAAGACCTCGCCCAGATCGCGGTCCAGCGTGGCCGTACCGATGGCGAGCATGCCGCCGATGACCAGGCCGGGTTGCGAACTGGGCGCCGAGTGTGAGCCGTGGACGCCGGGCCAGGGGTTCTCCCAGGTCCACAACGGAGCACCGGCAGCATCACAACCCGTGATCGGATTGGCGATCAGGATGGCCCGGCCCTGGGCGTCCGCCAAGACGCTCTGGACCCCATCTCCGTAGACCGGAACCCGACGCCGTGGCACGTCGGCGATCAGGACCGGGTGCGTCGGGTCGTAGACGGGCGCGCCGTTGTCACGCCACGCCGTCACCGGCAGCTTCCAGGCGTACTGGCGCGGGCCATTGCCCTGGGCGGAGACCACGAACCCGCAGTCGGCCGTGACCCACATGCTCCAGAGGGCGCCCCACGGCCAGTGCCCCACCCCGCCGGCAGCCGTCTGGAAGAATTGCACTTCGTCGGGCTGCTGCTCGCCATCGTGGTTCAGGTCGCTCCAGAGATAGTTCAACTGCTTAGGATCGCGCCCGGCCCGCGCCGCCGCGAAGCGCTCCTCACCCCAGAGCGCCACCCCGGTGGTGGTGTGCCCGACCTCGAAGTCGGCCGCCCCCGCCGAGGCCAGCGGCTGGATGCGACCGTCGGCGAGACGTTCGTAGAGCACCAGGTAGCGCGACGTCCAGTAGTCGTAGTTCGCCAGGAAGGTGCGGCCCTGATACTGCCAACTGCGGCCGGGCGTGCGCAGGAAGGTCATCCCCGGCGCGCCCTGGAACTGGTAGTGGATATCGGTCAGGCGCCAGGTGCCCTGCTCCCAGTCCAGCGCGAAGGTCATACCGTCGTCGTGCAGGCGGGTGCGATCCGTGGCGTCGAGGTAACCGCTGCCGCCGTAGCGCGTCGGCCCATGGAAGGTACGCAGCAGCTCACCCGCCGGCGTCCACAGACTGACGCGCTTGGGCTGTCGGCTGGTCTCGCTGACCCACAGCCGGCCACGTGCGTCCACTGCCAGCCCCGTGGGTTCGTCCAGGCAGAGCGGCGCGTACGGTCCCACGCGGCGTCCGCCCGGCTTGCCGACGACGCCGAGCGCCTTACCGGCCGCGCTGAAAGCCCGAACCTGGTGCGCGGGCGGGCCGTCGCTCACGTAGAGCTGGCCCGTCGCCGCGAACGCCAGTTGCCGAGGCTGCTCCAGCCCCTCAGTCACAACCGTCTCCGGCGGCCCTGCCCCCTGGCGGAAGCGCACCACAGTCCGCCCGCTGACAGCCCAGAGGTCGCCCTGGCTGTCGAACGCCAGACCGCCCGGCGCGGGCAGCGCCAGCTCACCGACCCGCTGGCCCTTCGCTGGGCCGTCCGGCGGCAGGGCGTAGACGGCGATCAGGCCGGGCTGACGCAGGGCCAGATAGGCCTTGCCGCCGCCAACCGCCAGACCCACCAGCCCGGGAAGCTCCTCGGTTTTCGCGAAACTCACCTCGATGACGTTGCGGAAGGCGTAGGTCTCCGGGTCGACACGGTTGATCTGGAGTTTGGCCTGAATCCAGCCGCCCTCGCTGCCGACGTAGACCGCCGTGCCGTCGCTGGCTAGCACCTGCGCTCCGGCGAGGTTGAGCCACTTGGTCCCCCAGAGCTTGTTGCCGTCCAGGTCCAGCGCCAGCAGCGTGTGCCCATTCTCGGCCGTGCTGGCGCCGATGAAGACCTTGTCGCCGATGGCGCAGGCCGCTTGCGGCGCCGCATGGTCCGAGAGCCAGCCGCCCGTGCTGCCGGCGAGCCAGGGCGGGCTGCCGGCGTGGTTGACGGTGAACTGGTAGCGCAGGTGCAGCGGGAGCCGCGCGATGGCCTGCCACGCATAGCTGCCCGGCTGCACGGGGTTGCCGAGATCGTCCAGACCATCCCAGGCCTCGGCGTTGTCGCCGGTCGAACGGGCCGCGCTGCTGACCAGGTTGCGCACGCGCCGGCCGGCCGCATCGTTGATGACCAGGGTCAGCTCACGCTCCGGCCCGCCCGTCGGGCTCTCCGGGACGCGGTAGGAGATGGTCACGGGCTGCTCCCCAGCAGCGCGCGCTGCCGGGGTCAGCCAGGGCGGCAACACCCAGTCCAGGAAGCCGCCGGCCAGCAGACGCACCTGCCCCCAGGCCGCCGGGTCGCGCCAGGTGCCCTCGCGGGACGTGGTGGGGGTCGCCAGGTTGTCGGCGAAGCTGGTCTCCGGCTGGTCGCGGGTGCCCCACTTGAGGTCGTAATGCAGGGCCAACGTCTGACCGGCGAGGCGCGGCTTGCCGTCCTGGGTGATCAACCGCCAGGGCAGGCGCAGCTCCTCGACGTAACCGGACTGGTCGGGGCGCTCGCGGAAGGCCACCGCGGCCTCCCCGGTCAGTGCGGCGTTGGCGATCTCGCCGCCCGCGAAGTCGGCGCCGTAAGCGACATGGACCACGGCCCGCTGGCGCGCCTTGGCGTACCACGTGGTCAGGTGGGTCACCCGGTCAGTCTGCAGGCGCACCTGCACCCCATCGCCGCCCCAGCCCAGGGCGGGTTCGGATTCGGGATCGTGGGCGTTCCCGAGCGGGGTCGGGTCGTTGACGTCGAGCGCCACGTAGAGGGCGTCCTGATCATACATAACGTAGGCCCAGGCGGAGGCCCGCGCGAGCAGGAGTTGCGTGTCCGGGCAGATGAAGATGCCGCCCGAGGTGTCCCACTCCCGCAGTTCGCCGTCGATCACGACCGCGGCCGGCGCTGGTACGGCCGCCTGGCCGCAGGTGGTGCTGAGCCGCGCGGCGAACCCGCCCGTGCGCCCCGCGGGCAGGGCGATGGCGACGGGCGCCGCCCCGAGGTCGCACAGCGCCAGCAACTCTCCCAGACGGGCCTGCAGCGGCTGCTGCTGGCTCTGGTAGGCAATGTCGGGATTCTCCGTGGTCAACGCCGCGGTGCAGCGCACCCGGACGCAGGTCGTGCGCGGCGGCTGCCCCAGGTCGAGCAGGAAGTCGGTGTAAGCCGGTCGCCACCAGATCGGGACGTCGGCGCGGCCGCGTTCCTGCCAGGCGCTGGCGGGCGCGGTCAGGGGGTGGACCGCGCCCGGTCCGGCGTAGGTGTCGACGGCCAGCGTTTTCGCGAACGCGTTGACAAAGCCCACCGCCGCGATGGCCTGCGGGGCCTCCCAGCGCAGCGCCGCCCAGGCGGGCGCGGCCTCGGTCAACGGCGCCCCGGGACGATGGCGCCACTCGCCGCCGGCATCGCCGCCGACAACCCCGTCGTTCAGCCCCTGCCGGCCGAAAGCCTCGCGCTCACGGTCGTTGTCGGCCGCCTCGCTGTCGGCCAGCGCCACGGCCCCCCAGGCGAGGTTGGCATAGCGACCGCGCAGCAGCCGCAGTCCCGCGATCTCGGCACGGCGGGGCGCCGCACCGGGGCTCGGACTCGCGAAGGAGACCCGCAGCGCGCGCGTGGCCAGGAGCTGCGGCAGGGCCAGCACGCGCAGGTCCCCGGCCGGGTGTGGATCTGCCAGCGGCGCCCAATCCGCCTCCTCGTCGAGCCGACCTGGGTAAGTGGCCTCTGGCCGCAAGGCGCTGAAGCTGCCCTCGGTGACCGCGATGATCGTGCCGATCGTCAGCGGCCGGGTGAAGGCAAGTCGGAAGTGCTGGCGCGCGGCGCTACCCTCACCCGTGCGCCAGACGGTGTGTGGCGGCGCCGCGCCCTCGAGGCGGAGAAAGGCCGGCAGGCTCTGGTCGGTGACGCTGAAAGGCTCCGTGCGCGGGTTGGGTGGCAACTCGGTACACTGCGCCAGGTCCAGGTCGGCCGCCGTCAACGCCGAGTCCAGCCCGCCGGCCGGCAGCGCTGCCGCCCAAGCGAGGGCAAGAGCGACGATGAGGCCCAGGCACCGGTACTGACCGCGGGGCAGCGGGCACATCACTCAGCCCTCCATCCTGGCGCGTTGCCGCGGCCTGCAGTGCCGGCCCGAAAGCGGCGTCCAGCCGCCGCAGTCCAAGGAGTCCCGCCAGCGGCGGGACTCGGTTCCATGCCGCGCCGGCCGCCAGGCCACGGCGGGACCGGGCGCCTGCTTACTGCTTAGCGCTTCTTCGCGGGCGCCTTGACGACAGGTTTCGCCTTGGCGGCCTTGGCCTTCGCTTTGGCCGCTGGGCGTTCCTGGGCCTTGTCGGCCTCGCCCGCCTGCTTGTTGGCGGCGTTGCGATCGGCTGCCATCTCGGCGACGGTACGGGTATGGAGGCGGGCGGCGCCCTGATAGCCCTGACGGGTCGGGATCAGTGTGCCGGCGGCCTTGCCCGCGGCCAGGCGCTGCTTGGCGGCGGCGCTGGCCTTCTTGTACTGCGGCAGCCACTTCGCCTGGGTGACGAGCATCTCGTCGACGAGTTGCCAGATCTCCGGCGGATTGCAGACGGCGCCGGTCAGGGGGTCCATCATGAACGCCTGGCGCAGCAGCAGGTCGTCGCCCTTGACGGCGGCATGAACGGCCAGACGCTGCACGGTCACCGACGTCGTGCAGACCGCGGCACAGCCCATGGGCAGATCGCCGACGCGCGGAATGTTGATGCCGTTGTAGTCCACATAGCCAGGGACCTCGACGATGCAGTCCGGCGGCAGATTGCTGATGCAGCCCCGGTTGACCACATTGAAGTGGCCCCGGTAGACGCGCCCCGTCTCCAGGCCCTCGAGGATGTAGGAGCCGTGTTCGTGCCCCCGGTGCTCCGGGCCGATGGGCAGCGGCGGCGACTGCATCCACTGCGGAAACTCGGTCTCGAACCAGTTGCGGCCCTCGGTGCAGACACGCAGGTAACCGCCCGTCTCGCCGTTGATCCAGACGCCGAGGTCGATCCAGTCGGTGATCTCTTGCTCACGCTTCCGATACCAGGCCACGTACTCGCTGAGGTGGCCGTTGGACTCGGTGCTGTAGTAGCCGAAGCGGCGCAGCATGTCAATGCGCACCTTTTCGGTCTTGGTCAGATCGGGGTCCTTCTCGTAGGCCGCCAGGATCTTGCCCGTGAGGTCCTCGCCCTTGTGCTTGACCGAGACGTACCAAGTCTGGTGGTTGATACCGGCGCAGACGATGTCGACCTCGTTCGCCGGCAGGCCCAGGGCCTTGGCGATCTGCCAGTGTCCGCCGATGACGCCGTGGCAGAGGCCGATGGTCTCGACCCCGCCGAACTCGTTGGCGGCCCAGGTCAGCATGGCATTCGGGTTGCCGTAGTTCAGCAGCCGGCAACCGGCCACGCCGACGTCACGGATGTCCTTGCAGATCTGCAGGATGTAGGGAATGCCGCGCTGGCCGTACATGATGCCGCCGGCACACAGCGTGTCGCCCACGCACTGGTCGATGCCGTACCTGAGCGGCACATCGACGTCGGACTGGAAGGCCTCCAGACCGCCGACGCGCGCGACATTAATGACATACTTGGCGCCCTGGATGGCGTCGCGCTGGTTCAGGGTCCGCGTCAGTTTGACCCGCGTCAGCCCGGCGGCCTCGATGTCGCGCCGGGCAAGCTGGTACACCATGTCGAGATTCAGCTCGCTGATGTCCATGTAGGCAATCTCGAGATCCGCAAAGGCGGGTACGCCCAGCAGGTCCAGAGTCAGCCGGCGGGTGAAGCCCACGCTACCGGCCCCGATGAATGCCACTTTGAAGCCCATATCATGCTACTCCTGCGCTGCCAACCGTTTCCCTGCACCCGCGAAAACCAGGTGTAAAGTAGCCCGCACCGCCAGGCTCTGCCAGCACCGCCGGCCGTCGGCCTGCCTTTCGCGGAAGCGCCGCGTGCACCAGGCTGCATGGGTTGGCACGCTCAAGCGTGAACTCTGAACTCGCAACTCCTGCAGTCTCGCGTTGGTATGTCCGGCGCCAGCCGGGGAATCCTCTGGGCGAATCCTGCTGTCCAGCAGGACCTGCCCTGCAGGCGCTGAGCCGTCTTCATCCCCGGACGGCCACGATCACGCGGCCTCAGCTCAGCAGGCGCTTCGCCCTCCAGAACAACACAGGAACCGCGGAGTGCTCCCATGGAGGGCGAAGCTCCACGGCCTGCCCTGCAGGCGCTGAGCCGTCTTCATCCCCGGACGGCCACGATCACGCGGCCTCAGCTCAGCAGGCGCTTCGCCCTCCAGGGGAATACGGCTCAGCAGGCGCTTCGCCCTCCAAGGGTCCACACAAAGCTGGCTGAGGGCCTCTCACGGTTCGCACGGGCGTGCGCTCGGGATTCGCAATCCCCGTTCTGCCTGGATACAGTGCGGCAGAGCGGCGGGTGAGCGCGGCAACGGTTGCCGCGCGGCCGGCGCCAGCAAAGCAGGACCAGACACCATGCGCTTTCCGCTAGCCTCGCTCAGGGCATTGCGTTTCGGCCTGGTGCTGCTCAGCGCCGCGGCAGGCGCGGCGGAGTTCCACGTCGCCACCGACGGCCGGGACTCCAACCCGGGGACCGCCGAACTGCCCTTCGCCAGCCTGAGCCGGGCCCGCGATGCGGTCCGCGCCCTCAAGGGCAGCGCCGAACTGCGCGAGCCGGTGATCATCACCGTCGCCGGCGGCACGTATCTCCTCGATGCCACCCTCGTCTTAACGGCGGCGGACTCTGGCACCGAGACCTGCCCGATCACCTACCGCGCCGCGCCGGGGGCCGTGGCGCTGCTCCAGGGCAGCCGGCCGGTCACGGATTGGACGCGCCAGGCCGATGGCACCTGGACCGCCACCCTGACCGCCCCGAACTGGGCCTCCCGGCGCTTCCACCAGCTCTTCTACCGCGGCGTCCGGCAGATCCTGGCACGGCACCCCAACCGCGATGCCGCGCGTCCGAGCAGCGGCGGCCTGCTCTATGTCGACGCGGCGGCCTACCAGGACCGCAGCGCTTTCCACTATGCGGCCGGCGAACTCCCCTTCGAGACCTGGGCCGACAGCCGCCAGGCCGAGGTCAACATCTACCCCTACAACTGCTGGGACCACAACATCATCCCAGTCCGTCGGGTGGACCCCGAGTCGCGGGAGATCACCCTGAGCCACCCGGTAGCAGGACGCATCCACGAGGGCAACCGCTACTTCGTGCAGAACCTCCTCGGCGCCCTCGACGCGCCGGGCGAGTGGTATCTGGACGCGAAGAGCGGGCGGCTGACCTTCATGCCGCCTGGCGCTGCGCTCGGCGACGGCGAGGTCCTGGCGCCGGTGCTGGAGAACCTGGTGCTGTTCTCGGGCACGGCGGCAGAGCCGGTGCGCTGGCTGAACCTGCGCGGCTTCGACCTGGCCTACGCCGAACAGGACGCCGTCGTCCTCGAGGGTGCGGAGCATTGTGAGATTACTGGCAACCGTATCCGGCAGATCGGTGGGGTCGGCATCAACGCCGGCTTCCTGCGCAATGCGTCGCCGGGCGTGGGGAACCGCTGGGTAAAGGGTGGGCGGCTGCGGCAGGCGCTACACTCGGGCGACCGGGCGCTGCTGGTCAGCCATCCCTGCAGCGACTGCCGCATCGCCGGCAACGATGTCGACGACTGCGGCGGCGATGGCATCGTCCTCTCCGGCGAGCGCAACACCGCCGACAACAACCATGTGTCGCGCGTCGGCGTCTTCGACCGAGTCTGCGCCGGGGTCACCGTCTGCGGCAACGATAACACCATCGCCCACCACAGCATCCACGACGTGCCGCGCGACGGTCTGTTCATCAATGGCGCGCGCAATACGGCCGAGTACAACGCCATCCGCTACTCGATGCTGGACACGGCCGACAACTCCGGTATCGCCCTGCGCCAGCACGATGTCGCCAAGGCCGTCCGCGACCGCGGTAACGTCCTGCGCTTCAACCGCATCCTCGACACCGTCGGCTACGGCAGCTACCCGCATTGCGTCCACCCGCCCAAAGGCTACGGGGCGCCCTTTGCCAGTTGGGGCATCTACCTCGATGGCTCGATCAGCGGCGTCACCGTCTACGGCAACGTCGTCGCCCGCTCCGGCGCCAACAGCCTCTTCGTTCAGTTCGGCGGCGGCAACCTCATCGAGAACAACATCTTCGTCGAAACGCTGGAATCGACCGTGCAGTATGGCAGCGTGGTCTTCTTCGGCTGGTTCATGCATGTGGATACGACGGGGCAGTTCAATGAGCCACCCAATGAACTGCGCCGCAATATCTTCTACTATAGTGGAAAGGAGCGGATGCTCTACCAGAGCACGCTGTGGGGGCACCCCGAATGGAATGAGAAGGGGGTCGTCTTCGACCACAACCTCATCTGGCACCAGGGCGAGCCCGTCGACATCGAACTCGACCCGCAGCGTACCTACCACACCTTCGCCGACTGGCAGAAGACCGGGCAGGACGCCCACTCGCTGGTCGCCGATCCGCAGTTCGCCGATGCTGCCGCCGACGACTACCGGTTGGCGCCGACTTCCCCCGCCTTCGGCCTTGGCTTCAAGGACATCAACACCGAACTGGGGAAGATCGGGCCCTACGCCAGCCCCGAGCGCGCCACCTGGCCGCTACCGGACCTTGCGGCGCAACGGGAGCAGCCCCTGACCTTCGCCTACACCAAGCCGCCACGGCCGATCATCGACGGCTTCGAACTCGTACCCGTCGGCCAGCCGCCGCGGCGCGCCAATCTCATCGATGACGGCCGGGCCCTCGTGGCGGCCACCGCCGACGTCGCTGCCAGCGGCCAGCGCAGCCTGCGCATCGGCGATGCCGCGGGCCTTCAGTACCCCTACAGCCCGCACCTCTGGTACGCCTTGGGCGAGCGCGAGGGCGCGCTGCGGCTCTCCGTCGAGATCATGAACTCGGCGGAGATGCCCGCCGCCTGGTACATGGAGTTCCGCGACTGGAGCGGTGATCTGTACATCGGCCCCACCTTTGCCGGCAGCCCTGACGGCACGCTGACCTGCGGGGGGCGCTTTGGCGTCGGCGGCCGGCCGCTGCTCACGGTCCCCCTCGGCACCTGGTTCACCGTCACCCTCGACCTCCGCACCGGCGCCGACGCCCCGCGCTCCTACGCGCTGACGGTCCAACCGCGCGGCGGCGCGCCGCAGACCTTCACCGACCTGCCCTTTGCCGACGCCGGCTTCCAGCACGCCACCTGGTTCGGCATCTCCAGCACCAGCACCACACGTACGGCCTTCTGGGTGGACTCCCTGGTACTGGGTGCCCCGGACGATCCGCAGGTCCGCGATCCCTCGACCGTGCCCGCCTTCCGCGGCGACACACGCACGGCCGCGGTCGCCACCGAATTCCGCAACCCGGAACGGCTGGTCTGCCACTGGAACTTCGAGGAGACGGACGGGGAACTGCTGAAAGACGTTTCGGGCAACGGCCTCGATGCCGATATCGGCGGGACGCAACGGGTGCGCGGCAGCTTCGGCCAGGCCCTCCTGCTCGATGGTAGCAGCGCCGGCATGGAGTTGGCCGACACCCCGCTGATCCACTTCGGCAAGGAGGCTTTCAGCCTGGACTTCTGGCTGTGTCCGCAGGGCCTTGCCATTGATTCCCCGCATCCGCGCCGACGGCTGTTTGACAAGGGCCAATGGCCCGATGTGTGGTGGAATGTCGACATCCTCAGCGACGGCCGGATCCGCATGGAACTGGGCGACGGCAGCGGCCCCGGCGGCACGACCGAATCCGACACGGGTCTGGCCGATCACGCCTGGTCGCACGTCGCCATCGTGGTCGACCGCGACCAGCGCCTGACTCGTACCTACGTCAACGGCGCCCTGGTCGGCGCCAAGGCGCTACCCGCCGGCTTCACCACCCGCTTCGACACCCCCGGCAAAGCCTTCACCACCGGCGGCTGGCAGCCGTTTCAGGGCCTGCTCGACGAACTGCGCATCTACCGCCGCGTGCTGACCCCCGAGGAGATCCGCGGCCGCTGGGAGGCCATGCGCAGTCGCTACACCCAGACCGACTACCAGGGCGACGAGGAGTGAGTCACGCACCGGCGGCGACACGGGCTGGAGGGCAAGCACAGGAGCGGCACCGCCGCTCCGACGCGCTGCCGGTCTGGCCGTCCTGCCCTCCACGCACCGGCGGCGACACGGGCTTGTGTGTGAACCGCCGATTGACCAATGACCTCTGACCAGTGACCTCTGACCAATGACCTCTGACCAATGACCTCTGACCAATGACCTCTGACCAAGGACCTCTGACCAATGACCTCTGACCACTGACCTCTGACCAATGACCTCTGACCAATGACCTCTGAC
>CAILUI010000249.1 GCA_903837355.1 uncultured Victivallales bacterium
AGCTAGACGTCTCACGAGCTCACCTGTAGGTTCGCCTCACGTTGCCCGTAACCCCCGCCGCAGCAAGCCTCAAGGCGGGGATTCGACCGAACGATACGAAGTGAACTATGCGCCCATCGGGCCCGTCTGTCAAGTCAGGCGGCGAGACCGATCGAAGCGAGGATCACTTGCAGCGCGACCACCCACAGTGTATAGCAACAAAAGCTGTCCTGGCATCGTTGGCGTGGCCCGCTGAAGCGTCCAGGCGCACGGGCGTGGCCGTGAGAGGATCGAGTGTATGGCCCCATCGTGGCCCGAGAGGCGGCCGCGGGACGGGGGACGTCGGCGAGGCGCCGACCGGGGCGCCGACCTGGGCGCCGGCCTGGCCGCCGGCCTGCTGCTGCTTTGGCTTGCGGCGGCCGGTCCCGGCTATGGCCAGGCAACGGGCCGGCCCCCGCTCCCCGCGGTCGACCGGGTGCGGGAGGTCCGCGCCGACCACACCCTGAGCCTGCCTCGCAACGCCGGCGGGCACGTCTCATTCGAGTCCCCGGCCGGCGGCGTAGCGCTCAGGTCCAGCCTCTCGGCGCGGGTCCAGTATGGGCCGAATATGAAGTAGGGAGAAGTGACGATGACACGGATATCGCCATGGGTGGTGTGGACGGGGGCGGCGGCCGCCGGTGCCGCAGGCGGTGCCGAAGCACGAACCGCAGCCAACGTCCCAGCGGAAATCACGTTCACGGCGCAACGGGAGCATGCCGACCCCTTCAACGCGATCACCCTGGACGTGGTCTTCACGGCAGCGGACGGGGGCCGGCGCTGCGTGCCGGCGTTCTGGGCCGGTGGGGGGGCCTGGAAAGTGCGCTACGCCGCACCACAGACAGGCACGTACCGCTGGCGCAGCATCTGCAGCGACGCGAGCGATCCCGGGCTGCACGGGGTCGAGGGCACCCTCGAGATCGGCCCCTACACCGGCACGAACCCGCTGTACCAGCACGGGCCCGTCGGCGTCGCGGCAGACCGGCGACACTTCGAGCACGCCGATGGCACACCCTTCTTCTGGCTCGGCGACACCTGGTGGATGGGCCTCTGCCACCGCCTGCGCTGGCCGCAGGACGTGCAGACCCTGGCCGCCGACCGCGTCGCCAAGGGCTTCAACGTCATCCAGATCGTGGCCGGCCTCTATCCCGACATGCACCCCTTCGATCCGCGCGGCGCCAACGAGGCGGGCTTCCCCTGGGAAGCAGAGTACGCGCGCATCCGGCCTGAGTACTTCGACGCGGCCGACATACGGCTGCAGTACCTGGTCGATCAGGGTCTGACTCCCTGCATCGTCGGCGCCTGGGGTTACTTCCTGCCATGGATGGGCGTCGCGAAGCTGCAGGCGCACTGGCGTTACCTGATCGCACGCTATGCCGCCTGGCCGGTGATCTGGTGTACGGCTGGCGAGGCCAATCTGCCGTGGTACCTGGCCTCGAACTTCCCCTGCGACGACCGCGAGGCGGTGCACGGCTGGACTGAAGTGCTGCGCTACGTGCGCGCCACGGATCCCTTCCGCCGCCCGCTCACCATCCATCCGACCGCGATCAACCGCTACACCGCCCGCAATGCCACCGACGACGCCACGCTGCTCGACTTCGATATGCTGCAGACACCGCACGGCCAGCGCGAAGCGGTGCCGATCACGGTGCAGGCAGTGCGCGAGTCGGTCGCCGCCGCACCCGTGCTGCCCGTCATCAACGGCGAAGCGGCCTACGAGATGCTCGGCGACCGGCTGCCGACGGAATGGACGCGCGCCATGTTCTGGCTCTGCCTGATGAACGGGGCCAAGGGCCACACCTACGGCGCCAACGGCATTTGGCAGGTCAACCGCCGCAACCAACCGCACGGGCCCTCACCCACCGCCAGCAGCCCGCCAACCGGCTACGGCGTCATCTCGTGGGACGACGCCATGAACCTGCCCGGCTCGCACCACATGGCCTACGGCAAGCGCTTCTTCGAGGCCCTGCCCTGGGTCGACCTGCAGGCGCTGCCGGACGGCGCGGCCTGGGCCGACACGACCCCTTCCGAGACTCCGGGCGACGGGGCCTGGTACCGCGACAATCCGCTCTTCGCCCCCCAGGCCTGCGGTCTGGACGACCGCTTGCGCGCGATCTACGTCCTGGCGCCGTGGCCGATCGTGGTCCGCGCCCTGCGGCCGCACGCGACCTACCGGGTCACGCACTTCGATCCGGTCAGTGGCGAACGCACGCCCGCCGGCCCGGCCCGAACCGATGCCGCGGGCGAGGCGCGCTTCGCAGCGCCGACGCACGGACATGACTGGGTGCTGCAACTGGAAGTGGAATGACCATGAGCACGACGGAGCGCGGGACCGGCGCCATCCTGCAGAACGACGCCTTGGCGTGGCACCTGGAGTGGGGCGACGGCAGACTGCGCAGCACGGCCCTTGAGAACCGCCTCACGGGCGGCACTCTCGCCCTGGCCGACGCGGTCGACCTCGAGCTGGTCTTCTCCGGCGCCCTCGACCGCGTCCAGGAGCCCCTGCGCCGCCTCGCGGACCTGCGCGTGGTGGCTGCGGAGTTACCTGACGCCACCCGGGCCCGCATCCGTCTGCACAGCCCTGCCACCGGTTGCGAGGCGGTGGTGCACTACGAACTCGACGGCCCGACGCGCCGCAAGTGGGTCGAGGTAACGAATGGCCCGACCACGGCCCTCCTGCTGGACGTCGAGCTGGACAGCTTCACCCCCACCGGCGCCGCCACGGGCGGGGGGCACGGCCAACCGCTGTTCCTGGGTGACGCGGCCTTTGCGGCGATCGAGCACCCGGCGGGCGAGGCGCGGGCCGAAGCCGGACGGCTCTGCCTGCTGCACTACCCGGGCCAGTGCCTGGCGCCCGGCGGCCGCTTCACCAGCCACGTCGCCATCGTCAGCGTCACCCACGCCGGTAACGCCCAAGCGCACTTCGTCGACTATGTTCAGACGCGTAGCCTCCGCGGGCGGCGCCCACGCAAGACGCTGGCCATCTACACCCCCTTCGGTATCAACAACCAGTGGGGGCCGTGCTCCACGCTCGATGACGAACAGGTGCTGGCGGTCCTCGACCGCCTCGCCGCCTGGCAGCGGGCCGGGGTCCACTTCGACACCTTCACCCTCGACACCGGCTGGGTCGACCCGAACTCGGACCTGACCCGTTTCAAACCGATCGGCTTCCCCAACGGCCCAGATGCCATCGTCAAACGCGTCCACGAACTGGGCATGCAGTTCGGCCTCTGGTTTGCCACCAGTTGGGGGGCCGAGTCGTGCTGGGACCACCCGCCGGCCTGGGCGCAGCAGCAGGCCCCCACCATGGCCTTCCGCAACGGCTACCCGGCGCGCGCCGAGTACACGGGGATGTTCTGCCTGGGCTGCGCGGCCTATGCCGCCATCCTCCGGGCCGCGGTGCTGCACCACGTTCAGGCCAACGGCGTCCGTTTCCTCAAGTTCGACGGCGGCAACTACCACTGCGACCATCCGGCGCATGGGCATCTGCCCGGGCGCTACTCGAGCGAGCGCATGTTCGCCACGCTGATCGAGATCGCCGACGCCGCCCGCGCCATTGCGCCCGAGGTCTTCGTCATGTGGTACTGGGGCCTGCGCTCGCCCTTCTGGGCCCTGCACGGCGATTCGATCTTCGAGTCGGGGCTGCACATGGAGGGCTCCGGCACCAGTGCGGTGCCGACGCTGTACTACCGCGACTCCGTGACCCTGGCGCAAGACCAGAATGCGCAGTTCGCCAAGCTCATACCGCCGTTGGTCAAGGACAGCCTGGGCGTCTGGCTGGCCGACACGCGCTGGGCCAACTACATGGGCAAGGAACGCTGGCGCGAAACTCTGGTCATGGACCTGGGCCGCGGCAGCCTGCTCTTCCCCAACCTCTGGGGCAATCCCTACCACCTCGATGACGACGACGTCGCCTTCCTGGCCTGGATCAGTGCCCTGGCCCGCGAGAACGAGGCGCTGTTCCTGCAGCGGCGCACGATTCTGGGTGACCCCTGGCAGAATGCGGCCTACGGGTACGCGCACAGCGCCGGCGACCACGGCTTCCTGTTCCTGAGCAACGCGCACTTTGCCGGACGCCGGGTGACGCTGGCACTCGATGCCAGCCTCGGCCTCACGGCGCCGACCGGGACGCCGCTACACCTCCTCAGCCACTTCCCCGAACGCCAGCGCCTGCAGTGCGCCCGGCGCCGACGCTTTGCCGTCGGCGACACGGTGGATCTGTGGTTGCGGCCGTTCGAGGTGCTGATGCTCGAGGTCACGCCCAGCGGGCGCGGGCTGTCCAGGCTACCAGTACGCGCCGTGGCGGAGTCCGAGGCGCGCGCCGCCGGCCTGGCTTTGGCGCTGCAGCCACTAGCGTCGGCCAGCGCCCAGCCGGTGACTTTTGCCGACGCCGCCCGCTTCGAGCGACAGGGCCTGCGCCCCAAGGTCTATGCCTTCGACGTCGAACTACCGGCGCTGCCGAACGAGCCGACCGCAATCCTCGCGATCCCCATCCGCCTGCGCCGCGGCGACGCCGAATGGCGCACCTCACCCGTGGTCGCCGAGATCGTCCAGGCGGTGGTCAGCGTGGACGAGCAGCGGTTCCAGCTCGTGCCGGTCCCCGACGCCCGTCAGTTCGGCAACACCCAGAAGGCCGGGTGCTCGTGGGTCGTGTACCGAATGCGCCTCGGCAGGGACCTGTCGGCCCGGCCGTTGCGGCTGTCGATCCACGCCTGGCTGCCCGACGACGTCGAGGCCCGGATCGAGGCCTGGATCGTACAGCGCTGGTGGCGCGACGACGCCCGCCCCTTTGCCGATGGCTACTACGCCGACGCGCCCTCGTGAATGGTCACGGCGGCGCGGTCACGAACTGGAAGCCGAAGAGACTGGCGTCGCGCACCTCGAACCGCAGCCGTATGGGCCGGCCCGCCAGCGCACCGACGTCGTGGCCGCTCTGCCAATGCACCGGCGCCTCGAGGTGGTCGCCGCTGATCGGCACACAGTCCTCGAGGCCGCGGCCAGGCAGGACGGTCCGACTCTCGTCGAGCAGGGCAACGCGGATAGCGCCACCCGCACGCACGTCCGCGTTAAGCCGCAACCGAGTCCCCGCGAAGCGCAGTGGTGGCGTCACCAACCAGCCGCCGCCCGGGGCACCCTCCGCCGACACGAAGCGGTCGCGGCGGACCACGACGCGGCTGTAGGCGCGCGGTTGGGCGCAGGCGACCAGGTTCTCCAGCTCCGCTTCCTGGTGGCGCAGCGGCGAGCCGGAGTAGTAGAGCCAGAGTTCATCACCGACCGTCACCAGCCCCTGCCCCATGTAGAGCGAACCGCTGTCCCAGGCACCCGCCTCCCCCAACGGGATAAAGGCCTGACCCTGGTCGGGGTAGGTCCAATGGACGCCATCCCGGCTGACAGCCAGGCGGATATCCAGGGTGTCGCTGGCGGGATCACGCCGGTACAGGCTGGGGAACTGCAGATAGACGTTGGCGACGCCAGGGAGTCGCGTGACCGCGGCGTTGTAGAGATTGCTGTTGGGCGGATCCTGGGCGTCGGCGGCAAGCACGAGTTCGAGGGGGCTGAAGTGCGCGAAGTCCGCACTCGCGGCCCGGCCAATGTTGCCGGCCACACGGCCATAGAGAACGTACGAACCCAGGCTGGGATCCCAGAAGCCCGAGTACTGGCTGTCGGCAAACAGGTCGCAGATCGGCACTGGCAGACGGGTCCAGGCGAGCCCGTCGGGCGAGACCATGCCGGCGATCCGGTACGGCGGCGTCAGGCCTTGCCAAAGGCCCTGGGAGACGGCCTTGTAGCGGGCGGCGGGCGGCGCGGTCGGGTCGATGAAGACCCCGCAACCATGCACGCGAGAACGATGCTCGGCAGCGCCGATCTGGCGGAACAGGATGTTGTTGCGCGTGCTGCCCTGGTACTCCCAGCGGCCCAACTCGGGCTTCGTCCAGCGCCTGCCGTCGCGCGACTCGGCGTAGCAGAAGGAGGTATCGTCGGTCGTGGGCCACCCGGGCACGTCGTAGCACTCGTACCACATGCGGTAGCGGGCCTCCGGGTCGACGACGCCCCGGTCCTGCAGCACCGTGAACCAGTTGAGAGTGGCCGACTCCCACGGTCGGTCGTACTGCAGGACCCTCTCGCCCGTCTTCCAGGCCGGGTGCAGACGCAGGGCAACGCCCTCGGCCTCGGCGAAAAACGCCCGGTCAACGAAAAGCTGCCGCTCGCCGCCGACCTCGATAGGTTCCGCCAGCACCGCCCCGGGGCAGAATGCCGCCATGGCCGCCAGCGAACCGCAGAATCTAGCAGTGCCCTTCACGAGATCCCTCCCGTCGCACCGGTGTCGGCGCGTGAGTTAACCTACCCGTTGCCGCAGCGGCTTGCCACAGAGCTGCCGGCGACCTACGTTGAGCGCTCGTTCCGGCCACCCGGCGTACACCCCGGAAAGACGCTAGAGGACACGCACGATGAGCTTCCCGACCGCCCTCTGTACCCGCACCCTCGGCGCCGCGGCGCTGCTGCAGCTTGCCGCGGTCCAGGCGGCGCCGAACAACCCCAGCACCGACTGGTTTCGCCAGGCTGGCTACGGGGTGTTCGTCCACTACCTGAGCGGCCTGCAGAACAGCCGCGAGTCGGTCAACAGCCTCGGCAAAGAGACGCCGTGGGACGAGTGCGTCCGCGAGTTCGACACCGAGCGCTTCGCGCAGACGATGCAGGAGGTCGGGGCGGGTTATGTGATGTTCACCGTGATGCAGGTGAACCGCTTCCTGATCGCCCCAAACGCGACCTACGACCGCATCTCCGGCTACGCGCCGGGGGAAGCCTGCGCCAGCCGGGATCTGATCGCGGACCTCGAGCGGTCGCTCAGCCAGCGCGGCATCCCGCTCATGCTCTATTACACCGGTGATGGCCCACGGGCCGACGCCAAGGCCAACGCCGGCTTCGGCTTCCAACCGCCGGTCAGCCCCGAGTTCGTGCAGCGCTGGACCGACGTGGCCCGCGAGTACAGCCAGCGCTACGGCGACAAGATCAAGGGCTGGTGGGTGGACGGCTGCTACCCCTGGATCGGCTACAACGACGAGAACCTCGCCCGCTTCGCCGCGGCCCTCAAGGCCGGCAATCCCAACGCCATCGTCGCCTTCAACCGCGGCGTCGACCCGCTGGTCATGTCGTACACCCCGGCTGAGGACTACACCTGCGGCGAACAGAACCGTTTCTTCGATATGCCCACCGGACGCTGGCTGGACGGCGAGCAGTGGCACATCCTCTCGTACCTGGGCTCGAGTTGGGGCCAGGCCGGCAGTCAATACAGCAAACGCGAACTGCGCGAGTACGTCTTCGATGTAACCCAGCGCGGCGGGGTGGTCTCGATCGACGTGCTGCTCTTCCGCGACGGCTCCCTGGATCGCTCGCAGGTGGAGATACTCAAGGACGTGCGCCGCGAGCTGAACGAAGCCAAGACGCGGACGCCCATCCCCCCCGGCAACCTCGCCTTCCGCAAGCAGGCCAAACTGCTCAGCCTCGACGGTACGCGCGAGCTGTCGGTCAACAGCGGCATCTGCTTCCCGCGGCTCGGGGTCGACGGTGATCCGAACACCTGTGCATTGGCCGGCGGCGAATGGCCGTGGACCTACCACGTCGACCTGGTGGACACCACGTCCATCCAGCGCGTCAAGGTGACCTTCGGCAGCGGCTACCCGACCCAACTGGAGATCAAGTTGTCGACGGACGGCAAGGTCTGGCAGACGGTGGCCGCGCTGGCCGACCTCGACGGCTCGCCCTGCACGGCGACCTTCACCCCCGTGGCGGCCCGCTACGTGCGCGTCTGCGCCATCAAGCCCGATGGACCCGAGCAGAAGGGTACCCAGATGGCGGTCGCCGAACTCGAGGTCTACAAGTAGCGGACAGGGCACGCTCAATGTGCCGTCGTGGTCGCCGGATGGCCGACGCCTGGCGTTCGTGAGCTTCGGCAACTTCTGACACCGGCGGCCGCGGCACCGCGGCGGCCCGAGAGACGAGGCAAAGGGTAACGCGATGCCTTCACGGCGGACATACGCGCGGATCAGTCTGGGCCTGGGGCTGGGTATCCTCCTCGTGGCACTGACAGCGCTGCGCTCCCCGGATCCCGTGAGCGCCGGCGAGCGCGCTCTGGCGGCAGCAACGGCGGCCGTGGCGAACGCTCCGCCCGCGGTTCTGACGACTGGCCCGCTGCGCGCCGGCTGGGCCCGGCGCTGCATCACCCCCGATCACCCCGTCGGACTTTTCGGTTACGGCCAACGTCGGGGAGCGCTGTCCACCGGGGTGGCCGACGACCTCTTCGTCAAGGCCCTGCTGCTGGATAACGGCTCGGCCCGCGTGCTCATCTTCACCGCCGACCTGCTGCTGATGCCCGACGCGCTCACCGACGCCGTGCGCCGGGAGCTCCGCGACCTCTGCGCCGTGCCGGACGAGGCCGTGCTCTTCAGCGCCACCCACACCCATGGCGCCCCGAGTCCGTGGGAGGCGTGGGCCCCGGGCCTGCTGGCCGGCGGGCGCTACGACGAGCCCTACGGCCAGGCCCTGCGCCGCGCCTGCGTGGAGGCCGCCCGCGAGGCCCTGGCACACCTTGCCCCGGCCAGCATCGCTGCAGGGACCCTGTCCGCGGCGGCCGTGGCTGCCAACCGCGTACGCCCGGACAATCCGGTGGACTCGACGCTGCGCTTCCTGTTGCTCCAGAGGGCGGACGGAGAGCGTTGCATTCTCGCCAATGTGCCCGCCCACGGAACGGTGCTGAGCGGCCGGAATCGCCGCGTCTCCGCGGACTGGGCGGGCTGGCTGCAACGGCATCTGGAACGTACCGCGGGGACCTTCGCCATGGCCCAGGCTGGAGCGGTGGGCAGCGTCCGCCCGGTGACCCCCGAGCCTGGCGCCGCCGATGTCCAGGACGTCCTCGACGAGGCCCGGCGGCACGGACTGGCCGCGATCACTGCCGAGGCCACGCCGGCAGACTGGCACGATTTCGCCCGCGCCTGTGCCCTGGGACGGGCCGTGGCCCGCCAGATCGAGAGTAGCGTGGCCGATCTGGCCCCCGCGCCGCAGACCACCCTCGGCTGTGGGCGCCTCGCCTGGGACTTGCCGCCGGCCCGCATCTACATGCTGAGCCCGCACCCGCTACCGCCCTGGCTGGCCGGAGCCCTCGGCATCGACTCACACACCGCCTTCCAGACTCTGCGCCTCGGCGATGTGATCCTCGCAGGCATTGGCGGTGAACTCAGTGGCGAACTCCTGCTGCCCCTGGCCACGGCGGCCCGAACCCGCGGCATCGAGCTCTGGGTCTCCAGCTTCTCCGGCGACTATAAGGGCTACATTTCGCCCGATGCGTACTACCTCGGCGGGCCCGGCGGCAAGGGCGGCTACGAGACCCGCGACATGGCCTGGTTCGGGCCCCGGGCCGGCGCCTGTTTCAGCACGATCATCGCCGGCCAGGTGGCGCACTTCGCCCCAGGGCCGCGCTAGTGTGCGCTCGTAAGGGAGGCCGTTCGTGGCCAGTCGCAAGCTAAAGAGCAAGCACGGCGGGACGCTCAGAACCTGCCTGCGCTGGACCCTGCGGGCCGCGCTGCTCGTGGCGCTGCTCCTGGCTATAGTATTCGTAATAGTTTGTCATAAAGCCCTTTATGAGCGCCTATACCGCCTACCTCGGCAGGCGCAGGCGCTGACCACACTGCGCGCGCTGCGGAGCGCGCCGACCCTCGCGGACGGCTGGAACGAGTACCGGGGCGTGCTGCACGCCCACTCGGAGCTCTCGCACGACTCGGCCGTCACCCAGACCGCGGCCGTCCGCGCCGCCAAAGCCGCCGAGGTCGACTTCTTCTGCATGACCGACCACTACGTCGACGGCAAGGCAGACTACGCCCTGGGCTGGAACGGCCCGGTGGACGGGGTCCTGTTCATCCGCGGGTTCGAGTTGAGCCATGGGCTGCTGGCCTGGGGCGTTCCCGCCGGCACCGTCTTCCAGGCCACGGACGAACCCCGCGACCTGGCCCGCCGTATCCACGCACTGGGGGCGGTGGTGTTCTTTGCGCACTGCGAGCAGGAACGCCTGTGGGACCTGCCTGAACTCGACGGCATGGAGATCTACAACCTGCACACCGACTTCCAGGACGAGGACATGCGGGCCCTCTTCCCGCGGCTGCTGCTCTGCCTGCGGGCCTACCCCGAGCTCACCATGCGCCTGATCTTCGACCCGCCGCGGCCCCTGCTGGCCCGCTGGGACCACCTTAACCAGGACCGGCACATCACCGGCATCGCCGCCAACGACGCGCACCAGAACGTGGGACTGCGCCTCACCTGCAGCCCCCGCGGCACCCTGGTCCTGCAGAACACCGGCGAGAAGACCGAGATCATCCGGGAGGTCCCGCTCAATCGCCTGGCGCGCCTGCTGCTGCGGCCCTTCAGCGGACCGCTCGAGCCCGGCCGAGAAGTGTTCCGCCTCGAACTCGATCCCTACGAACGCTCCTGCCGCTTCGTCAACACCCACGTCCTGGCGCGGGACTGCACCGAACCCGAGATCGTCGCGGCGTTGCGCGCCGGCCGGGCCTTCGTGGCCTTCTCGATGCTGGCCGATGCGCGCGGCTTCACCTGCCTGGTCCGCGACGGCCAGCGGACCGCCGTGATCGGGGAAAGCCTGCCTTTCACACCCGGACTACGACTGCAGGCCGCCGCACCGCTGCCCTGCCGGTTCCTGGTCTACCGTGACGGCGTGCGCGTGCAGCAGGCGGAGGGCCGACAACTGGACGCGCCCATCGAGCAACCGGGCCATTATCGCGTCGAGGCCGAACTGCAGGTGTTGGACGAGTGGGTCCCCTGGATCTACGCCAACCCCATCGCAGTGGAGCCCGCGACCCCGCCCGCCGGACGGGCGCCGTAGCGGCAGCCCTGCTAACTGAATTCCCCCAAGAGGTAGCCTACCACCTATTCCACGAACCTGGCGGAGGCGGACCCAGGGCGCCGGCCGCGCGCCAGCGGCAGCAACCGGGCGCGGACGTGCAGGGCAGGACCTCCACCTTGCCGCTGCGGTGGTCGAGGTAGCGGAAGACGACCTCGTGGTCGTCGGCCTTGGGGATCTGGGCCTCGTGCAGCGGCCCGCTGCGCACGTAGCAGGTCAGGTAGTTGAGCACGACGCGGGGACCTTCGTCGCAGGGGCGGATGAGCACGTTCCAGGGCGTACGCCAGACCCGGCCGGGTGGGTCGAAGCCCGGAAGCGCGGCACGGAAGCGGAGATCTCCAGGAGCTTGTAGCTGGTGTCGATATGGATGACAGGGAACGGGATGCGCCCGAAGAAGGCTGTTCCGGCAGAGCCAGAGTAGGGAGGTCGAGTCTTTGCCCATCGACCAGAGGACAGCGATGCGCGCGTAGCGCCGGTACGCTTCGCGGATCACAGAGATGCTCTCACTCTCGAGGCGCGACAAGCCGATCCATCGGACGCCTCCTCCACTTCCCGGGGCGTCGCTGCTGAAGCCGCGCTCGCCTATGCTGAACGTGCGTACTGAGCGCCAGGCGCGACGGAGCAGGTGTTACGGGGGGGCTCGATGGGCGGGGAAAGAGGCTCTTGCGAGGCGGAAATGGCAGGAAGAGCACAGGTGCCATCCGCTACCATATCAGACCCCCGAGGTGGTATTTTCTGTCTTTTTCCGGGGGTTCTTTCCCATGCGTGAACTCAGCCAAATTCGGTATTTTCGTAGCTGAAAACACACGAATCATGGACTGAGTAGTCGCGGTGGGAAAGGTGTTGTGGTACCAGAGGGGGGACTCGAACCCCCACGCCCTTGCGGGCACTAGGACCTGAACCTAGCGCGTCTGCCAATTCCGCCACCCTGGCATTGTCAACGGCACACAAAGTACCGCTCCGGCGCGGCAAGTCAAGGCCAATTGTGTGTTTTCTCTACGTGGCCCGGCGTGGCCGCGGGGCAGTCCGCGTCGGCGCTGGCGGCCCGCGGTCCGCGCCCCGGCCGGTCAGGCCGCTAGGGGCTGCGGTCGCCAGGCTGAGGTGCGAGAAGCGCCGATCCTGGGCCCGAAAACCCGGAGTCAAGGCTTGATTTTGCGCCGCGGGCCCCTATCTTGCAGCGGTCTTTATGGTAATGCCGGGGGACGGCGGTGCCGTACCGGTGACGGAGTGTTGCTGACTGGCCTGACCGGCCAGTCACCAGAGTTGGAGCCTGTGCAAACCATGATTAGTGTCGTTATCTTTCTGCTCACGACCATCGAAGTGATTGCTGCTCTGCTGCTGATCGGGATCATCCTGATTCAGCAGAGCAAGTCTGGTGGCGGCTTGACGGCGATGGGTGGCGGCATGACCGAATCGGTGTTCGGCGCCGCGGCTGGCAATGTGCTGACCAAAGGCACGGTGACGCTGGCGGCCGTTTTTCTCGCCGCCACTCTCGCACTGGCGATCATCACCGGCCACCGTGGTCCGCGGCGCAGCGTGGCGGATGGCTTGGCGGCGGAGGCTCCGGCCGCGGCCGAGGCAACGGCGGTGAGTCCGAGCGCAACGGCCAGTGGCGCGGCGGTGGCCACTCCGGCCGCGGCCGTCGAGCAGGCCGGACCGCCCGCCGCCGCGACGCCCGCCGCCGCGACGCCCGCCGCGTCGGGTACGTCGGCGCCGGCCGCGGGAGACGCCAAGGCTCAGTGACGGCGGGTACCTATGGTTACGCTGCCAGCGACTGTACGCAATGAGTTTGGCATCCACTGCCGGCCTTCCTCGATGATTGCTCGGGAGGCGATGGATTACCCCGGGTCGATCACGGTTCGCACCGACAGCGGGGATGCCAACGCCAAGAGCATCCTGGAGCTCGTCGGGCTTGCGGTCGGCCGTGGCCAGCGGGTGCGGGTCAGCGTCGCGGGCCCTGACGAAGAGGCGGTCGCACGGCGGTTTGTGGTGCTCTTCGAACAGCACTTCGATTTCGCTCGTTGAGCGTTCTTGTACCCCGTCGGCGACGGTCTGGCGGCGGCCCTTTGTTCGCATTCGTGGCCTTTCAGGCTTATAGCATCTTGGAGTATCTCCTCGCAGGGCTTCGCTTCACCTGGCCCGCCGCGCAGATCCGTGCCGACGGCCGGGGAGACCGGGAGATGTCGATGCGCGAATATGTGCTGCCGCAGGAGGTGCGCGGCAAGTGGATTTGGCTGGGGCGCGGCGCCGAGCGCCTGGAGAGTTACGTCTTCTTCCGTCGTGAGGTGACCCTCTACGAGACGCCGGTCTCCGCGGAGTTGTGGATCACGGCGCGGACCCGTTTCCAGCTCTACATCAATGGGCGCTACATCGCCTTCGGGCCACCTCCTAGCCCCAGTGAGCACGCCTACGTCGTCTGTATGGATGTAGGGTTCCTGGTGGAGACCGGCAAGAACAGCATCGCGGTCCTGGCCCACAACACCAGCGTGTCACGCTTCGGCGCGCGGCGGCACCCGTCTGGGCTGTGGATGCAGCTCAACATCAACGGCGAACCCGCGGTCTGGACGGACGATTCGTGGCTGTGCAAGGAGGCCGATTGCTTCCTGCCCAACCAGCCGCGGGTCTCGCAGTCCGGGGCCTTTGCGGAGTGTGTTGACGTGGGACTGTACCCTGAGGGTTGGCAGGACAAGGAATGCAATGTCCGTACCTGGCGGCCACCCGATCTCGTGGAGAAACTGTCGGCGACCGACGGACGGTTGGAGGCGGTCGTCAGTCCGCAGTGGAGCCTCGAGCACCGCCTGCCGACGGCCGTGCTCTGCCGGGGCAGTGGGCGACCCGCAACGGGGTGCACATGGGTCTCGTTTGGCCATCTGGCGCGGGAGCGCGGGGGCGGGGTCTACGTCGCGGAGGCCTTCGTCTACTCTGATGAGGACGTTGACGTGGCCGTGGAGGTGTATGCAGACGACCCCTACCGGCTTTTCGCCAACGGTCAGCAGATCAACGGGCAGGGCGTCGGCGCGCTACCGCCGCGCGCCGACCTGAATCGCAGTCGCCAGCCGTGTTTCGGGCAGGCCGACCTGGCGCGGCCGCAGGCGGTGATACCGCTGCATCGTGGCTGGAATCGGCTGGTCCTGGGGCAGCAGGTCGAGCGCGACAGTGCCGGGGTGTCGCTGGTCCTGCCGGGCGTCGATTCGGGCCGGCTGACGTGTCGCCGTGGCGCCGAGGACGAGGCGCCGAGCGGGTGGTCGTTGTTCGGTCCCTTCCGCACGCCGTTGCCATTGCTGTCCGGGAACGTCGAATTGGGGTCGTTGCCGCGCGTGGCTTTCGACCCGGTTCCCGGCGCTCCTGCGGACGTGGCCGCGGTGCTCAGCTCCTGGGCCTTCGAGGTGATCTCTGATATCCGTCTGCCGCCGCTGGAGCGGGTGGCCCTGCGCGCCGGCGAGTACATTGTGCTCGACTTTGGCCATACGATGTACGGCTGTCCCGAGTTGACCGTGAAGGGCAGCGACGACGATGTTCTGGACGTTATCTGGGGCGAGCACTTCGTCAACTGGCAGGTGCCGGTCATTCTAGAGGGGCGGCGCTGTGTCAGCACCTTGATCATGGGGTCCGGGACGGCCACCTGGCGGGGCACCCAACCGCGGGGCCTGCGGTACCTGATGCTGCTGGCGCGTAAGGCCGTCGACCTCATTCAGGTCAGTGGTTTCGGCCTCTGTGTCCGGGAGTGTGACTTCCCGACCCCGGGCGCGTTCTCCTGTTCGGACGCCGTGCTGAACGAGATCTGGGCGACCGGTCGGCGGACGCTGAGCAGTACGATGCAGGTCCACTTCCTGGACAGTCCGGCCAAAGATCAGACGCAGTACATCACCGACGCCATGATCCAGTCGTGGGCCGGCTACCACACTTTCGGGGCCTATGATCTGGCCGGTAAGTCGATCGAAGAGTTTGCGCGGGTCCAGTTTGAGACTGGCGAGATGAATGCGGTATGCCCCAGCGACATGTTCCTGCACATGCCAGACTACTCGCTGACCTGGCCCGTGTGGCTGCAGCGGCACTTCCTCTACACCGGCGATGAGGCGTTGCTGGAGCGCCTGCTGCCCAATCTGGGGCGTCTGCTGGACTATTACCACAGCGTTGCCCTCAGCGGCCGCGAGGTGCTCGCCAATCTCCATCAGACCTGCGGAGCGTACTGCTTCCTCGATCACGGGGATATCGACCGCGAGGGCATCGTCACCGGCCTCAACGCGATCTACTGCCGGGCTTTGCTCAGCGGGGCCTGGTTGTTCAGTCAGGCCGGTGACCTGGAACGGGCGGCGGTGCTGCGGCGCCGGGCCGGCCGGGTGGCGCAGACGGTGCGCCAGTTGGCCTGGGATGAACAACGCGGGCTGTTCGCGGATGGCTGGAATGATGGCCAGGTCAGCGAGTTCTGTTCCTGGCAGACGAATGTGCTGGCCATCTACGGGGGCATTGCCGAGCCGGAGCAGTACGGGGCCATTTTTGGCAAGGTCTTCTGCGACGAACCGCCGTACGAACTCTTCTCCGCGGGCGACGCCAACAACCCCTTCTTCAAGTACTTCGTACTGGAAGCCGCTTTCGCCCTGGAGCGCCGGGAGTGGGGGCTGAAGCTGATCCGTTGGTACTGGGGCCAGATGCTCGAGCGCGGTGCGGTCACCTGGTGGGAGCTGTTCGACCCGGACCGGCGCTCCACGGATGTGCTTTCGTGCAGCACCTGTCAGGGTTACGGCGTGTCACCCAACGCCTACCTGTGCACGGAGTTGGCCGGCATCCGTCCTGCCGTGCCGGGTTTTGGGATGGCGTATTTCAACCCCCTGCTGGGGCTCACGGATTGGGTCAAGGCGCGGATTCCGACGCCCCGCGGGCACATCACCGTCGACTGGCACTTCCGCGAGAGCGGCGAGTTCGAGGCCATGATCGACGCCACGCATCCACTGGAGGTGATCCCGGTGCTGCCGCCGGGCATCGTCGAGACCGCGCTGATCCATGTCAGCGATACGGTCAGCATCCTGGCCGAGCCACGGCCCCCCGACGCCTGACCTGCAGCGGGGAGGGTCGGCGGACCGGGCCTCGCGCCGGGTTCTGTCGAATTTGCGGCGGTTGTTGCATTCTCTGCGTCTGGGGTTAAGTTTTAGCTTCTTGTGGAGTCCCGTTGCCCGTCTGTGCCGTCGCGGGTGATCCGGCGGGATGCCGAAGCAATATGGAGCGAGCCGATGTACGCGATCATTAGGGCCTGTGGTAAACAATACCGGGTTGAGCCTGGGGCGGTCCTTGACTTGGACCGTCTCGTCGGCGAGCCCGGCCAGACCGTGGTGCTGGAGGACGCCGTTCTGCTGATAAGTCAGGATGGCGCCGTGACCATCGGCACGCCAACGGTTCCTGGCATGAAGGTGTCCCTGGAGATTGGCGAGCACCTGCGTGGCAAGAAGATCGTGGTGTTCAAAATGAAACGCCGCAAACGCTATCGCCGGAAACAGGGTCATCGCCAGGAGCTGACCCGCGTCACGGTGAAGGACATCGTTCTGGCCTGATGCGGTTGCCGGAGACCGGGGGAAAGGGCCACGGCCGCCACAGCGCACGCGTTGTGGCGGCGGGCCAGCCCGGCGGCAGTTCGTCAGCAGTGCTGGAATACCCATGGAGCGCAAGCGAGCGCTCCTTGTTTTTTGGTGGGGGGGCGGCGTCGACGTCGGCTTCAGTCGCCCTGTGGTGACAGCATGAATGCACTGGACATCCTCGAGGAGCGTGGCTTCCTTTACCAACTCACCGATGCGGCGTCGTTGCGGCGCTGTCTCGATGAGCGCTGCGTCACCTTCTACGTCGGTTTCGACCCGACGGGGTCAAGTCTGCACATCGGCCATCTGCTGCCGGTGATGGCCATGCGCTGGCTGCAGCAATGCGGCCACCGCGCCATTGCGCTGGTCGGCGGGGGCACGGCGATGGTCGGGGATCCCTCGGGCAAGACCGAGGCGCGCCCGGTACTGAGCCTGGCGGAGATCGATGCCAATGCGGAGTGCCTCAAGGCGCAACTGGCACGGTTCCTCGACTTCAGCAGTGCCGAACGGGCGGTTCTCGTCAACAATGCGACCTGGTTGCGGGAACTGAAGTACATCGAGTTCCTGCGGGACATCGGGCGTCATTTCAGCGTCAACCGCATGCTGGCTGCGGAGTCGGTGAAGATCCGCCTCGAGACCGGGCTGTCGTTTCTCGAGTTCAACTACATGCTCCTGCAGGCGTATGACTTCTACATCCTACGCCGAGATCATCAGTGCGATCTGCAGTTGGGTGGTCAGGACCAGTGGGGGAACATCGTTGCCGGCGTGGATCTGACCCGTCGGCTGGTGGGCCAGGAGGTGTTCGGGGCCACGCTGCCCTTGCTGCTGAAGAGCGACGGCGAGAAGTTTGGCAAGACCGCCTCCGGGGCGGTCTGGTTGGACCTGGCGCGGACCTCGGCGTACGACTACTACCAGTTCTGGCGCAATGTCGAGGACGCGGAGGTCCCGAAGCTGCTGGCGTTCTTTACGGTGTTGCCGATGCCGGAAGTGCGCCGTCTGGGGGCGCTGTCGGCTCCGGCCATCAACCGGGCCAAGGAGATTCTGGCGTTTGAGGCGACCCTACTGGCGCACGGTTTTGAGGCGGCGCGGCAGTCGTACCTCGCGGCCTGCGGCGAGTTTGGTTTTGCTGACCGCGATGGCCGGATCGAGACCAGCAGTCGCATTCACGAGGTGGAGGCAGGCGAGGTCGCGGAATCGATCCCGACGCAGGCTCTTCCGGCGGCCGACCTGGAGTCAGGGGTGCTGCTTGTGAAGTTGCTGGTGACCGTGGGTCTAGCACAGAGCAACGGCGAGGGCCGGCGCCTGATCCAGGGTGGCGGCTGTTACCTCAACGATACGCGGGTCACCGATGAGCAGCGGCTGGTGACGCGAGCGGATCTGAGTGGTGGCGAGTTGTTTGTGCGCGCGGGAAAGAAGAACCGGCGGCGGGTTGTGGTCGTGGGGTGAGGCCCGTCGAGGCGGGGCGTCCGTCAGATACCTTGCCGGCGCGGGCCGGTGCCGCCTCGGCGGCAAGCGGGAGTTACCATGAGTATCCACCCAACCGCAGTGATCGAGGCTGGCGCCGAGTTGGGCACCGCCGTGGAGATCGGTCCGTACACGGTTGTCGAGGCAAACGTGCGTCTTGGGGACCAGTGTGTTGTCGGTCCGCACGTCCACCTCAGCGGGCACACGACCATCGGCGCGGGCACGCGGATCCACGCTGGGGCGGTGATCGGGGATCGGCCCCAGGATCTGCACTACGCCGGGGCGGTCACCTATACGGACATCGGCAAGGGCTGCGTCATCCGCGAGTACGTCACGGTGCATCGGGGCACCGTCGAGGGTAGTCGCACGGTCGTCGGCGATCAGGTCATGCTGATGGCCTTTGCTCACCTCGGCCACAACTGTCACATCGGCGACCACGTGGTGATCGCCAATGGGACGCTGCTGGCCGGCCACGTCGAGGTCGGGCCACGCGCCTTCATCAGCGGCGGGGTGATGATCCACCAGTTCGTGCGTGTGGGTCGCGTTGCGATGATCGGTGGTGGCAACGGTATCGGCCAGGATATTCCGCCCTTTTGTATGCTGCAGTGGGAGCAGATCCAAGGGCCGAATGCGGTCGGTCTGCGGCGTTCGGGCCTGGATGAGAAGGCGCGCTCCGCCGTGCGCAACGCCATCAAGATCTACTTCTTCACGGGCCTGAACCGGGTTAACGCCATCGAGGAGATCCGGCGCTCCACGACCCCCTGCCCCGAGGTGGATGAGTTCATTGCCTTCGTTGAGACCACCAAGCGCGGCATTTCCCCCGGTCACATGACCAAGCCCCGCAAAGCGGATGAGTGATGGCCGTTCGCGGTCGCCTCAGCGGATCGGGGTGAACCTCTTGGTCTGTCCGGCGCGGAGGGTGACTGGCGTGCGCCAGGTGACAGTGGCGGTGCCCAGGGCGAAGCGCCGCAGGGTCAGTTCGCCGTGCAGCACGGTCAGGCTGACGCGCTGGTGGCCGGCCCGCCCGCTGACCCGACACGTGCCCCAGGCGTAACCGTTGGACCAGAACCAGCGTCCAGCCTGCGGGGCCAGGCTCATGGCGGCATTGACGGCATCGAAGGCGAAGCCGGTCAGGGCCAGAGTGGCCGACCAGGCGGCCATGGCGCGCGCGTAGTGGTGGCCGCACTCGGCTTCGTCAAAGGGGTTGCGGCGCGCCCCGTCGTAGCGGGCGCGGATAGCAGCGATGGCGCGCAGGCCGTCGGCGCGCCGGCCTTCGTAGAGCATATGTATCGCCGCGCAGTACTCGAAGCCGGTCATCACCTCGCTGAAGTAGGGGAAGGGCGAGGACGGGCGACCGCCGCGCGGGTAGCTGGCCATCAGCAGGGCGCTTTCGTCGTTCAGAGCATACGTGCGCATGTGGTTGAAGTGGCCGTGCAGGGTCTTGAAATTGTAGCGCATGATGGACGCCAGGGTGGTGCGGACCTTGGCTGGGGCGGCGAGGTAGCCGAGGCCGCAGACGTGGGCCATGTACTGGCCGACGAGCTGGTCCACCAAGCAGCCCGGACCCAACTGCAGGTCCGGATCGCGGAGGTCAAGGGCCCCCATGTTGAGGCGAGTCTGCGGCAGGATGGACGCGGCGGACGCCGGCGGCCTGACTTGGTGCTCGTAGTACTCGCCGTTGAACAGGTGCTGATCGAGCCAGCGACTGCCTTGGTCGAAGCGGCAGCGGCAGGTCTGGGCGAACTCGGTCTCGCCGAGGGCGCGGGCCATATCCTCCGCCGCCCGCAGCGCGCCGAGGTACCAGAACTGCATCTGCGGATTGGGACCGAAGTACTCGACGTCCATAGTGTTGTGCTGGCACCCTTCCATGACGCCATCCTGATCGGCGTCCCAGCCGCCGGGTAGCCAGCAGAACTCGAGGGCTTTGCGGACGCGGGGCCAGAGCTGCCGCAGCCAGTCGCTGTCACCCGAGAGCCGCCATTCGCGCTGCATCTTCAGCAGGCAACCCATCTGCCCGTCCGCCGCCGCTTTGCCGTCACCGCACTCACGCGCCAAGGGCAACTGCACGCGGAAGCTCATGCAGCCGGTCTCGGGGTGGGTTGAGTGGAGGAACTCGACGTTGCGCATGCGGCGGGCCAGGTCACCGAAGAGGAATGGGGTGGTGGTCTCGTAGTTCCAGACGTGCGTGCAACTGCCGTGGCAACAGCCGCCGCCGTCGGAGCAGCCTTCCCAGCCGTAGAGATTCCCGTCAGGGGTACGGAAACAGGTTTCGGTGCGCAGGGTGCTGAGGTTGCAGAGGGCCGCTTCCTTGACCACGGGTGGCAGGTCGGAGGAGCAGAAGGCGCTGACGAAGGACAAGGTGCGGGCTTCCAGTTCCGGCAGTGCGGCCAAGCTGCGCACGGCGACGTCCCAGGCGTCCGCATACTGCTCGGTGTAGTAGTTTCCGATGCGGTCGGCCGGCGCCGGTCGCGTCTTGCCGCAACCGCAGTCCTGCGAGTCCGGCGCCCAGTTGTAGCGGTTGGGGAAATGCCAGGTGATGGCGAAAGTCAGAGCGGCACTGGCACCGGGCTCGAGGCGGACGCTGGCGGCGAGCGAGCCGAAAGCCGAAGGGGCGGCGGCAGTTTGGGCTGCATCATCGAGCCTGCCGTCGGCGCAGAGGTCGTCCCAGAGGTGCAACAGCGGCCGGCGCCAGCTCTCGTCGGGCCAGCGCGTCTTGAAGGAGACGTCGGCCGCGGTGGTGACCAGAGCCATGGAGCCCGTCTCGCGGGCCAGCGGACCGGCCTCTTCGCAGGTCATGAAGAGGCCCTGCACGGCAGCCGTTTGCCGGAAGGCGTTGCGGCGCCGCTCGGCCCCGGTCTGGTTGGCGAGGGACGCGCAGACGGTGGCCGCAACCGCCTGGCGGGTGGGATTGGTCAGGACGTAGCGCAGCACCGCGATGGGGATGCCGCTGGCGTCGGCATCCGCCGGCAGTAGCGGGTTGAAGGCCTCCAGGCGCACCCGTAGGGGAACCTCCTTGTCCCACAGGCAGACCTGAGCCAGCGGATAGGCGGCGTGGAAACTGCAGCCGCGGAAGCGCGGCACACCGTGGAAACCGGCGCTGGCCCCGTGGGCGCCCTCGTAGGGTGGCTCCAACACGCCTTCGAGGGCGCGCGCGACCGGCACCCCACCTTCGGGCCGGCAGTAGAGCGCGAACAGGGCTGCGGCGCCGTAGTCGCGCAGGCCGGAGTTCTCGGCGGCGCTGCCTTTGGCCGGCCGGTTGTGGATTTCCCAGTCCCGCAGGTTGCCACGTCCGCCCAGCGCGATCGTACCGGTACCGATGCCGCCGAGGGGCATGGCGATGCAGCGCAGGTGTTGGGCGGTGTAGGCTGTCAGTACGGGCCAGCGCGGATTCGTACGGGCCATGGTCAGGACCTCCCGCAGGTTGACCAAACCGCTGGAAACACAAAGGCCGATCCGGGGGTTTCCCGGACCGGCCTTGAACGAGCTGGACCGCAGGGCGCCGTCAGGCCTCGACCGGGGTCACATGCACTTTGCGGCTGCACCCTGTCGCATAGGAGACCACGCCAGCCTTGGTGGCGAAGAGAGTGAAATCACGCCCGCAGCCGACGTTACGGCCGGGGCGGAAGACGGTCCCGCACTGCCGCACCAAGATGCTGCCGGCCGTAACGACCTGGCTGCCGTACACCTTCACGCCGCGGAATTTCGGGTTACTGTCGCGCCCGTTACGGCTTGAGGCCTGACCCTTTTTATGCGCCATGACTCGATCTCCGTCATTCGACTCTATCGCCAGTGGTTTGACACGGACACACGCTACACTCAGGGCGACCACGCGCCATTAGAGTGTGTACTTTAGCGCCGCAACCGACGAGGTCAACCCGCAGGGCTGTTTCGCGTTCCGCCCGTCGAGCCGGCTGCTCAGGAGGCTCCGCCCGTTGCCGGATCAGGCCTCCGCCTCACGGTCGCGCACCCAGTCCAGGAGTTCAGGGCTCAACGGGATCACGGCATCCAGGCGGACGGTGTCGCCGGCGGGCAGCTCGATCGTATCGCCGACCTGCGTGGTCAGGAGGGCGCGACCGAAGGGGGTATCGTAGGAGACGAGGCGCCGCTCTGGGATGCTGTCCCAGAGGCCGAGGACGTGGAACTGCTCCGTATGCTCATCGGCGTAGCGCAGCGTGACGGTACAGCCGGGGATGACGGTGCTGGTCACGACCACGTCGCGGAAATCGGTGGCTCTGACCTCGTGCAGGTCGTCTTCCAGTTCGCCGCGGCGGGCGGAGAGATAGGCTTGCCGCTCCTTGGCGGACTTGAACTCGGCATTCTCGCGCAGGTCGCCGTAGCTGCGGGCATGGGCGATGGCGCGCGAGTTGGCCGGAATCTCGCTGTTGATGATCTGCTCGAGTTCGCGACGGCGGCGTTCGAAGCTGCGCACCGAGGTGATCTTGCCGACCGCTTTGCGGGTGGGTTGCTGGCGGCGATCCTCGACCAGGCTTTTCGCTTCCGGGAAGACCCGCACGATCTTGACAAGCAGGCTCTGGCGCTCGCCGGAGTCGAGCAACTGCGCGTGGCGCGCGGCCCGCACCAGGCTCATGATGGCATCGGCGTCACCATCGCGCATGATCAGCCTCTGGAAGTTCTGATCATCCATGAGCAGCTTGTGCAGATCCTTGCGGGCCTTGATGAAGGAACCGCGCACCGGGCGCTGCAGGGTCTTGAAGAGCAGGGGCGGATTGGCGAGCAGGCGGCGCGCGTCGCCACCATTCCGGTAGACCCAGAGCAGCACATCGGCATTGATGGCACCGCGCCCGATTTCCTGGATGACGGTGGCGAGTAGCATCTGCGGGTCGCCGGAGTGCTTGGCGACCACGCCTTCGGAATGACTCCAGAGGCGCAGCGGCAATGCCATGGTGGCCTGGGCGAGGTAAGCGGCGCCGCGCGCCGTGGCCGTGGCCTCGAACCATGGGGTCATGAGCCGCCCGGGGAGCTTGTCGGTTTGCTCAATGAAGACCGTGGCGTCGTTCCAACTGACGGCTCGCGAGGCGAGGTCGGTCAGGACCGTGGCCAGCCAGGAGCCGGTCCCGAAGGCGTCCTGGAGGCGGGAGACGGCTTCGACGAAATCGCTGGCGGCGGTGGGGCGTTCGGCGCCAGCGCGCAGGATGGTGGCGACGTTGGCGACATCGGCACGGCTGTCTTGCAGGGCCTCATCCGCCGCCAGCAGACCCACCATTTCGGTGATGCCGCGGGCCTGGTCCCAGGTGCGGGTGATCGTCGCGACCACTGGCCCCGCGGCCTCCGCAGGGCGCCGCACCTCGGCGATGCGCAGGAGCGCGGCGACCTCATCGGCGTTCAGGATCGCCGGCACCAGGACCGCTTTCAGGACGTCGTCGGACAGCGGCGCCGCAGTCACCAGCTCCGCGCGTGCACGCTCGCCGAACTGGTCGACAACGAGCTTCTCCTTGGCACCCTTCTCGCCCTTTGCCAGGTAGAAGAGCCAGGAGGCGGGCCGGATGAGGACGGTCTGCCCCAGCACGACGTCGAGTGCCAGGCTGACGTGACGCTGGAAGCGGATGCGGACCTCGTTGGACAGTCCATCCACCGCCTCGATGGAGCCCAAACCGTGGGCGGGATGGAAGCACAACGCCCCGGGTTTTACCAGGTTGAACACGGCCCAGCGGGCGGCGACCATCTGGGTGGGAACGTCACCGTTGCGGACCCCCAGTGCGTCCAGGAGGCCGGTCGGGTCGAGGTAGTCTGAGCGGGTCTGCCGAACCATTCCGGCCAGGAGGTCACGAAAAGCCGGGGTGTCAAAACCGATACCGCAGACCGTCAGTAGAAACTCGGCTCCAGCACGCAGGTTACCGCGGTCGACCCCCTCGATGGCCAGTTCAAGGCCTTCACGCCAACGACTGGCGACGTCCGGTGGCCATGCGCTCAACGGTTCCCGTGGCGCTGCCGCCAGGAGGCTGAGCAGCCGCGGGAAGGCATCTGACTTACCCTCGGCAAGACTCACAAAAAGGTCATCGAGCAAGGCCGGGTCGCGCCAGTTGGTGGGGTCGGTGTTCATGGTGTGTCGTGGGCGTCCTTTTCCAGAGTGAGCGCGCCGGGGCCTCAGAACAAGCCTGGGCTGGGGTTGAGTCTCCGGTACTGGCCGGGGATGGAGTCGACGATGGCCTGCGCTTCGGTCTGACCGATCGGGCCGTCGATCAGCACGGATTGGGTATCGGTGGGGCGTGGCAGGGTCATGGTGTACCAGAAGAAACCATCGAGCATGACGGCCACCCGGTCACCCGGCGCTTCCTGACACGCCTGCAGCCAGAGCATGGCGCCCTGGCGATCCAGGCGCAGGCGCAGGGCCGGGCGCTGTGGGTCGCCGCCGCTCTCAAGCTTACCTTCCATCATCTGCCGGTTGGAGAGGATGGGGGCGCGCCGGATGCAGACCCGCTGCGTGCCACCGGCGTCGACGACCATCTGCGTCCGCCCGCTGACGTCGTTACCGGGTTCCGCGAAAGGGTGCAGCGAGATGGCGTGGGCGCCCGCTTCCTTCCGGTGTATCAGGCGGTCCACCCAGGCGCAACCCGTCGCCAGCGCCATGACCAGGCCGGCGGCCAGGAACTGGACTGCCAGGCGCCGTAACGGCACACGGCTGTGGGGGGTGTCCGGATGAACGCATCGACACATCATCATGGCCTTCTTCTAGCGGCTTCGCTCGGGAACCGCGTAGTCGTCTCCGTACTTGCGATAGAACGTCGCGAGGCTGATTCCCAGCGCGCGGGCGGTGGCCTCCTTGTCACCATGGTGCTGCTCGAGTACCTGGCGGATATAGGCCCTTTCCTTGTCGCGCAGGAACGCCTTCAGGGTCACCCCGGTGGAGTGCATCTCCGGGTCTGCTTCGACCGCTTCGGCCGCGGGCTCGACGACCAGCCCCCGCAGCTTCGCGGGCAGGGAGTCCAAGGTGACGAGCTCGCCCTCGCAGAGCGCCGCGGCGCGACTGATGATATTCTCCAGTTCACGCACGTTTCCTGGCCAGGGGTAGCGCTCCAGGGCCGCCGCCGCCTCAGGCTGGAGGATCAGGCGCCGGCCGTGGGCCGCTTCCAGGCAGGCCAGGAAGTGGTTGACCAGCAAGGGTACGTCGGACAGCCGATCGCGCAACGGTGGCAGGTCTAAAGGGATCACGCTAAGGCGGTAAAAGAGGTCCTCGCGGAAACGGCCCTGGCTGATGAGCGTTTCCAGGTTCTCGTTGGTGGCCGCCAGGATGCGGACGTTCACCGCGATGTTATGGGTTCCCCCGACCGGGCGGATCTCCTGCTCCTGCAACACCCTGAGCAGGGTCAGTTGCATCGCCGGCGGGATGGAGCCGATCTCGTCGAGAAAGAGGGTTCCGCCATCGGCGGTCTGGAACAGGCCTTCCTTGTCGCGGGTGGCCCCCGTGAAGGCGCCCCGGACGTGCCCAAAGAGCTCGGATTCCAGGAGCGCGTCCGGGAGTGTCGCGCAGTTGATGGCCACAAACGGGCGGGTGCTGCGGCGGCTACACACGTGGATGGCGCGCGCCACCAACTCTTTACCCGTGCCACTCTCACCCAGGATCAGCACCGTACTGTCGGTGGGGGCGATCTTGCGGATCATCCGATAGACCGCCTGCATGGCCGGATGGTCGCCTACCAGGGTGTCGAAGTAGACCTCAGCGGGCGAGACAATCGTCTCCTTGAGCGACTCGTTCTCGGCCAGGGCGGTCTCATAGGACAGGGCGCGTTCGACGGTGACCAGCAACTCGTCAACCTTGAAGGGCTTACAGACGTAGTCGAAGGCCCCCTTGCGCATCGCTTCGACGGCGGTCTCCACGGCGGCATACGCCGTCATCATGATCACCGCCAGATGAGCCTGCTCCTGACGCGCTTGCTCAAGGAGGGCCAGGCCGTCCATCCCCCCCATCCGGATGTCCGAGATCAGCAGGTCGAAAGGCTCGTTGCGGAGGAGCTCGATGGCCTCCTCACCACTGCCGGCCGTCTTGACCCGGTAGCCTTGCCGGCGCAGGATGCCCTTAAGCACCTCGACGATGCTAACCTCGTCATCCACCACCAGGATCTTGGCTTTGCCAGACATGCGTTATCAAAGCACTCCACGCGCGACGGCCGTCTGGCTGCCGGACCAACTCGACGACACGTCCTGCTACCGTGGCTCCCGCACCCCCAGGCCAGCATCATTCCGGCAGGCATGAACCGGCCTTGGGAGCAGGGCAGCAAACAGTGGGTAATATGGCTTGGTCGGGGTCTTTGTCAAATCTGAGAAAAACCGTGGGCGACAAGTCCCCCGGTTGGCATCAGGCAGGGAGGCATGTACATTGTCAAGCCGTGCCTGCTCTACGCAGGCGGTATGGTGCCGCGACGAACGCTGGCAGGCATAGTTTGGAGACCGCGTTACGATGTACATTTCGACCTTGCTTCTGCCGGTGCTGGCGGTGGCGGCACAGCCGCCAGGTGGCGGTGGCGCGTTGGCGGCCCTCTATCCGATGGGCACGATGTTCCTGCTGCTGGCCATCATGTACTTCCTCATCCTGCGTCCGCAGCAGGTGAAGGCCAAGGAGCACCGGGAAATGGTCAGCCGCGTCAAGGTTGGCGATAAGGTCATCACGACCGCCGGCATCTACGGCGAGATCGCCGGCGTCGCCGAGACGAGCATGATGTTACGGATCGCGCCGAACGTCGAGATTAAGGTGGTGAGTTCCGCGGTGAGCACGGTCCTGACTGCCGAGGGTGACGATGCGTCGACCCGGACGGCTGCCAAGCCCGCCAAGAAGAGGTGATCTGGCGCGCACGCCGGCGGCGCCGGCCGACCGACAGCGCCGGGACCAGGTTCGGACCTGGCGTCTCCTGCGGGTTGCGATGGGGTGAGTAACGTGCCGTGAGGCAGGTGTTTGCGTGAGTTGAGGGAAAGCAGCATTCATGAAACGGTCATTGGTATGGCGCTGGGTGTTCAACATCGTGGTTGCCGTCGGCTGGGGTGCTGCCCTCTTCCCGCTGCGGGACCGCGACTTCCTCAAGACCTTCGAGAAGATGACGCGTGGCCCGCTGGCCAAGCTGGAGGCCACGGCCAGCAAGGGAAGCACGGCCGCCGAAGCGCTGAAGGCCAAGATGGATGCGGTCACGGACAAGGGGTCCGACGCCTTCAAGAACCTGAGCGCTGAGCACGACAAGGTCCGTGCCGAAGCCGCTAAGGCGAAGGCGGATGTTGAGGCCTATCACGCCGTTCTCGCCCGCGCCGCGACACTGCGCCAAGAGACTCCGGACATGGCCCAGTATCGCAGCATCGAGCAGGCGGCTCGTGGCGACGAGAAGCAGGCGCGGGTGCGGCTCTGCAACTATGTCACCGTCCCCGGTTCGCCCACGGCCGCCAACAAGCGTGTGCTGAAGTTCGTCCGGGATCAGGCGGCCGGCAAACTGCACCTCGGCCTGGACCTCCAGGGTGGCACCGAGTTTGTGATGAGCTTCAACGAGGACGAGGCCAAGACAGGTGGCAAGGACGTCGAGGCCGCGCGTGACCAGATTGTCGAGATTCTGCGTAACCGCCTGGACATGATGGGCCTTACCGAGCCTGAGATCAAGCCGGTCGGCGCCAACACCATCTCCGTGCGTATGCCGGCCCTCAGCGAAGGCGCCAAGTCCGATATCCGCGACGTCCTCAAGCAGCAGGCTAACCTGCAGTTCTTCCTGGTCGATCCCGACAATGATCGCAAGGTTGAGGAGTACCACAAGAGCCCGGCCACGTTCCGGCCCTCGCCCGGCTTCAAGTATGCCGAGATCGAGAGCGAGGAGAATGGCGAGATCGTCACCAATGTGGTATTCATCAAGAAGCAGGCGGAGGCGCTGGATGGCGGCGAGGTCAAGCGCGCCCAGGCGGCACCGAGCCAGTTCGGCAGTTGGTGGAGTGTCAGCCTCGAGTTCAAAGACCGGGGTGCGCGGCAGTTCGCGCGGATCACCACGGACAACGTGGGGAAGCGCCTGGCCATCGTGATGGATAACAAGGTCTACAGCGCCCCGAACATCAAAGAGCCCATCACCGGCGGCAGTGCCGAGATCACCGGGAGTTTCTCCTTTGACGAGGCCAAACGCCTGTCCGGCGTGATCGAGTCTGGCAACCTGCCGGTGAAGATTCAGATCGACAGCGAGTTCGGCACCGACCCGACCCTGGGTGCCGACTCCATCCGCAGCGGCCTCTGGGCCAGCATTGCGGGGACGGTGATGGTGGCGCTCTTCATGATCTGGTACTACCGCTTTGCCGGTCTGGTTGCCATCGTGGCGCTGTTGTTCAACAATCTCCTGATCCTGGGCACCATGACCCTCAGCCGGGCCACGATCACGCTGCCGGGTATTGCTGGTCTTGTCCTGAGTATCGGTATGGCCGTGGACGCGAACGTGCTGATCTACGAGCGCATTCGCGAAGAACTGCGCAATGGTAAGACCATCGGCAATGCCATTAAGTCGGGGTATGAGCGGGCCTTTGTCACCATCATCGACTCCAACCTGACGACGCTGCTCTCCGCCTTCATCCTGTATCAGTTCGGGACCGGTTCCCTCAAGGGCTTCGGCGTCACCCTCGGGGTGGGCCTTGTCGCCAATATCTTCACGGCCGTCTTCACGACCCGGACGATCTTCGATACCTACCTGGCCTCCGGCAAGCTGAAGACTCTGAGAATGCGCTCCTTCAAGGCGATCACCGAATGCAACTACGACTTCCTGGCCATCCTCAAGCCGGCGGTTGCCGTCTCCATCGCCATGTGTGTCATCTCGCTCGTGACGATCGTGGGCCGTGGCCGCAGTTGCCTGAGCATTGACTTCGCCGGCGGTACGGAGGTCGCCTACGAAGCCCTCGGCACAGAGCCGACGGTCTCCGAGGTGCGTTCTTTCTTCGACAAGCAGGGGCTGGGCGATGCCCGCGTGGGCTACAAGTTCCATGGCGCCACCGGAATGCGGATGCTCGAAGTGGTCCTTCCCAAGGTCTCCGCGGGGAAGGCGGCGAGTACCGATCTCACCGGGCTGGAGGGGCGCCTGAATACCCAGTTCCCCGCGGCCAAGATTCACCAGGTTCGCAGCACTAGCGTGGGTAACCTAGTGGGTACCCAGTTCCAATGGCGCGCCATCTGGGCCACCCTCCTGAGCTTCGTCGGTATCATCCTCTACGTGACCTTCCGCTTCGAGTGGGCTTACGGTGTGGCTGGCGTGGTGGCTCTCTGCCATGACACCCTGATTGCCGGCGGCATCTACCTGCTGCTGGGCTGGCACGACGGTAGTCGGCAGTTCTCGCTGCCGGTGCTGGCGGCGTTACTGACGATTATCGGCTTCTCGATCAACGACACCATCGTGACCTTCGACCGTATCCGCGAGAGCTTGGGGTTGTACCGGGACAAGACCTACCGTGAGATCGTGAATCTCAGCGTCAATCAGTGTCTGTCGCGTACCGCGTTGACCTCGCTGACCGTGCTCTTCACGGTGCTGACCTTGTTCCTCTTCGGCGGCGGTGCCATCAACGACTTCTCATTGGTGATGCTGATCGGCGTCATCGTGGGTACGTACTCGTCGGTCTTTGTTGCGACCGCACTGGTCCTGATCTGGCACAAGCCGAACCGCCAGCATCGTGATGTCGTGGTGGTGAAGAAGGCGATCGTTGACGTCGAGTCCGAAGCCGAGGTCGGCGCCGGCTGACCAGGGTCGGACCGTAGGGTGGCCTTCAGGGGCTGGCGCCTGTCGCAGGAGACGCGCCGGCCCCTGTGCTTTTAGGCGTCCAAGGCGGCGCGGAAGCGCTGTACCGCGGCGCCGATGTCGTCGTGGCCAAGGATGGCGCTGATGGCGCAGACGCCATTGGCGCCGGCCGTGAGGACCGCGGCGCAGTTGGCCGGCGTGATGCCGCCGATGGCGACGCAGGGCAGACCGGCCGCGGCGGCCAGGTCGCGCAGCCCGGCGAGGCCCAGCGCCGGGCTGGCATCGGGCTTGGTCGAGGTCGGAAACACCGGTCCGATGCCGACGTAGTCAGCGCCGTCGCGGCGGGCGACTTCGACATCGGCCGCGGCCGTGACGGAGTAGCCTACCAGGCGTCCGGCCGCCAGGGCGCGGACCCGGGCCAG
Source organism: uncultured Victivallales bacterium (assembly GCA_903837355.1). Lineage (GTDB taxonomy): Bacteria > Verrucomicrobiota > Lentisphaeria > Oligosphaerales > JAFGRS01 > CAILUI01. The sequence continues at coordinate 30,065 of CAILUI010000249.1, forward strand.
CGGCAGATCCGTGGCCCCGACGTGGACGCCTTCAGCCCCCGCGGCCAGCATGATGTCGACGCGGTCGTTGATAATGAGCGGCACGCCCAAACGCTGGGTCACGGCGTGCAGCCGGCAGGCGCTCAGGTAGAGTTGCTGGCCACTGGCGACCTTGTCGCGCAGTTGGACGCAGGTGACGCCGGCCGTGATGGCCCGGGCGACGAGGTCACAGAGATCGCGCTCCGCCGTCAGCTCGGAGTCAGTGGCCAGGTAGAGCCTGAGGCAGTCGGCATTCATGCGGGGGTCGGCGAGGGCATGTCCAGCGTGGCGACCGCGAAGCCCGTGGCCGTCTCCACCGCACAGGCCGCCGTGATCGGCCGCTCCAGATCCGCGAATACCCCGCCAGTCAGGATGTACTGGCACGCCGCGCGGGCGTCTGCGGCGTCGAAGCGCAGGTCGGCGTAGTGCGGGCAGGGAACATGGCGCTCGTAGGTGGCCACGTAGAAGGCCTGGCCGGGGGTCAGGGCAAACTCCTGCACCAGCAGGGCGTCGTGCCGCACGATGCCCAGATACCCTTTCGCTGACCCCTGCTGCACGACGGCCGCGATCCGCGGCGTGTTCAAGCTATCGTGCTCGTAGTCCATGGCCGCCAGCACGGTGACCAGGGCGTCACGCATGCCCATTCCGGCCTGCAGTTTCTCAGCCACGGGGTCTGTATGCGAGCCATTGCTGGCCACGGCATAGGGGCCGGTCAGGCGCAGGCAGTTGTAGGCGATGTAGGGGTTCTTGTAGATGTCGTTTTCGCAGCCCGGCTTGGGGACGATGGCGATGGCCTGCGCGAGGCAACGGGCCTCGCGGTTTGGGAACGATCGGCTGCTGACGCGGTAGAGGGCGGCCAGGCGGCCAGCCTGGGTCATGCCGATGGCAACAATACGTCCGACGTACACCGGGTAGTCTCCCTGCAGCGGCGGATCGAGCACGGACGGCCGCCGCCACGGCCATTCAGATCTCGTTGGTCATACGGAAAATGGCATGGTGCCGCAATTCGACGTTCAGAGCGACGTCCTCCATCGCGACGCGCAGCCCGTGTTTGAGTCGAGCGACGTCAGCGTCGAGGGGGAGTTCGACCAGCATCATCATCGTGTACACGCCAGCGTCCACGGTCGTCGACAGGTCGACGATGTTGATACGCTTCTCGCGCAGGTAACCGCTGACGGCGGCGACGAGGCCGATCTTGTCAGGCCCGACGGCGGTCAGGATATACTGCCGGTCCCTGACTTCAGGAGACTCCCCGGGCAAAGCGCCGGCGGGGACCGCAATACCGATCTCGAAGGAACTCTCGCCCGCCGCAGCAATGAGGGCGGTGCGGATATCCTCGGGCCGGATCGGGTCGGGGAACGAGGCGATCAGTATCATCGTGAAGTAGCCGCGCAACACGGTCTGGCTGAGGTCGGCCAGATTGCCCTCAAGGCCCTTGATGGCCGCGGTCACGTCGGCGATGATACCGACGCGGTCCTGGGCCATGACCGAGATGACGTACTGCGTCGACATGCGGGCCTGCTTCCTCGCCGAGAGCTAACCAGCCGAATACGAGGGCGATAGCACACCGCCGCGGGCCGGCGTGGCGCCGCGGCAGTGGACAGACACGATAGCGATACCGGGCCGCGGCCCTCAGCGCTGGCGGATGACGTCCTTGTCGTAGGCCTGCATGTCGGCGATCCAGGCGGTTCCCGCGGGCACGCCACGGTTGAGGCAGTACATATCCCAGACCGCGCCCACCGGGAAGGTCTTGAGTTCCTCGAGTACCGCCAGCTTGGAGGCCATGTCACCGGCCGCTTCCATGTCGGCGAGCAGGCCGCACGGTTCGAGCAGGGCGTTGAGGATGCCCTTCTGCACCGCGCGGGTGCCGATCACCCAGGCGCCGATGCGGTTGATGCTCGCGTCGAAGAAGTCCAGGGCGATGTTCACGCGCTCCAGCGCGTCGCCGCGCACGATCTGCTGGAACAGGCAGCGGATATCGTCATTGAGAATGACGACGTGGTCGCTGTCCCAGCGAATGCCGCGGCTGACGTGCAGCAGGAGATCCGGTTTGAAGGTCAACACGGAGGAGATCTTGTCGTGGATGGTCTCAGTGGGGTGGAAGTGCCCCATGTCGAGGCACAGCATCTGGGGGTGGGTCAGCGCGTACCCCAGGTAGAACTCGTGACTGCCGACGACATAGTCCTCGCTGCCGATGCCGAACAGCTTGCTCTCCACCGCATCCTTGCAGTAGGTGGTGTTGACCTTGGCCGCGAACATCTCATCCAGCGACTGCGCCAGCCGGCGCCGCGGCGACCAGCGGTCGATGGGCTGGTCCTTGGCGCCGTCGGGGATCCAGTGATTGAGGACGCAGGGCGCCTTCTGGCTCCTGCCCATGGCCTCGGCGATGCGCCGGCAGGCGATGGCGTGGCGGACCCAGAACGAGCGGATGGACTCGTCGGCGTGCGACAGGGTGTAGCCGTCGTTGGCCTTGGGGTGCGCAAAGAAGGTCGGGTTGAAGTCCAGGCAGATGCCGCGCGCCTTGGCCCAGGCCATCCAGGCCGCAAAGTGCTGCGGCTGCAACTGATCGCGCTCGACCACCTTACCCGCGGTCTCGGCGTAGATGGCGTGCAGGTTGAAGCGGAGCTTGCCGGGGATGAGCGAGATGGCCTTGTCGGCATCCGCGCGGAGCTGGTCAGGGCTGCGGGCGGCCCCGGGGTAGTTTCCGGTGGCCATGATGCCGCCCCCGGTCACGGCCTGGTCACGGACCTCAAAGCCGCGCACGTCATCGCCCTGCCAGCAGTGCAGGCTGATGGGGACAGACTGGAGCCGCGACAGCGCCGCCTCGGTATCGACGCCGAGATCGCGGTACTGCAGGCGCGCCGCCTCGTAGCGGCGCTGGATGACGGCCTTGGTCGGCTGCTTGAACATGCTCATTTCCTCCGGCCGGGGGGGCTCGCCCCGGCGTATGATCTCAACTCCAGGAACCGGCGCGGGCGCAGTCCGCAAGATAGGCGTAGGCCTTCGCCGAGGAGAGGCCGGCCAGGCGGTCGCAAGTGTGTTGGTCTGGACCGGGCAGCGCGCCCACGGCTGCAAAGAAGGTATTGCGCGTGGCGCGCGCGGGGAACTCCGCGGTCGCGGCGGCATCGATGTAGGACAGGTCGGCCCAGCGCAACAACCGGGTGTGGCCGACCATGATCTGCGCGCCCTGCAGGAAGGCGGCATGGTGGCGCTGCATGGGCGCGGCCGCGAAATCGTCGACGAAGCGTTGCCCTGCCTTGTTCAGTTCGGTGCCCACGTTGATGGGCAGGTCGAGGGCCTGCGCGGCCGCGACGTAGCGGTCCAACTCGGCCACCTTGCGGGCCTTCTCGGCGGCGTCCTTGAGGTTCCAGTTGCGGTCGGGGATAATGTTCACCGACTCGATGCCTTTCGCGATCAGGCACTCGAGCTGCGCCGTGGGGGCGCTCTCACCCGCGCTGGTGCCGTCCAGCCACGTACTCATGGGGATGGCCCGGCACTCGCGGATCATCTCGACCACGCTGTCGAGCGGCGGGAAGGTATCCACGTCTGGTTGCTTGTAGCCCAGGCCGCCCTTCTTCATGAGCTTGCTGCGCAGCTTGTCGGTGAAGCGGTTGGTGTCCTTGATCGAGTCGCAGGCGTCCTTGAGGTCCAGGCCGAGCCGGTCTGCCCACAGCGCCGCCGCCCTGTCGGTGTTGCCGCCGAAGGCGTTGAGGGCCTTGACGTGGTAAGCGTTCACGATGTGCCGCTCGGTGGCATTGCGGTCTGGGGTCAGCGGCAGGACATCCGACTCGTAGTCCACGGTGACCTCGCGCAACCCGGCGTTGATCCGCTGCAGGAGGCTGCGGTTGCGGGCGTGGGAGCGCTCCAGCATGTCAGCCAGCACCGCCGCCGCCCGACTTCCTGGGGCGGGCAGGCGGATGAAGCCCATACCCATAAAGTAAAAGACCCCCGGTTCGCCGGGGCTGTTGATCTCCTGCGCCGCATACTCACGGAAGAAGGTCCGGCTCTCGAAGCCGACCGCCGCCCGCAGTTGCAGCCGGTCGGCCGCCTCGAACAGCTCCCCCATCCCCTGCAGGACATCGAAGTCGCAGATGGCGAGGCTGTACAGCCCACGCTGCTGCGCTTCCCAGGCTAGGCGCGTCGGCGACCAGCCCTCGCCATTGAAGGAGAAGAACGTGTGCATGTGCATGTTCACCCAGTCCGTCGCCGGAGCCGTGGGCAACCCCCGCGCGATCAGGGCTGCCAGGGCGCGCCGACGCTCGTCCCGGGTGAAGGAGTTGGTCTGCTCAAGAAGTGCCTGCATCAGAACTGCATCTCCGCTTGCGGTGCGGGTTCCGGCAGGGGTCATACAGTGGCCGGAGGCCCCTCGCCAGAACGCCCTCGACAACCCCAACACTGTAGGCGCTGGAGGCTGGTTTTCAACCCTGGCGGCACGCACCGCAGGGCTGTTCCGTTTTCCCAACGACCATCGGTGTTGGTCACCGGCACGGTGAAAGCGTGAGAGCGTGATTGCGTGAGGGTTACGACGCGTGTGCCGGCCGTCTGCCACGAATCCACGCTTTCACGTTCTCACGCGCTCACCCGTAGCGGGAACCGCGATCTTGGAACAGCCCTGCACGCACCGGGCCAGCGCCACGGAGGCCCAGGGGCAATTCCGCCGGCGGGCCGGTCGGGCCCGCCCCTGCCGGGTGTCGGGCCGCTCCCGCGGCCGCTGTCGCTGGCTACTCCAGGCGCGCCCGCGTGACCTCGCCACGCAGTTGGGCCTCGCCCGGTTCCTTCTCGAAGACGCCGTAGAACATGCTGCAGCAGTCGAGCCACAGCGTCAGGCGATGGAGATCCTCGGCGGACAACACCACCTCGTGGTGGCCCTTGTCGAGCATGGCGAGCAGCTTCGAGGCGCGCGCGCCGAACTGGCCAGGACGCGTGCGGTAACTGTCGCCGTAGCTGGTGAATCCATACCCCACCAGCGTGTTGTAGGAGGCGTAGAACCCGCCCGCGATCGGCTCCCGCGCCAGGGTGGGGGCCTTCTTGGCCTGCTCTTTCTGGTGGCAGGGCACGCAGTTGCGGTCGAGAACGGGCTGGACCAGCCGCGGGTAGCTGAAGGGTTTGGAGCCATCGACATCGGGCGTGAGCGCCGATGGCGGGCGGCGCAGGGCCAACGGCAGGGCCGCGGGGACCTTGGCAGCCTGCGATTTCTGCTCATGACAGCCCTGACAGACGAGCCGCTCACCCTGGCGCGCCTGGGTTCCCGAACGCATCGACGTGATCGCCAGGCCGCGGTCGTCGAGCGCCTGGAAGAACAGTTCGCGGTAGGCCGGCACGGTGAAGTGGGCGCTGCCATCGGCCTCCACCGGAACCGTGCCGAGGACCCAACGGCAGGGCACGATCGAGTCGCCGGCCTCGGCAATGCGCCGGCCGGTTTCATGCGGGCGCAGGCCGCCGCTGGGGACGGCGCAGGGCAGGAGCTGCAGGACCCGTAGCGCGCGGATCTGCGTGCCTTCCGGCCAGTCTGTCCGGTGGTCGTAGACATCGACCACGGCCATTGTTGCCTCGCCTGCCGCACCGATGTCGACCGCCTGGCCGCCGCCGGCGGCGTCGGCGAGCGGCGTAGCGGGTGCGGCCGGCAGCGCCTGCGGCCGCAACGGGATCGGGTTCATGCAGCCGATGTCGGGATCGCGGTAGATCAGTTCCTTGTTGCCAAACGCATCCACCAGATAGATGCCGTAACTTTCGCCGGCGCGGCCCAATGGGGCGCCGGTCATGGCGGCGTCGTAGACACAGAGGTGGTAGTTCTCGCCGAGCGGCCAGGGCGTGCTGTACGCCTGCTGGCCGCCCTGGCTTTCCGGGAAGCCCACTTCGGGAGTGAGGCGGCGGACCGGCCCCATGCCGTCGTCGTCCGGGACCTGCGGATCGATGACGATCAGCGAGCCGTAGGCCTGCCCGTGGTGCGGCGCGGCGAGAGCGACGTACTTCTGCGAGTCCGGGATCGAACGGACATACAGCTCCATGTCAGGGCGCGCCTGGCGCGGGGCGTAGTTGCCGTGGAGCGGCCGCGGATCACGGCCGTCAAGGGTGGTCGTCCAGGGCATGTGGGCAATGCAGCCGTGGCGGTCGACGTAGTCCCAGCGGGTCCAGACGATGCGGCCGTCGGCGGTGACGCCAGGATTCCACTCGTTACTGTCATGGAAGCTGAGGCAGTTGATGCCACTGCCGTCCGGGTTCATGTCGTAGAGGGTGTAGAGCGGACAGGCGCGCCCGCAACGGAGGTACCCGCCGCGGCGTTCGCTGATGAACGCGATGCGGCCGTTGGGTAGCCAGCACGGATCGAAATCGTTCCAGGTGCCGTCGGTGAGCTGGCGCAGCCCCGTACCGTCGAGGTTGACCGAGAAGAGGTGGTAGCAGCGCTGGCTGTCCCAATGACCACGCGTCGGGTCTTCGTGGAAGGCCTGTTCCTTGCTGCCCTGCCGCTCGACGTAGGCGAAGACGATCTGCCGGGCGTCGGGCGAGAGGGCGGGCGAGAGGAACGATCCGCCGTCGATATCGTCGCCGCTGATGGCCCGCTCGCCGTCGTACTGGAGCTTGGCCGCTCGGACCCCGCCACCGCTCAGCTTCTGGCCTTGGAGCCGGCCCCCCGCACAGGTCGAGTTGGCCAGGATATCGCGCACGGCCGCGTCGGCCGTGAACGCGTTCTCCAGTACGTAGAGCCCGCCGCCGGGGTTCTGGCAGATGCCGTAGAACTGGTCGCACATGTGCTGGTAGAAGGCCCGGTGACGTTTGACGAACACGAGGTCGCGGAAGTTCAGCAGAGGATTGCTGAAGGCGATCTGGCGGCGCAGTCGGCAGAGATCGTGGTGTAGTGCGCGTCGCGCCTCTGCTGCGGTCACGGGCGTGTCGGCGACGGCTTGTGCCAGGGTCGCCAACGGCGCCTCGAACGCGCCGAAACGGCCCTCGGCCTGACGCCTCAGGTCAGCGAGCAGGGCCGTGGTCCGCCGTAGCACGATGTCGGCCGGATCGCGGTCGCTCGCCAACACCAGCGCGGCCTGGTTGAGCGTCTGGCTGGCGATCTCGGCGGCTGTCGAGCGCTCCGTGGGCACGTAGGTGGTGCCGTTCCACGCCCGTTCGCCGGTGGCCGTGCTGAGGATCGTCTGCTGCTGCATGTCGTGCTGTAGCACCGCGTACTGCTGATCGAGTTCGGCGCTCAGGGCGACGCGGGATCCCAGGCGGCTCCAGCGGCCATCCTCGACGGCCGCTTTGGTTGCCACCAGCTCGGCAAGCTCCTGCTCGACGGGGGCGCGGGCCGCGGCGTCGGCGATCGACCTCAGCAGCGCCGCCGCGTCACGGTAGCGGCAGGCGCGGCCGTAGAGGTCGAGCCAGCCCGCCTCGCCGGCACTCGCGCCGGCCGCCTGCAGAGCGCCGAGTTCGACCCGCAGCGGCGACTCGGCGGGTGCGTCCCGCAGCGCCCGGGCCACGAGGTCCTGTTCGCAGGCAGCGTTCGCGCGCACCCCGAACCACGCCGCCAGGCCGTCGCTCCCGGCGTCGGCAAGCAGCCAGGCGGCCTGCCGCGGGAAGTCGCGGGCCAGCTCCGGCCACGACGCCGGCAGCGGCACGGCGGCCGACAGGACCCGGAAACGCACCACCCCGTCGGCCCGGTCCTTGTCTTCGCCGACAAAGGCCTCGAAGCGCTCGTACTTGCCGTCCAGTGCGAAGGTCAGTTCGCTGTCGGCGTGCACCCAAAACCCGAAGGCGAACTGCCGATCACCCACCACCAGCGGGTGGTCTTGCCAGTTCTTGTCCAACAGCATCTGTCCCCAGCCCACGCGGACCTGAGTGGGCTTGAGATCGGTGAGGCGGGTCACCGTGCCGTCCTTGGCGAACAGCGTCGGCTCGCCCCAGATATTGCAGTTGGCCGGGTGTCTCTCGCACACGGCCACCAGGCGCATCTCGCGTAGACCGGCGATCGGAACGACGACCGCGCGCGCCGGACCCTTGCCGTCCAGCGGACCGCTGTCGAACGGCAGAAAGGGCACCGCGCTCGCCAGCGCCTGTTGAGCTTCGGAGGAGCCCACGTAGACGGCGCGCGCCGCGGCCATCGCCGCGGCCCAGGATGCCCCGCCCCCAGTGTCCTCCGCGCGAGCGCGGACACCGGCGGCCAGGAGCCCCATGGTCGCGATCAGGAAGGCGAGTGCGCGCATCGGCTTTCTCCACCAGGCTAGACGGCTCGGAACATGATATCGATGGTCCGCACGGCCTCGGTGCTGCCGTATTGCGCCGGGGCGGGTAGTCTCCGCAACTGCCGCAGCATCTGCTCGACGCTCTGATCCAACGCCGTATTGCCGCTGGACCGAGTGACCTGGAAGGCCGTGACCCGGCCGTCGGAGCGCAGCGTGATCTTGACGGCGACGGCGCGATCGCCGGAACCGATCTCCGCTCGCGATGGCGTCTCCCAGGCCTCGTGCAGGGCCGCACTGACCGCGGCCAGGAACGGATCCTGCCCGCCGCCGCCCCCCCCGCCATCGCCATCGCCGTCGCCATCCCCGGAGCCGTTGCCGCTGCCGCCGCGTCCGCCGCCCCCACCGACGTCGATGGCACCGTCCTGCGTGCCGGAGCCCCGCCCGCGCGGGTTGACTCCGCGCCCGCCGCCGCCGCCAGTGCCACTGCTGTCGGCGTCCGCTGACTCCAGGCCGGCGTTGAGCCGTGCCGCGATCTCCTTCGAGCTCTGTTTCTTGGCCGGTTGCGTCGGGCGCGCTTGCCGGCTCGCCGGCACCGGGGGGAGCGGCCGGGCGCTGTGGCGGATGCGCTCGATGCGCTCGGCCATCGTTTCCTTCTTCGTGTCGGCCTTGGCGGGAAGGACGGCTGGCCCCGTCGGCGAGGTCTGCCCTGCCGAACTGGCCTTGGTGCGGGCCGCGGAGGCCTTGGTCACCGCGGTCGGCGGCGGCGCCGCGGCGCCGGGCGCCGCACCGGCGGCGGGCTTGCGGTTCAGGTCACTGACGTCGCGTGGCCCCGATGGCCCGCCGCCCTTGGCCCCCGCGCGGGATCCGCCGGAGCCGGTTCCCAGGGCCAGCCCGATGCTCTGAGACGCCTTGGCGGGCAGACCCATGCGGTAGCTGACCAGCAGGCAGGCCGTGATCATGGTTCCGTGGACCATGAGCGACCAGTATGTACCCTTGGTAAGGTCGTGCATCGTGCGGCAACCTCTGGTGGCATGACGACCGCCCTGGGGGCGAGTTCCGCCGTGAATATAGCCTGCCCCGCCGCCATGGCGCGCCCAGAATGCGTGCGCGTGAAACGATGGCAGCATCGTCGCAGGCTGGACGCGGTCCACGGCACGTGGTATGCTGCCGAGTCGTGGATCGGGACAGCGCGCGGCTGAATGGGTACGGGAGAGCTCCATGCGTATTGGTGTAGTGGGCGCCGGACATGCCGGCGTCGAGGCTGCCAGGGTCGCCGCCGAGGCGGGGGCCGAGGTGCATCTGTACTCCGCCGAGGACGTGCTGCCCTACTTCCGTCCACGCCTGCCGGCCGTCGCCTTTGGCCAGGATGAACCCCGGGCCATTCAGATGCGGCCATTGGGCTGGTACGAGCAGAAGGGGATCCAGCTTCACCTCGGCGCCGAGGTCACCGCGCTGGACGCCACCACGCAGACGCTCGCGCTGGGTTCGGCGACCGCGCGCTTCGACGGGATCGTCCTCGCTACCGGAGCCGGGCCCATCGTGCCGGCGCTGGCCGCCGGCGGCGGCGGTAGGCTCCTGCCGCTGTGGTGCCTGAGTCAGGCGCTGGCCGTTCGCGCCCAGGTGAAGCCGGGCGGCCAGGCGCTCATCCTGGGTGGCGGCATTCTCGGGATCGAGGCGGCCCTGCGTGCGCAGAACGCCGGAATGGCGGTCACCGTGGTGGAGCGCCTCGAGCGCCTGATGCCAGCGCAGTTTGGCGCTCGTGCCTCGGCGGCCCTGCTGGGGCTGCTGCAACGCCAGGGCATTACCGTTCTCCTCCAGCGCACCGCGGTACGGGCAGGGGTGACTGCCGGAGGCGAGCATTTCACCCTTCACCTGGACGACGGCAGCGTGCTCAGCGCCGCTGTCGGGCTGCTCTCCATCGGCGCCCGGCCGCATCTGGACGTGGCCGTGGCAGCAGGCCTGGTCACGCAGCGCGGTATCTGCGTCGATGCCTGCCTGCAGACCTCTGCGCCGCGGGTCTTTGCCGTCGGCGACGTCGTCCAGGTGGAGGGTGTGACCCGCTGCTCGGCCCGGGAGGCGGCGGCCCAAGGCCGGCTGGGCGCCGCCAACCTCGTGGCCGCGCTGCAGGATCGGCCCCTGACTGCCTACGCCGCCGAGGCGGCACCGTTGACGTTCAAGACCCCGGAGATCGAGTTGTACGCCCTCGGGCAGCCGGCCGGCGAGGGATCGCAGGAGTGGCTTCTCGATGCCAGCGCGGACTCGGCCCTCCGCACCCTGGCACTCAGCGGCGGCGTGGTCACGGGCGTGCAGATGATCGGGACCCGCAGAGAGTTCGATCAGTACGCTGACATGGTTCGCTGCCGTGCCGAGTACCCACAGCAGGCCAACGCCTGAGGCCAGACCGCGACCCGGCCCGACTGCCGCAGTTGGCAGCGCGCCAATCCCGCCTATATTACTCCCTCGCAGCGGCCGTCCGCCCGGGCCACCGTTGCGCCTGTTACCCCGTAGTGTAATGGTAGCACAACAGGTTTTGGTCCTGTTTGTCTAGGTTCGAGTCCTAGCGGGGTAGCCATTCGACGCGTTCGCGCTGCTCACTTGCTCATGGCCTGCGGCCGGCCCAGGGAAGCTGGCGGAACACGGCGGCTGGCTCTGAGCGAACGAGTGCAGCGAGTGCGTCGAAGGGACGCCGCCCCCCCGGCCTCCGATTCAATGCCCGCCTGGTTCTACATTGTCCGCCTGCTCTCCTGGCTGCATTCCCCTCATAGGCAGCGCCCCACCTGGGCATACCGCACAACCGGTTGGCACCGATCATGTCAAAGACGGGCCAGCACAGCTTCGACGCCCAATTCGCAGCGGTCCCATCCGAGATTGCCAAGACCACTTAGCTCAGATACAGTGAACTGTGGTAGCCGTTCCGTACGGAGATCAAATCCATGGCGACAGTACTGGGCGAATGCGAACGGAAAGCCAGGCGTCTCTCCCTGGCCGAGCGCGCGTTGCTGATCGAGCATCTGATCAGCACTCTCGACGACCTTGAGGAAGAGGAGTGTGAGCGTCTCTGGATTGCCGAAGGGGAGCGACGGTATGCGGGTTACAAAGAGGGGAGCATTACTGCCCGACCCGCTGCCGACGTTTTCCGCGACGCCGAGGCCAGATTGGCGTCGCTCAGATGAGAGCGACGCGGTTTCTGCTGCCGGCTGAAATTGAGATGGTCGAAGCCGCCGTCTACTACGAGACTCAGGTTGGGGGGTTGGGGGCTGCCTTCCTGGCGAAGGTGAAGACTGCCGTTCGTGACGTGGCGGCTCGGCCGGAGGCGTGGCCGGTAGTGCGGAACGACACCCGAAAGCGACTCGTGCACCGTTTCCCCTATGCCGTGCTCTACCGACTTGACCCAGAGGAGATCGTGATCGTTGCGGTCATGCACCAGCGACGGCGTCCGGGTTACTGGCTCGGCCGCGTGTGACCCGCAAGCGGTCGAAAATGCAGGGCATACGTGTCCCGAGATCGTGTCCCCTGATGCCTTCCTGGGAGACTGAGCATGAAAGATCCCTATGTCGCTGAAGTGCGCAAGTACCGCCTGCAACACACCAAGCAGTTCGGCTCCAATCTGCACCTTATCTGTGAGGATCTGAGGCAGTTTGAGCGCTCCCTCGGCGACCGGGTGGTGACGCTCGGTCCGCGGAAGGTGCCGCGGACAGGAGCGTCCACAGCACGCGGAGTGCCGCGCTCCTGACGCTTGGCGCTCCCTACGCCCCTCCACGCGCACGGTCGCGACGACGCCGGCTCGACGGGGACGCAGATCGGCTCGGCGTTCGCTCAGGCGAGACCTTGCAGCGGGCATGGGCCGCGGCTGCATTCTTACTAGTAAGACAACACTCTGCCTGATGAGGTACGCTATGCAGACTTTGGCTACTACGAGGATGTCGTCGAAGGGCCAAGTGGTGATCCCGGAGGAGATCCGCAGAGCGCTGTCGCTGGAAAGCGGCACGCAATTCCTTGTCCTTGGCGAGGGTGACGTTGTGGTCCTGAAGACGATCTCCCCGCCGTCAGCCAAGGAGTTCGACTCCGTCATCAGGCGGGCCCGGGCGCAGGCCAGGGCTGGCGGGATGGTTCCCGCGGACGTTGCCGCCGCCGTCAAGCAGTCGAGGCAAGCCCGATGAGGGTCGTTCTCGATACGAACGTTCTTGTCTCGGTGGCGCGGGCCGGGTGGTGGTCAGCGGTGACGCCCACCTCCGGGCCGTCTCGGGGTACCGCGTTAGACGTGATCCGACGTCCGACATTCCCACCGACCCGTTGCCAGGATAGCCATCACGGGTCATGTTTCCACGGTCTGGATGAAGGTTGGTCGCTCTTTCCCGAGGTGAGCCATGAGTGTAAGCGTCAGAGAGCTCTCAAGCTTGGCGTTGGGCTTGCCTGAACGCTCGCGGGCGATGCTGGCCGATCTCCTCCTTGACAGCCTTGACGACGGCGCCCCTGAGTCCTACGACGTGGCGTGGTTGGAGTTGGCCAAGCAGCGGGATGCGCAGTTGAGCGATGGCTCAGCCCAGTCCAAGAGCCACGGAGAGGTCATGGCGTCTGCCCGTGAGGCGGTTCGATGCGCGAGGTGATCTACCACGAGCGCGTCGAAGACTACTGGAAGAGTCGGCGGTAGGTTCCGCCGACCGCACCCGCTTCGGCAGCCTGCGTCAAGAGCTCCCCAGGCACAAGGCTTGTGGTCAAGGTGACAGCGGTGGGAACCCTCGGGCCCAGAATCCAGTGCTGGACGTGGCTTCTTTGCCTGGGGGTCATTGCTCCATGGACCTGTTTCGCGTCCGGCGGGGACCTGGGGCTCGATGAGGGCGTTCGTGATGCCGACCTTGTGGCGCGAGTTCGGTTCCTCGACATTCGAGGGGTCAGCAGTCCTAGCGGCCCCTGGTGGTGGGACAGCGTGCTGCGCGTACTCATTCTCGACTCCTGCCGCGGCCCGGGCCCTGGCGAACTGATCGAGATCGAGCAGACGACGTACGACTTGTCCAACTTCCAACGCTTTGCTCCTGAGGACGAGGCCATCGTGTTCGCGTCCAGACAAGAGAACGGCACGTATGTTGTCATGGCCTGCGGGTGGGGCGGCTGGCGGATCAGGACGCATGCCCTGCGGGATTTTCTGTTACTACGGGACATCTTCGGGCCCCGCATCGGGGACTACACGCCGAGGGCTGTCGCAAAGGCGGTGTGGTCTGAAGTTGCTGCCATCTCGAGCGGAGAGCGGCTGGTCCCCAAGGGTCTACGGGACCAAGCCCAGACCTTCGGCGGTCTGCTGGCGGAGATCTCCAGAGCCCACAAGGCAACGCGAGTGCGGCTGTTTGGCCAGGGTCCGGCGGTGATCATCTATCTGGCAGTCCTGCTCTTGCTGGTGACCTTCTGGGGTTGGGCCATAGATGACTGTCTGACGCTACGCACGCTGTCGACGACGATGCGGTACACCTGGCTCTGTGTCATCCTGCTGATGAGCGTCGTCGGTGCCGCTGCATACGCACTATTGCGGCGGGCGAGGTGGTCTGGCCTGGGTCTCGGGAATTACATGCATGGGGCAGGGGAACCCCCGGCTCCAGCAGCCGGAACACCGCGCTGAGTCGCAGCGTTCCCTACGCCGCGACCAGGCGGACGACCAACGCCAACAAGTTCGAGCATATACGCATCTTGAACGGCCGCCTGGGGCTGTTCGTGCCGGCACTGGTAACCCCGATGGAGTTATGCGTGGAGGTAACCCCATGAAGGACGAAGCTCTGGAACGAGTTTGGGCCAGTAGGGAAGCCATCTCGAGGAGATGCGGGTACGATTCCCGGCGACTGGTACGGTATCTCCAGCAGAGGAAGGAGCGCCGGGAGGCCGGACCGCCCCTTGCGCCTGACCGAGATGCCACGGCTGCCCCACTCCGGTAGGTCAAGGCTGCGCTACGCCGCGACCAGCCGGACGACCACGGATACCTGGCCGAAGGTGAACCACGGGAGTGGTTTGTCTAAGTCTGGGGTGCACCACCTTCGGCGATGCTCGCCGCCGGGAGGCGCAGGTGAAACGCTGGTCCCGGGCCAAGAAGGAAGCCCTTGTTGCCGGAGACTGTGCCCGTCTCCTGGCCTTGGCCATTTCCCACGACCACACGTGACGGATGTTGCCGGCGGGGTGGCGGCCATGGCCCACGGTGACCTGCTGAAGGGCGCCGAGAAGCTGGCGCCGTGGTTCGCGGCGGGGCCGCTGCACGCACGCTGACTGGGGTACTGGCTCTTGGGCGCGAGAAGCAGTTTCATCCCATTGTCGTGCTTCAGGTGTTCGCAAGGAAAACAGACAACGTTCAGAACTCAGAAAGACCGGAAAGACAAGTCCCAACCACGGCCTGCACCGGACCGCTGACGGCGTTCCGGTGAGGCCTGACGTTGGCCGGAAGAACGGGTGGACAATCCGCACAGAATAATGTACAGTACTGTACATATTGGAGGTGCGTTATGACAACGGTAACATTGACCGAATTCAGGAGCCATGCGTCGGGCATGCTGAGCCGGGTTGAGCGGGGCGAGACTCTGGTGGTCATTCGGCACGGCCGGCCCATCGCGGAAGTGTCGCCGGTTTCATCCTTCGCCGGGGAACCCTCTTGGAGGAAGCCCGCCTTGCGCCTCGTGTCGAAGGGGGACGGTCTGGCTTCGGCCATCCTCGCGGAGCGCGCTGATGAAAGCCTGTCTTGATTCGTCCGCATTCGCCAAGCGGTTCGTGAACGAAGAGGGAAGCGAGGTCGTCGAAGCGATATGCGCGCAGGCCGACTCACTCGGCCTGAGCGTCATCTGCGTGCCAGAAATCGTCTCGGCCCTGAATCGGCGGGTGCGCGAGCGCATGCTGACCCCACCCCAGTATCGCGAGGCAATGCAACGGCTGTTGGATGATGTTCGCGACGCAGACATCATCCAACTGACTCCAGCCGTGCTTGGGACAGCCATTCGGGTTCTGGAAGCAAGCCCTGTTCGGGCCATGGACGCCCTGCACATTGCGTGTGCCCTTGAATGGGGCGCCGATGTCTTCGCATCCGCCGACACCCGGCAACTGAAGGCAGCCAAACGGGCTGGCCTCAAGACGAAGCAGACATGAGCGGCCAGCCGAGATTGCCAAGATCGCTCAGTTCAGATACGGTGAGCTGTCATATGTTCAAAGACCCCATAGTCGAAGAGGTACGGGCTGCGCGCCACCGTCACGCTTCGAAGTTCCACAACGACCTCGACGCGATCGTCGCGGACCTCCGGGAGAAGGAGAAGCACCTCGACCGTCCGGTCGTCTCTCTCGCTCCGAAAGTGCCGGTTCGGAAGGCATCCTGAAGGAGAAACGAATAACGGCATGCAGACGGATGCGTGTGCCTCACGCCGCTGATGCCGAACGTTCGGCATCTCGCTGATCCCGTTGCCAGGATAGCCATCACGGGCCGTATTCCCACGGCCGGTGGTTGCCAAGGCACGGCGGATCGTTGCCCGGTGAGATGGAAGCTCCATCCGGCGGCTGCCGAGGAGTATCTCGATGCCTGCCGGCACTACGCCGAGGTGGATGGAGAACTCGGCCAGGCACTCTGCCAGAGCTTCGATGCAGGCATAGGCCAGACTGCGGATTGCCGGGTCTCGGCAACCCCCGCCGCGCGGCTCACTCGTCCAGCAGCGGGGCCAGTTGACGGCGGAAGTCGACGAGCTGCGCTTCCTGAGCCTCGCTGAAGCTGCCCTGGCGCTGGGCGTAGAGGTCCATCCAGGTGATCAGGCGTTCGCGGCTGTCAGCGTCGAGGTGCAGGTCGAGGTGAGCGGGGTCGGTGGTGAGGACCTGCAGCAGTCGGCTGCGCTGGGCCGGGCCCTCGCCGACCACGGAGCGGTCGCGCTCGCGGGCGAGGGTAGCCAGGTTCTTGTCGCCCAGATCGAGCAGGGTCTGGTAGGAGGCGGTGGCGGTCAGATCGAGCGGGGCCGCCTTGGGTTTGCCGCTGTCGGGCCGGTGGCAGGGAACGCAGTGGCGATCGAGGACCGGTTGCACCAGCCGGTCGAAGCGCAGCGGCCAGGTTCCGTCCGGGCCGGGCTTGGGTCGGGCCGGAGCGCTGCGGCTGGCGAGCGGTACGCCCCGGCCGGCGCGCGGCGTCGCCTCGCGCGCTTCGTGGCAGCCCACGCAGGACAGCGTCTGTCCGGGCATGACATAGGTCAGCGTCCGCATGGTCTGCAGCGCCACGCCGCGCTCATCCAGCACCTGGAAGAAGAAGGGTACGCCACTGGGGACGAGGACGTAAGCGGAGCCATCCTCGGCCACGGGAACGGTGCCGAGGAGGAACTTGCCCGGGTCCTCGGCCGAGACGCCGAGATTCGGGGTGTTCATCAGCGGCTGCGGCTTGGGGACGACGCCCACCAGGCGCAGCGAGCGCGCCGCGCCGCGGGCGGTGGGTTCCAGGCCACGGTAGACATCCTGAACCAGGAAGGCGCCCTCCTGCGGGCCGGCTGGGTTGACGCCGTCGGCGTAGGTGGGGGGGAGCGGGCGTGGGCGCACCGGGATGGGGCAGGCGCTGCTGAGTTCGGGATCGCGGTAGAGCAGTTCGAGGTTACCGAAGGCGTCGTACAGATAGAGCCCCGTAGCATTGACCGGGTTCTGGGCCAAGGCTTCGATGCGGCCGTGGGGCGGTAGCCGTTGGTCGCTCCAGGCCACCAGGAAGAACTCCTCCGACAGCGGGAAGGGATGGGCGTAGTAGCTGTTGGCCCAGGCCTCGGTCTCGGGAAACGGCACCTCCGGCGTCAGCCGCTGCACGGGCTCCTCGCCCTCGGTGCCGCGGGTGCGGTCCAGGAGGATGAGCGAGCCGCCGGTGATGGAATGGTGGGCGCCGGCGGTGGCCACGAGGCGGGTTGAGCCGGGGATGGAGCGGGCTTCGAGCACGACCTGCGGACGCACGGTGTAGTTGCCGTAGACCAGTTGGGGGTTGGTGCCGTTGGGATTGGCGGACCAGAGGCTGAAGAAGTGCCCGTTGAAGCGGTCGATGTAGTCCCAGCGGGTGTAGAGCAGACGGCCGTCCTGCGCCACAGCCGGCGTCCATTCGAAGTTCTCGAAGGCGGAGATGGCCTGGAGGTCAGTGCCGTCGGCCGCCATCGAGTGCAGGGTGAACACGGGTACGGGGCGGTAGGCATCGCCGCCGCAGCGCACATAGCTATCGGGCAGATCGGCCTGGGCCGTGGCGGCGGCACTGGGGCCGCCGCACTGCAGGGCGACGCCCTTGCGGGTCGAGACGAAGGCGATGCGGCCGTCGGGGAGGTACTTCGCGTCCATGTCATCGTAGCGTCCGCGCGTGAGTTGCCGGACGCCGGAGCCATCCAGGTTCATTTCGTAGAGGTGGTAGAAGGCGTCCTCGGGGACGTCCTTCTTGGAGGCTTTGTCCTTGAGGTCTGCCAGGTCGGGATAGTAGCGGGCGTAGGAGAACACAATCCGTCTGGCGTCGAAGGAGAGGTCAGGGCGCATGAAACTGCCCTCGGCCCAGTCGGCCGTGAGGCAGCGTATCTCGGGCTGGGCGCCGCGCAGGCCGCGCAGCAGACAGACCCCGCCGCCGGGCCGTGACCACCAGCCGTAGTACTGGTCGGACATGTGCGGGAAGCGCGTCGGGGCGCCTTTGACGAAGAGGAGGGTGTCGGTGTCGAGCAGCGGGTTGCGCCAGGCCAGGGCGCGCACGGTTCGCCGCGCCTGCAGGTAGAGTTCCTGGCGCGCCGCGGCCGGGGCGTCGGCCGCCAGGGCTTTGGCGGCAGCGGCGGCCTGTTGGAGCAGGGCCACCTCGGCGCCGGTCTGCACGCCCAGACGCTCGAGACTGGCGGCCAGCTTGAGCCCGCGCTCGAGGGTCAACCCCAGGTCGCTCGGCGGCGCCGCCTCCCCGGGACGGGGGTGAACCACAGACCAGGCGCTGATACTGCTCTGCAGGGCGGGCTGATTCAGGGCGAGGTTCGTGGGCGCGCCGCCGCCGTAGACCTCGACCTCGTCGAGATGCAGGTAGGTTCGCCCCTGTACCTGCAGGCGCAGGTAGCGTGCCGTGGCTCCCGCCAGCGGCACCACGAGCGGTTTCTGATCCGTTTTCCCGAGAAACGGCGTGCCGTCGTGTTGGTACACCTGCCGGAAGGTGGTCGTATCGTCGGCCAGGAGGACGACGATACGGTGGTTGCGGTCGCCGCAGGTATCGCAGCGGTTATAGAGCACGACGCGGTCCAGGGCGACGGGCTGACCAAGGTCGACCTGCCACCACGGGTTGTCCTCGTTCTCGGTATGGAAGCCCCACTCGCCGGTCTTGACGCCGTCGCAACCGCCCCGTGCATCCTCGGCCGGGGTGACCAGGCCGGCACCTGGCAGACGTGCCAGGCGGGCTGCTTCCTGGCGCACGGCGTCGGTATGCAGCCAGTCGGCCGTGAGCACGGCGTCATCGAGAACGACCGGGGTCCAGGCCGCCGGTGTCGGCGCGGCGCCCACCACCGTGGCGCCGAGCAGCACGCACAGAGTCGTCAGGGCAGCATGATGAAGGCGCATCAGAACCCTCCCGCAACTCGGCCAACGCAGGAACGAGGACGGCTTACCATCGCCCCACAAGCCCCGCTTCGCCACCGTCCTCGGTGCCGCGTCAGGGCGTCCGGTTAGTTCGGTGCTTCCCGCGGGCCAGGGCTCGACAGGGCTGTTCCGTTTTCCCAACGACCATCGGTGTTGGTCACCGGCACGGTGAAAGCGTGAGAGCGTGATTGCGTGAGGGTTACGGCGCGTGTGCCGGCCGTCTGCCACGAATCCACGCTTTCACGTTCTCACACGCTCACCCGTAGCGGGAACCGCGATCTTGGAACAGCCCTGAGGGCTCGACCGCGCCCCTGGCGGAAACGCTGCCGGCGCTTAGGTTACGGGGTCGGCGTTCTGCAGGGCCGCGCGTTGCCCATCTGGAGACCTTGACCATGCTACCTCAGCTTCCGTTCGGAAAGCGCAGCGGCCTGCAGGTGCCGCGCACCAGTTTTGGCGGCATGCGCCTGCCGGGGGACGTGGACCAGGCCGTCGCCGTGATCCGCCATGCCATCGATGCGGGAATGGTCTACATCGACACCTCGCGTGGCTATGGCGACTCCGAGATCAAGATCGGCAAGGCCCTGCGCGATGGCTACCGGGAGCGCGTGCTGCTCTCCACCAAGTGGGCCCCCTGGATCACGCACATTGAGCCGAGCGACGATGCCTCGGCCGACTGCGTCCTGCGCCGGATCGAGGAGTCCATGCGGCGGCTCGACGTCGACGTCCTCGACTTCTACCAGGTCTGGAACCTGCACACGCCCGAACAGTATGAGCAGACCCGGCGTCCGGGCGGCTTCCTCGACGGCGTGCGCCGGGCCCGCGACCGGGGTCTGGTCCGGCACATCGGCCTGACCAGCCACTGGCCGCCCGAGGAACTGGCGGGGATGCTGGGCGACATGGACTGGTGCGAGGTGATCCTGGTCTCCTACAACGTGCTCAACCAAAGCTACGCCAAGGTGCTGACCAAGGCGCGCGAACTGGGCATCGGCACGATCGTGATGAACCCGGTCGCGGGCGGGCGTTTCGCCGAGAACTCGGCCGTGTTTCAGCCCTTGCTCGACCAAGTGGGGGCCGTTTCCTGCGCCGACCTGGCAGTTCGTTACGTCCTCTCCAACCCCGACGTCGACACCCTGATCAGCGGGGTCAACAAGGTTGCCGATGTGGACGACACCCTGGCCTCGGCGGCGCGGCCGAGTTTCAGTGCGGCCGAGTGCGCGGCGGTGGTCACCTTCATCGAGAAGCTGTCCCGCCGCAGCGTCGGTTTCTGCACCGGCTGCGGCTACTGCATGCCTTGTCCGCAGGAGGTGAACATTCCGCAGGTGATGGAGGCGGTCTACAACGAGCGTTTCCTGGGCTTCCATGGCAACGCCGTCGCGCAGCACCGCCAGATTGGCAGCGTCCCCTGGATCAAGGGCAAGAGCGCCGCGGCCTGCACGGCCTGCGGCGAGTGCGTCGCCAAGTGCACGCAGCACCTGCCGATCCCCGACGAGATGGCCTTTGCCCGCGAACACCTGAGCTGACGGCGACCGCCGCAGGCGCGCCGCGCTGCGACGCCTGCGGCCCAGACCGGCAGCCTCCCGGAACTCACAGCATGAACCGCTTTGCGACCGCGCCGCTTCCAGCGGCACCGACCGTGATCGCTCCGGACGGCTCGGACGTGCGTGTCCTGCTGGGCCTGGCGGCAGGCGGCATGGCGCACTTTGAGCTGGGTGCTGGGAAGACGTCGGGTGCCGTCACCCATCGGACGGTCGAGGAGATCTGGTACGTGGTCTCCGGCCGCGGCGAGATGTGGCGCCAGCAGGGCCAGCATGAGGAGATCGTACCCCTGGCGCCAGGCATCTGCCTCACCATTCCCCTGGGGACGCATTTCCAATTCCGCGCCGCGGCGACGGAGGCGGTGGCGGCGGTCGGCGTCACCATGCCGCCGTGGCCTGGCGCCGACGAAGCCGTCCCGGTGACGGGACCGTGGGTGGCGACCGGGGCGTGAACCGCGCCGCGCGGCGGTCTGGCAGGAGGATGCTAACGCCCTTTGCGCCCAGCGTTTGCCAGGCTGCCTTGGATCTGGCTGATCAGATCGGCGAGCATGTAGGTACCGGGCGGGGTAGCGGGCGCGACCCTGACCGTGGTCGTGTAGCGGTGGACACTGCCGCGGAGCCAGTCGCCGGGCTCCGCGTCGCGCTCGATCCAGAGGGTGTCGCCGGGCCTGGACGTGTCGGCAGCCAGGAGTGTAAAGGCCGGCCGGTAGGCCTGGCCCCAGCGGCGGTTGTGGTTGGGCAGCACCCCCACCCCGAGGGAGATGCGCACGGGGTGCTCCTTCACGTCGTTTGGCGCTTGCCGAGTTCAGCCACCCCCGCGGCGCGGGGTCGCCAGCGGCTGGGCGTCGCGGATCTGGGCCTTGAACCGGTCCAGGTCCGGGAGGCTCATCTTCAGGTAGAGCGGCCGGCCGGAGAGGCGGAGCGTGTTGGGGCCATCCCAGTCGAGCGGCCGGTCCTCACGGACGATGAGCCCGCCGTTCGCGTCTCGCAGTTCCGCTGCGGGCAACTCTTCGGCACTGATCAGCACCGGGCTGCCGACCATGCTGGTGACGCTCTTCACCATCGCCGTGTCGCCCAGCTTCAGAACAACGTCGGCACCGACGCTCCAGAGAGCGACGGTGGCCTCGTCGCCGCGGGTGAACACCAGGGCCCAGAGGTCCGGGGCCAGGGCCAGCCGCTCCTGGTACGCCGACTCACCGATCATCTGAATGACCGTCTTGACCGCGAAATAGGCGTCCTTCGGGCGGATACGGTCACCGATCCAAGGTGTGAACAGGCCCATGTAGAAGTCCGGGTTCTCCAGGGTGTCGGTGTACTTCGCCTCCTGCTGCAGATGGAAGAAATACACGCGTTCGACCCAGGGGATCGTGGCCAGGACCAGATAAAGCCGGGCCAGGGCGCGCGCCTGATCCTCCTCCGAGCGCGAGCGATGCCGGTGCCAGAAACGGGTCTGCAACTGGCCGAGCATCGCGGGTTCCACGCCACTCCAGCCGATCTCCGTGATCCACAGCGGCTTGCTGTCGCCATGCTTCACCATGACCTCATGCAGGCGCGTGATGGTGTCGAGGCACCGGCCCTCCTCGAGCAGCAGTGGCCAGGTGTAGGGGTGCGAGGCGATGATGTCGAAGGAATCCTTGCCGCCATACTGATAGACCAGGTCGAGGTACTCGGGGTCGCGCGAGGGATCCCGGTACGGCGTCCCGGAGAAGCCGCACAGAACGACCTGGTTGGCGGGATCGGCACGCTTCACGGCGCGCGCGAGCGCTTTGAGCAGGATGACATAGCGCTCTTTCCAGGCGGGGATGTAGGGTTCATTGCCGGCCTGCCAGTAGCGGATCTGGCCCTTGTACTTGCTGGCGATCTGGTAGACGAACTCCTCGAACGCCGCCACGCTCTCATCGTTCGGGAACATGTCGCCGCTGCCCGCGACTTTGAGCCATGCCGCCGGATGGCTGATCAAGGCCAGTTGGTCCAGGCCGTGGCTCACGCCCAGGTTCGCGCTCTGGATGACCCGGTTGTCGGCGCCGAACGCATACCGCCCAGCGGCCGGTTCGAGCAGATCATGCGCGAAATCCAGGCGCACGGTGCGCAGGTTCAGATCGCCCAGCAACTCGACCAGTAGGTCGGTGTTGAAGTGAGTCGTGGTCGCGAAGAACGAGTTGGGGATGTAGCGCGGGCCCTGCATCCCGCCGACGGACGAACCTACGGCTGAACCCGGCATGCCTGCCGCGGGCGGCTCGGCGGCCGAGGGGCCGCTCTGCAGACTCAGCAGCAGCGCCCCACCCGCGACCACGCCAGCGGCCGAACCGTTGCTGATGCCTCGATGCGTTCTCACCATGGTTCCCTCCGCTGCCCGCGGGTCGCGCGACGCCTACGGCTTGAACGCCCTCAGATTGCGCACGACGACGGTGGCAGCCTGCTGGGGCTGGTTGGCGAAGACCTTGAAGGCGACGATCCGGGCCGGGTCGAGGGCGAAACCGGGTTGGCCGCCGTGGGACTTGCCGAAGCTGACCTCGAGGGTCCCGTTCTCGCCAGGTCCGAGGGTGATGCTTTCCGTGTTCCAGGGGCTGTCCTGCCAGTTGCCGAAGTTGTCGACCCGGAGGGCGACGGTGACCGCGGCGGTGCCGGTGTTGACCACGTCCAGTCGCGCTCCGGTGAAGTCCGCGAGGTTCCAGCCGTCGGCGGCCACGGGGAGGCCAAACGCAGGATAGCCCTGGCCGGCCGGGAACTCGGCCTGCAGCAGCTTGGCTCCGTCGCGCTCGACGACGCTGACCTGCGCGCCCTCGGGTTGCAGATCGGCCGGGGCGACGCCGGCGGCCGTGGCCAGGATCATGCCGTCGGCGCCGGGGACGTTGCGGGCGACCACCTCGGCCGCGCTCAGGGTCCGGCCATCGACGCTGGAGGCCAGGTCCTGGCGCTGCCAGATGCGGACGTAGTCGACGACGAAGTCCGCCGGGAGTTGGGCGTCATCGACCGGGCTGTTGTCCCAGCCGCCGGTGACCAGGTAGAGGATGGGGTAAGAGCGGACGGTGGAGATGCGCGCATTATCCCAGCGCAGCACGGGCTCGCCGTTGGCGTAGTAGACGACAGCCCCGGGGGTCCACAGCAGACCACAGGTGATGAAGCCCTCGGCATCGGGCTGGACGTAGATCTCGCTGCTGCCCCTGGACACGTGGTCCTTACCGTAGCCGTCCCAGTGCATGGCGATGTTGTAGCGGTGCGGCCCCCAACGGGTCAAGTGCTCCATGATGTCGAACTCCATGGCGCCGTCGCCGGTGCTGCCACGGTTCCCTTGCGGACCCAGGGTCGGGCCGCGGTCGGGCATCATCCAGAACGCGGGCCACAGGCCGGGCGCGGTGGGCAGCTTCATACGGGCCTCGAAGTAGCCGTAGCGCTGGGCCCACTTGCCGTAGGTGTCCAGAAAACCGACCGCATAGGGTGTGGACTTACGTTTGGGATCGTCGTTCTCCGGACCGGTCTTGCGCTCGAGGCGCAGGCGGGCGACGCCGGCGTCGACGATCAGGTTATCCCGGCTGAAGTGGCTGACCTTGTCCCAGTAGTTTTCGGTGTAGATATTCCAGCGCTCACGGTCGATGGCGGTGCCGTCGAACTCGTCGCGGAAGGTCATGGTCCAGGCGCCCTCGACCGGGGGACGCTGGCCCAGCCAGGCGGGAAGCGGTGTCGGCGTGGCCAGGGCCTGAATCGCCTCGACCGCGACCGTTGCGGCGCCGCGGTGACGGAGGGTGATGCGGACGGCGTCGGCCTTGTCACTGGCGAAGCGGGTACCGGAGCCCTTCTGGGCGCCGGTACCGGTCGTGATGGGCGGGCCGGCGTCACCCTGCCAGGGGGCGGCGGGCGCAAAGCGGAGGACGAGTTCCTGGACGGCCCCCGGCGCGAGCGGGGTGTCGGCGGCTAATGCGTCGGTGCCGTTGGTGCCGTCGCTGGTGATCTGCAGGATCGGGGTGACCGGCACGGTGCCGAGGTTGCGGAGGCTCATGCGGATCGCGCTGGCGTGACGCAGATCCCAGCGACCCACGGGCGGCCGCACCAGCACCGTGTGGCTGTCCGCGCCGCCGGGAAGAGTGAGCTCAAGGACCTGGCTCTCGGCGCGCCTCACGACGGCCGCCGTGGCTCCGCCCTTCGCCTCGATCTGCGTGCCCAGGTCAAGCTTGGCGCTGCCGCCCAGCAGGTAGCCGTCGACAGGGCGGACGCGCACATCCTCGGGCTTGACGGGCGGGGTCTCGCCGGCAACCCCGGCCGCGGTGAGCGACTCGAGGCGGAAGCTGACCGGCTCGGTGACTTTGGTGGTGAAGAACAGCACCTGTATCACCTTGGCCGGGTCGAGCTTGTAGCCGGGCTTCAGGCCATACTGGTAGCCGAAGATGACGGTGGCCGTACCGGCCTCGCCGGGCTTGAGGCGGATGCTCTCCGTATTCCACGGATCCTTCTGCCACTCGCCGGCATTGTCAACGCGCAGGTTGAGGCTCAGCTCCCCGGCCCCGGTGTTGACCAGGCGCGCCGCCACGTGCCCGTAGGCCGAGAGATCCCAGGCCGCGCCCTCCGGCTTGATGCCAAGCCCAGGGTAGTCGGCGGCCCCGGCGGCGATCGAGACCACGAGGCCGGGCGTCGCCGGCTCGGGGCTCTGACGGAAGGTCTCCTGCCCCGAACTGGGAGCGCAACGGGCCCCGACACCGGCGGCCGCCAGATCAATCAACGGCAAGGCGTCCGCGGCTCGTGCGGCTGCCGCCAGAGCGAGGGCCAAGCCGGCGGCAAAGGCCTGCCGGAGGCAGCGGTGACAGAAGTGGTCGGACACGGCAGGACTCCCGGTTCAGTGCACACTGTAGCGATGACATTCGCCGCCCGGCCCTCTGGCCGGGCGTACGCCAGAAAATAGCGCCGACGCCCAAAGCATGCCAGGGACTGGGCGGAGCGACGCGCGGGCCGCCGGACCGAGCTTTGGAGTGTCTGCGGCTTGACGCAGCGTTGTGTTCGGGCCGGCGTCGCAGTATCCTAACCGGCGATGCCGGGCGGCGGGGCCGCCCCGCCTCGGAGATCGAGATGACAAACCGCGAACGCGTCCGCACCGCGCTGGAACACCGGCAGCCCGACCGGGTGCCCTACAGTCTGCAGTTCACCGCACCGGCGCGCGAGAAGATGGCCGCCTGGTACGGCGACCGCGATTTCGAGAGCCGGCTCGGCAACTGCTTCGCCATCCACACCTGTCACCCGAAGGCAGCCTGGCAGGAGGTCGAACCGGGCATCGTCCGGGACCACTTCGGCATGATCTGGGACAAGCGTCAGGACAAAGACATTGGCATGGTCATGAACCGGGCGGTGACGCCGGAGAACGTCGACACCTACCCCTTCCCGGACCCCGCCAATCCGCTGATCTGGGAACCGATTCGGGCCGCGGTTGCGAACCGCGGGGACACCTACGTCGTGGCCCAGCTCGGGTTCAGCCTGTTCGAGCGTTCCTGGGGGCTTGCCGGGATGCCGGAGATCCTGATGGCCATGGCGGCCGACCCGGCCTTCGTGAACCGGCTGCTGGACCGCATCCTCGAGTATAACCTGCAGGTCATCGAGCGGGCCTGCGCGCTGGGCGTCGATGCCATGCTGTTCGGCGATGACTGGGGGTGTCAGCGCGGGCTGATGATGGGGCCGGCACGCTGGCGCGAGTTCATCGCGCCGCGGGCCGGGGAGATGTACCGCGCCGCCAAGCGGCATGGCAAGACCGTGCTGATCCACTGTTGCGGGAAGGTCGAGGAGCTCTTTCCGGAACTGATCCAGCTCGGCGTGGACGTCTTCAATCCCTTTCAGCCCGAGGCCATGGATGTGTACGCCGCCAAGCGCCGTTTTGGCAAGGATCTCTGCTTCTTTGGCGGCATCAGCACCCAGCGGACGCTCCCCTATGCCACGCCCGAGCAGACGCGCGCCGAGGTGCTGCGGCTGCTCGCGGAGGTCGGCAGGCAGGGGGGATACATCGCAGCCCCGGCGCACTCGATCCCCGCCGACGCGCGCCCCGAAAACATCGCCGCGATGATCGATGCGTTGCAGCGGCAATAGACTGGGGACTCCCCGGTCAGCCCGGTTCAGCCTCGAGCCCGACCTCACGCCGTTCACTTCCCTCGGCACGCTCGAGGACCAGCACCGGGGGCTGGCCGGCGGCCCCGCCCTCGAGGCGGACGGCGGTGAGGCCCGCTCCCTCGTTAAGCGGCTCGAACACGGTGACGAAGGTCGCCGTGGCGCCGTCACGGCGCACCACCAGCATCGGCATGCGCCCGGTTGGCTGGTTGGTCAGGCCCTGCCCGAGAATGAGCTGCACGCCGCCGACGGCGTCGGTCGCCACGGGCACGATCCAGACGCGCAGTCGGCGCTTGTCGGCGGCGTAGGTCAGGGCTGTGGGCGCGGTCAGTACGGCTGTCTGCGTTTGCTCCACGTGCTGGTAGCCGCAGCGTTCGCCGAGCTTGCCCGAACTGGCTGCGAGCGACGTCGTGCTTTCGACGAGGGCGCCGTCGATGTGCAGGACATAGTCGCAGCGTTGGCTCGCGGCCGCAAGCGGTGCTCCGGGCGCCGGGCCGACGTCGAAGCGGTCGACGACGCAAGCGCCGCTGACCTGCAGGGAACGGGAGATGCGGAGGCCCGGATAGGCGCTGTCGCAGACGGCTGCTGCCTGCTTGGTCTCCGGTGCGAAGCGCAGGAGCCGCCCGCAGACCCGGTCCTCTGCCGAGTCCACCGGCCACTGCACATCCCGGTCGCCGGTCGGACGCTGGGAGATGCCGTTCACGACGACCGTGTTGTGGCTCACGGCCTGCGCCGTCCACTCGCCCTTCCAGGTAGTCTCGTAAGGCATGCTGCCGACGTCGGGCAGCCACTGCCGCCCCTGGGCGAACAGGGTCAGCGTCAGTTTGTCCGAGTGACCGTGGCCACCGCCGTGGGGGCCGTAGCTCAGGGCGACGGCCGTCGAGTCCGGCTGAGCGACGAAGTCCGCACCCGCCTGGCGCAGGACCACGACGCCGGTGGCTGGCAGTAGCGAGCAGCCCTGGCGGAAGTCGCCGGTGTTGGCGAAGGTGCCGTCGGTCCAGGGCAGACCGGTGCCGCCCGTGGGGTCGACGAGTTGCGGGGCGTCGTGAATGAGCCAGTGCCAGTCGGGCGCATGGCGATAGACCGAGGGTGTGGTCGCCACCACCTGCCCGTCGCGCTGGAGACGCACCTCCTGGCCTTTGCTCTCCAGGCGGAAGGCGTACGGGCGGTTCAGCTCAGGGCAGAACGCCGGCAGGCCAAACGTCCGGCGATTCCCCGTGTCGCGGGAGTCCACGTGATAGACCAGCCAAGCCCGGTCCTCGGCCCCCGCGTCGGCCAGCCGGGTCAGGCTCCACTCCAGCACGAAGTCGGCCACGTCGGTGTCGTTGAGCAGGTAGTGGTCAGGCTGGGTGACGCCGCCGTCGCGGACCGTGATCGTATCGTCCTGGCGCTCGAAGGTCGGGTCGGTACGTTCCCAGCGCACCGGCTGGCCGTCGAGTCGGACACCCTCGTACCGGTACTGGTAACGGTAGTAATGCAGGAAGCCGAGGCGCCCGCGCACCACATCGGCATCGGCCAGCGGCAGGTCGCGGCGCAACAGCCAGGCAAGCCGCGGGTCGCGGTAGCGCCGGTACCCGACCAGGTGCGTCCAGTCGCCGCGCAGCGGGCCGCGGTCACTATCCCCCAGCGCCGGATAGCTAAGGTCGGGGAAGGCCAGGTAGAAGGGCCCGGTGAAGAGGAGCTGCAGCGACTTCGGTTGCGCGCTGACGTCGGTCACGTAGTGCGAGTCCTCGTCGCGACTACGGTCGTTGGGGACCTGCCAGGCGTAGGCGTCGATGCCCGCATGCAGCAGGCCCTCGGTCAGCGGCAGCAGGGCCGAGACCACGAACTGGCTGTAGCCCGGCGAGCGCTCCCAGAACAGCCCGTCCTCGCGGAGGTCGTGACCGATCAGGTGCCGCAGGCCGTAGGGGCTGCTGGTGGCATAGGCAACCAACTGCGGATCGCGCAGCGCCAGACCCACCAGGCCAACGGCTGACAGGTGCCAGGCCTGGAAGTTGTAACAGCGGTAATGTAAGTCTTTTATGCGTGTATCGTTGTGGAAGTCGGTGATCACGAAGCAGGCCATGCCGGCACGCAGGAGATCGGTCTCGATGTGCTGCCGCTGGGCGGCGCTGAGCAGGCCGCTGTCGGCCACCAGGTCGTAGGCCTGGGCCGCCGGGACGAACCACATGGCCTCGAAGAGCGGCGACTGCGTGAAGAGCTTGCAGCGCTGGTTGGTCAGCGCCAGGCCGGGGTAGATATCGGCGTAGGCCAGCAGGCCAGCGCGGACCCATTCCCCGTAGCGGCTCTCGCCAGTGAAGGCGTAGGCCAAGGCGACGCTGAACAACGCATTGGCCTTGCCCCAGTGCGCGGTGTCACCCTTGGCCGGCAGCTTGTCCCAGGTGCCGGCCACGAAGCCCTTGGCCTCGTCCGTCAGGTTCTGCATGGCCTGCTTCGCCCAGGCGTACCGCGCCACCCGGTCGCGGGCCTGGGCCACGTCGGCGGGAGTCAGGGCCAGGTAGGGATGACGCTCGGGGAAGGCCGGTTGTGGGATCCCGGCGACCTCCTCGGCAGCGCTCTGCGGGCCGCCCCCCACGGCCAGCACGAGCCCCAGGCCGCCCAGGCAGACCGCCGTAAGACGACTCCATCTGACTGGCTGAGTGTGCATGGCTCGGCCTCGTCCCCGGGTTCCAGACCCCGGTCCTTCCGTTCCGGGATGCCGCTCTTCAGTACCCACCTTTGCCGATCTGGCCGCTGCTCGCGGTCGCCACCCCAACCGCCGCACACCCCGCCGCCGCGCGCCGGCGGAACTCATCCAGCATCGCCGCCGTGGCCGTGGCCCCGCAACGACTGCCGCCCAAATCGCGAACTTGGATCAACCCGTCCAGGTCGCGCACGCCCCCGGCAGCTTTGACCTGAACCTTGGGCGAGCAGGTTGCCCGCATCAGCGTCAGGTCGTGTTCCGTCGCGCCGCGGTAGCCGTAGGTGCCGTCCTTGCCCTTGACGAAGCCGTAACCGGTCGAGGTCTTGACAAAGTCGGCCCCCGCCTGCTCGCAGACCTGGCAGAGTTTGATCTTGGTGGCGTCGTCAGGAAGGAAGTCGTTCTCGAGAATGACTTTGACGATCGCCTGGTGCCGGTGCGCCTCTGCGCAGACAGCGCGGATGTCCTGTTCGACATACGCCCAGTCGCCGGACAGCACCTTGCCGACGTTCGCGACCATGTCGATCTCGACGGCACCGTCGAGACAGGCGGTGGTGGTCTCAAACCGTTTGACCTCCGTGCTGCTGCCGCCCTGCGGGAAGCCGATGACCGTACCCACCCGAACACCCGTTCCGGCAAGCAGTTCAGCGGCACGTCTGACGTAGTACGGTTTGATGCAGACGGAGGCCACCCGGTAGCGCGCCGCCAACCGGCAGCCATCCTCCAGCTCCCGGTCTGTTAACGTCGGGTGCAGCAGCGAGTGGTCGATCATCCCCGCCAAGTCTTCATAGGTGTACGTCATCGCCCTGCTCCCTCTCCTGTCGTGCCTGCGCAGCACAGGCCATCCGGGCCCTACGGACCTCGCCGCCGCCAAGGGCAGATAGGCAGCACACGAGGACCCAGCCAAGCGGAAGCACGGTACCGCATAGCGCCCATTTCTCAGTTCGAGTCTGTAACGACTATATCACGCCGCAAGCATCCGACTCAAGGAAGCTCAGAAGGCCGGCTTGTCCGGGGTGGGCACGTCGGTCAGCGTGACCGGCTGCGCAACGGGAGCGAGGGCCTGGGGGGTGACTTTGTGGTGTCCGCCGTAGAAGATGCCGGGGCCCGAGATGGCGTTGCCCTGAATCAGAATGTTCCTCGCCTCAGCGCCGATCCACATGCCGCGACGCGGGGCCTTGGCGGGGGCCGAGAAGATCGTGTTGCCCACGATCGTGACATCCTCGTGGCCGTGATCGTCCTTGTACGTCTCGCGGTTCGGTGGCGTGAGCCAGATGCCGGCGCGGACAAACCAGGTCGCCTCCGGGTCACGGATTTCCCGGTCGTTGGCTACGGTATTCCCGCTGATGGTGATGCGCTTGCAGGCGTAGAACAGCGAGATGCCTCCATTCTCGCAGTTGCGCACCGAGTTGCCGGTGATGACGCTGTCCTGGCACCACTCCAGGTCCAGGCCCACGTCGTTGGCGCCATCCACGATGTTGCCGGACATGACGACCCGCCGACCGCCCGCGCCCCAAATGGCCCCGCCTCCCCCGTTCTTCACGTAGTTGTTGGCGAAGATGAGATCCTCGCTGGCCAGCGTTTGCCACTGCCAGTTACCCCAGAACTGGATGCCGTGGAGACGGGCGTCAACAACCGTGTTACCGAGCACCTTGACGCGGTTCGAGAACGTCAGGCTAACGCCCATGCCCACCTTCCGGAACTCACATCCTCGGATCGTCAGGTCGTCGCCGTGGTCCGCCAACACGCAAGCGCGATCGCAGGCCGTAACGACGACGGAGTCCACCAGGCAGCCGCTGGCGTTGCGGATCTCGATCATCCCGTCGTTGGTCTCTCCCGTCTTGACGCCGGCTCCGTCAATGGCCAGGTCGCGCACCTGCGCCCCGGCGGCCAGGCGCAGGAGCACGGCCGTGCCCGGCGCGGGCTTGAGGATAGTGCCCCGGCCGTCGCCGCAGAGCGCCACGTTCGGAGGAACGTCCAGGGGTTCGGGGCCGAGAAGGTAGGTTCCACCGGGGACATGCACCCGCGACGCGGCCGAGGTCAAGGCGCGGCGGAAGGCCGCCGAATCATCCTTCACGCCGTCCCCTACCGCACCTAGGGAGCGGACGTTGCACGCGGGCGGAGTCTCCTGGGCCGCGGCCACCCACGGCGCGACTGCCAGGAATGCCAGAGCGCCCAAGCCGCCGTGAAGCAACTGCGCGAACCGCGTCATCATATACCCCCCCCTACCCTTGCTGCAGGCGGCGATTGCAGCGGCCGCACCCGTGCGATACACTACCCTGTCTGGCCCCTGCCGGCGCGCTCGCGCTCCCAGGGCGTCCGACCTTCGCCCGTCGCAGCCACGCAGACAGGAAGGTGTCGAGGCATGAGTACCATCACCCGCCGGAACTGGTCCCGCCAACCCTGGCTCCTCATCGATCAGGGGATGCTCGACGTCGAGAAGCAACAGTGCCTCGACGAGGGGCGCGAGTTCGGCCGGCTCGAAGCGGAGTTCGTCGCCCTGAAGGCCCTCGATCTCGCCGTGGAGACGAACCAGCGCCGGGCCGAAGCCTTCCTGGACGATACGCAGGAGCTGCCCCTGGTCCCCGGCACCCCGCAGCGCGAGCCGTCCGATCTGGCGGGGATTCGCGCCGAACGGCCGACAGCAGGGGCGCTGCGAGCCTGCGCACTGACCGACGCCGAACTCCGCGAGAAGGCCTTGGGGGCCTGGTTGGGCCGGTCCTGCGGCTGCCTGCTCGGGAAGCCGGCCGAGGGCCGCCGCAGCGCGCAGATCCGCCGCTACCTGGAGGCCCAGGGGCGCTGGCCGCTCGACCGCTACTTCTCGCTGCAGGCCGCCCCGGAACTCGCCCAGGAGTGCGGCTTCCCCGTCGCCTGGCCGGCCCTGTTCGAGGAGGGCATCACCTGCATGGTGGAGGATGACGACACCAACTACACCGCCACCGGCCTGGCGGTCGTCAAGCAGTGCGGCGCAGGCTTCACGCCGGACGATGTGGCGCGCTTCTGGCTGAGCAATATCCCGATCCTCCACGTCTGCACGGCTGAGCGCATCGCCTACAAGAACCTGGTCGATGGCGTGCCGCCGCCGCAGTCGGCCAGTTTCCGCAATGTCTACCGGGAGTGGATCGGGGCGCAGATCCGCGCCGACTTCTTCGGCTACGTCAACCCCGGATGCCCGGAACGGGCCGCCGAGTTCGCCTGGCGCGATGCCGCCATCAGCCACGTCAAGAATGGCATCTACGGCGAGATGTGGGTGGCGGCCATGCTGGCGGCAGCCTATGTCGCGGACGATATCGAGACCGTGATCCGGGCCGGGCTGGCCCAGATTCCGGCCAGCAGCCGCCTGACCCAGGCCGTCCTGCACACCCTCGACCTGCACCGCGCCGGCCACACTTACGAGCAGGCCCTCGCCGATCTGCGCACGCGCTGGGACGAGAGCCGCGGCCACGACTGGTGCCACACCATCAGCAATGCCGAGATCGTGGCGATTGCTCTGCTGTGGGGCGCCAAGGACTACGGCAGGACCATCTGCTACGCCGTCATGCCGGGCTTTGACACCGACTGCAATGGCGCCACGGCCGGCAGTGTCCTCGGACTCATCCTCGGGGCTGCCGCTCTGCCCAGTGCCTGGACTCGCCCCCTCAACGACACCCTCCTGACCGGCGTGGCCGGCTACCACCGGGTCTCGCTCGCACAAATGGCCGACGAGACCGTCCAACTCGCCCGTAAGATCGCCGGCTGACCCCCGACTCCAGCCTGAGCGCGATCTGCCCAAACCGCTGAGACGCCTAACCATGAGTCCGTTCCCGATGCTGACCACCCTGTTCCTGCCGATGCTGGCCTTGCCGGCGGTCGCGGCCGCGCTGCCGGAGGAAGTCCCCGTGGCCCGTGCCTGGGCGCAACGGGCCTTCCTCGGGCGAACCGACACGGCCCCACCAGCGCCCGGCCTGGAACTGCGCCGACAGGACTACGACGCCCTGGGACTGGCCCGGTCGTCGCGCCTCGGGCCCCTGCAGATCGGCCAGCAGCGCTACGAACACGGCCTCGGCACGCATGCGGTCAGCGAGATCCGGGTGCTCCTGCCGCGCCCGGGTCGCCAGTTCCAGGCCGAGGCCGGCGTTGACTTCGGCTGGCCGGGCAGTGTCGCCTTCGTGGTTGAGCTGGCCGGCAAGCCGGTCTTCACGTCCGACGTTCGCCGGGTCGACTCCCCGCCGTTGCCGATCGCGGTCGACCTGGCCGGAGCCACGGAGTTCACCCTGCGCGTGACCGACGGCGGCGACGGCCCCAGCTCGGATCACGCCAACTGGGCCGATGCCGCGGTCACGCTCGCGGACGGCACCCGGCTCTGGCTGGACGAATTGCCGGTGCGTGGCACCGGCACGCTGGCAGACGCCCTGCCGTTCTCCTTTGTCTATGGCGGCCAGCCCGCCGCCGCGCTCCTGGCCTCCTGGGCGCGGACCGAGGCGGTGGCCGACGCGCCGGCCGGGCTGCAGCGTTACACGCTCACCTACACCGACCCCGCCAGCGGCCTCGAGGTCGCCTGTGACCTGACCTTGGGCGTCGATCTGCCCACGATCGAGTGGGTCCTGCGCTTCCGCAACACCGGCGCGGCCGACACGCCGCTGCTCGAGGACATCCGGGCGCTGGACCTGGCGCTCGCCGTGCCGCCGGGCGCCGCGGTCACCCTGCATCACTCCCGCGGCAGCACCTGCCAGGGAACCGACTTCCTGCCCGTCGCCGCCGCGCTGGCGGCCCCCGGCGAGCTCAGCCTGGCCCCTACTGGCGGCCGCTCGTCGGACGGCGTGCTGCCCTTCTTCAACCTCGAGTGGGAGCGCGGCGGCATCGCGGCTGCGGTGGGCTGGTCCGGCCAGTGGGCGTTGCGGGCCCAGCGCGACGCCAGCAACGGCGTGCGGCTCCAGGCCGGGCAGCAGACAACACACCTGGTGCTGCGCCCCGGCGAGAGCATCCGTACGCCGCGCATCCTGTTGGCGCTGTGGCAGGGCGCTGACCGCCAGCGCGGCCACAACCTGCTCCGCCGCGCCCTGGTCGCCAACTACCTGCCCAAGCGCAACGGCGAACTCGCCATCGCCCCGACGACCTGGAACTCCTGGTTTAGCTTCAACGAGGGCAACAGCGTCGACGAGACGAATCAGCTCGACTGGATCGCCCGGACCGCTGCCACGGGCATGGAGTGCTACTGGTTGGACGCGGGCTGGTTCGAGGGCGGCTGGCCGGCTGGCGCCGGCAGTTGGGTGCCCGACGCCAAGCGCTTTCCGCGCGGTCTCCGTCCCCTCGGCGACGCGGCGCACCAGGCCGGGATGAAGTTCGTCCTCTGGCTCGAACCGGAACGTGTCAACCCCAACAGCCGCCTGGCCAAAGAGCATCCCGAGTGGGTGCTGCACGCCGGCCCGGGCGATGGCCTCCTGAACCTCGGCGACGCTGCGGCCCGGGCCTGGCTCGCCGACCACCTGGCCACCTGCTTCCGCGACTGGGGTGTCGATATCTTCCGCATGGACTTCAACATCGACCCGCTGCGCTTCTGGCAAGCCGCCGACGCGCCGGACCGCCAGGGCCTGAGCGAGATCCGCCACATCGAGGGCCTGTATGCATTGTGGGACGAACTGGTGCGCCGCCAACCGGGACTGACCATCGACAACTGCGCCAGCGGCGGCCGCCGCATCGACCTCGAGACCGTCAGCCGCAGCTACCCGCTCTGGCGTAGCGATACCCCCTGCGTCGGCTCCAAGGCCTGGCCGGTCTGGGACCAGACCCAGATCGCCGGCCTCAGCCTGTACCTGCCGCAGCACACCGGCGGCGTCTGGGGGCTTGACCCCTACACCTTCCGCAGTGCCGCCACCATGGGTGTATCGGTCTGCCCGGACCTGCGTGCCCAGGACTTCCCGCTGGACCTGGCCCAGCGCGCCCTGGCCGAGGTCAAGGAACTGCGGCCGCTCTACCTGGGCGACTACTACCCGCTGTTTGAGATCAGCCCCAGCGAGACGGTCTGGGGTGGCTGGCAGTTCGACCGCCCGGAGCTTGGCCAGGGCTTCGCTATGGCCTTCCGCCGACCGTCATGCCCCTACGTCAGCGCCGAGCTGCGCCTGCGTGGCCTCGACCCGGCAGCCCGCTACGAGGTCCAGTTCCGCGCTGGCTACGAGACCGGGGAGACGCGCACGCTGAGCGCCGCGGAGCTTGCCGGCCTACGCCTTGAGATCGGCACGGCCCCCGGCTGTCTGCTGGTCCTCTACCGGAGGATCGAGCCGGCACGCTGAGCCGCCACGCCCCTCAGGTTCCGCGAGCCGAGATGACCCTCTGTGCCTGTCCCTTCACTGGCCCGGCTCTGCCGCGGCGGTCAGCCGGAAGCCGTCAAGAACAGGGGTCGTAGACGGGTCTGACCCTCGGGTCAGTTCGAATCGGGCACGCACGCTGCGGCCCACGGGACCGCTGACGCCTGCGGGGTGGACGGTGACGCCGTCGCGCAGGGGGAACTCCAGGCTCGAACGCACGGTGACGAAGCCGTCGTCCGAGGCCTGCAGCACTGCCTTCGCTTCGCCGCCATGGAGGTCGACGCTGACGGCCAGCTCCTGCAGGCGTGCTGGCGTGGTCCAGTCGTACGCCGGACTGGTATAGACGCCGCTGGCCGCATAGGACACGGTGCCGCTGCCGTACCGCGGGGGGTAGTCTTGGCGCAGTGCAAACTCAGCCGGCGACAACGCGCCGCGGCAGACACAGACCTCGTCCAACTCGCCGACGAAGTGGAAGCTGGCGCCCAGTCCGCCGAGGGTGAGTTCGTCCCGGCTGACGGCGGCGCCGATGGGCGTGATGTCGATGGGGTTCTCGGCGGCGGGCTGACCGGCCGCCGTGTCCAGGGCGCCGTCGAGATACAGCGCCAGCCGCTGGGCCTGGCGGTCGTAGACGGCAGCGACATGGTGCCACTGGCCATCCGCCGCGGGACCACTTCCGAGGGCCTCGCGGAACTGGAGGTCCGCCTGCATTACCCAGGCCGCCAGACGGCCTTGCTTGACGTAGACACAGTACGCTCCCGGCTTGCCAACCATGACTCGGCTGTCCTGTGCCCCGGTGCGGAACCAGCACTGCACCGTGAAGCTGTCGCCAGGCCCGAAGAGCAGGTCCGCGGAGTCCGCGATACCGATCTGTCCCTCGCCCGCGAACTGCATGGCCTTGCCGGTTCCGTCGTGTCCGGCGCAGCCACGCACCACGTTGCCCGCGACGGTCCCGAGCCGCCGATGCGCGCTGGCATCCTGCACCATTCCCTCCGCCTCGTCCAGTTTCCAGATGCCGAGCGCGCCCCCATCGTCAATGACCCGGCGCAGGGCGAACGAGTCAGCGTAAGGCCCGCGGAACTCGATATCCTGCGTGGTGGCGGTACCGCCGGGCGTGCGCCGCAGGTTGAAGTCCATCAGCCACAGCAACGGCATGTCGATGGCGATGTCCAGGGGCTCGATCGTGGCGTCTCGGCCCGCGATGGTAACCCGGTGCCGCCGGCCTTTGAAGAGGATCTCCGCCTGGGCGCGGGGCCAGTCCGGCGGCAGGCAGGGCGTGACGGTCAGGCCGTCCCAGGTCGGCCGGATGCCCAGCACGCCATGGACCAGGGCTGCGGTGGTGGCCACCATGTCGGCCAGATAGGGTTCGCCGTCGCCGTGTCGCATCTCGCCGGTGATGTCGGCGGCGTTGTCGCCGGCCCAGGAGGTCTGGCTGGCACGCTGAGCAAAGCGGGTCAGGCGCCGGGCGGCGCCTGCGGCATCGCCGGCCCGGCAGCGGGCCATGATCTCCCAGTACGTCTGTACCAGCAGGCTGCCGCCGTTCATGTAGCGCCCGTAGGTTTGCCAAGCGTACGGGTTCAGGTCCGGCGGTACCGGCCAGAGTGCCGACAGTGTAGCGCAGCCCGTGTAGCCGTTCTCCTTCTCGAGTTCGGCGAGGCGCGCATCGGCCGTGGCCACGATCTTGCGTGCCTGCTCCGCGGAGGCGATGCCGACCGCCACCGCCGGCCATTGGCAGAGGTCGCAGAAGTAGGCGACCTCGCGCCCCGCCCCGTCGATCCAGTCCAGGTAACGCGGGCCGCCGGGCAGGTCTTCACGCCACAGCACCCGGTTGAACGCTTCCTCGAGCGTACCGGCGACCTCGCGGTAGAGCCGGGCCTGCTCCGGCCGGCCGGCTGCGGCCTCCATCTCCGCCAGGTCCAGAGCAGCCTGGTACAGGAACGCATTGTAGTAGCCGTTTACGCCGCCGGTGGTGATGGCATCGTAGTACCAGTGCGCCCCGACGTCAGCCAGGACAAAGAGGCCCTGCGCGTTGCGCCGCTGGAGGAAGTACGCCAGCATCTTCTCCAGCACGGGGAGGTGCTGCCGCACGAAGGCCAGGTCGCCGCTGTGCAGCAGGTAGGCATGGGTGCCGATGACCGTGTGCAGGTTGTCGTCGACCCACTCGCCACCCTGGTTGTAACCGAAGCAGGCCCGCCCCTGCGCGTCGACCGTGGCGAACACGTGCGCCAGGTGCTCGCGGAAAGCCGGCGCCGCAGCGTACGGCTGCGCCGCCAGAGCGCCCGGGACGGGAACCCCAGCGGCCAGCGCCATGCCGTACATCCAGCACGATCCGGCGTAGTACCAGCCATCCGTCTCGTTGCCGAAGTCGAAGCCCTTCTGGTCGTTGACTGCCCCGCCATTCAGCACCGAGCCATAGAAGTCGCGCAACGCGGTCTCGGTGGCCGGGTCCGGCAGGCTGACCGCCAACTGGTAGCCCGTGGCTGCCTTGTCGACGGGAGCGACAGAGAGCGTGACCTCCTCCGTCTGGCCGACTTGCCGGCGTCCCTGCCAGGAGGCGTCCGTGACCGCCCCCACTTCGCTCAGCCAGGCGTAGCTGCCGCGCCGGTAGAGGTGGCCCCCCGCGACCTCCAGACGCAGATCGACCGGAGCGTGCCAGTTCGTCCAGAGCTTGAGGATGGCCCAGGTGTCGCGGTCGCGCAGGACCGACAGGTGGTTCTCCGAAATCCGCCCGGGGGCCGGAGACAGCGCATAGAGCGCGCTCGGCTGGGCCGCCAGGCGCAGGGGATCCACCCACAGCGTGCCGGTGGTGGAGTTCGAGCGCTGGCGAGCGTCGAAACTGAGGAACAGCCCGGGACTCCCGGCGCAGCCGATGAACATATCCCGCAACCAGCGGCGGCGGATGGTCCAGACCAGCCTGCTGCCGTCCCCCGGCGCTGCGAGAGTCCAGTCCTCGACGGCTGCTGCCGGCTGGTCCGCGGCCGCCGCCAGCTTCACCCCGCGCAAGCGCAGCACCGTGCGGCCGTCGGCCTCCTCGGTCTCGACCGCCTCGGGGCTCTGGAGGCGACTCTCGTAGCGCGTCCCGTCTTCGGCCACGACGTAGGTGTACCCCTGGCGCGCCCAAGGGCGGCGGCCCACGGTGGCCAGTACGGACTGCGCCGTCAGGCCCGCGGGTCCGCGCAGCTGGAATGAGACCAGGGCAGGGCGCTGCGTGGCGACCTCCGCACGGCCGAAGGGACCCTCGATGGTCACCCGCGGGGACACCCGTCCCGGCGCCTCCACCTCCACCTCGCCGAGGCAGATGTAGCCCTCATACCTGGCCCCGGGTTGGTCGCCCTCAGGAAAGCACAGGCGGACATAGCGCCCCGGCACCGCCTGG
This sequence comes from uncultured Victivallales bacterium, assembly GCA_903837355.1. Classification (GTDB taxonomy): domain Bacteria; phylum Verrucomicrobiota; class Lentisphaeria; order Oligosphaerales; family JAFGRS01; genus CAILUI01. Next base: position 68,758 of record CAILUI010000249.1, read on the forward strand.
ACGAACGGACAACGGCGCACCTGGCCCTCGCCCCAAGGGGCCTCGTCGCGCGGGATCGCGTCGGGGCCGAGGGTCTGGACATCCTGCCAGGTGCCCTCAATGCCGGAGAGGCTGACCTGCACGGTGACGCGGGCTGGCGGCGCGTGGACCTTATCCTCGTACCTGGCCCAGGTGATGGTCACGCCACGCATGGGCACGACCTCGCCCAGGTCCGCCTGCCACCAGGCGCCCCTGGCCGTCCCCTGGACCGTCTGCCAGTAGTTGCCGCTTTCCCCCGCGACCCCGTCCGCCGCGGCCGCCGCCTCATAGCCGGGTCCCCAGTCGCTGGAGGCCGTCGCCGTCAGGTCTTGGGCTTGAACCGCGGTCCCACCCGCAAGCCAGACGGCAAGCAGGAGAGACGCACACCGGGGTGCCGTCATACTGGTTCCTCCTTAGATCGCGGCTGGCCGAGTAGTTGCCGGGTACGGAGTCGGCACCAAACTCGGTCAGCAGCAACGCCAGGTTGCGCTTCTTCGCCAGCGCCTCGTCAATCATCCTGCGCATCGGCGTGAGGTCGATGGGCTCTTTCCGTACCCCTGAACCCTGAACCCCGGACTCTGAACCCTCCTCTGGCGCCGAACCCCTTGCCGCCCCATATCTTGTCATACCAACCCCAGTAGGAGTTGATGCCGAGCACGTCGACGATGTCCGCGATGGGGCCGACGCTGCCGTAGAGCGCGGCGCAAGAGAGCAGGCGCGTCGGATCGGCCTCACGAATCGTTGCCGCAAGAGCCCGGAGGAATGCCTCGGCCTCGGGATTGGTCGTGTTGCATTCGTTGCCGATGCTGTGGACACCCTTGAGCGGGTACGGCCGGCCGTTGAGCTGCACCTGCCCGTCGCGCATGGCGAGGGTGCGGAAACCGAAGGCAAACTCGCGACGGCCGAGAACCGGGCGGGCCGCGTCGAGCAGCTCGACCGCGACCGGCACGAGGTGCGGGTTCCCCGGCGACCAGGCGGGCGTATCCAAGCAGGGCACCTGCACGGACGGCCTCCAGCGCCGGGCCACCGGCGATTTCCAGGCTCACGCCACGATGGATGCCACCGTCATTGAAGTGGCCGAGGCAGGGCGGCCACCTGAGTGTGGTGGCCCGGTTGGTGTCGTGGCGACTCAGGGGAACCTGCTGTCTCATGTTGTCGTCCTTCGTTGTCGACAGAACCGAGCGAATCGATCTCATCGACTAATTTGGCTCCTTCGAATCCGTCGTTTCCTCCATCTCCCTCACTCCCTTACACTCCGGATACCCTGTGCAACCCCAGAAGCCCTGGCCCGCGTTCTTGCCGGTTCGGGCCTTGCGCCGGGTCATGGCTTTGCCGCAGTCCGGACACATCGGCGCCGCTTCCTGCTTGGCTCGGGCCTCCACCCGGATGCTGGTGAGCTTCTCGCGGAACCCGCCCTCCTGCTCGAATCGCTCCCCTTGCGTCTCCATCTGGTGGTTGAGCATGTTGATCACCCGGGCGATGAGGATCAGCAGGCAGTTCGCCTTCAGGTAATCGCCCGAAAGCTCCGCCAGGCTTGACCGCGCCACGTCGGTGAGCTTCATCTCGGTTTCGCGCGAGGTTGCCCGCCGCGCCGAACCCTCCGCGATGTTGGCGCATCCCGAGCGCGCGGCCTGCGTCATCTGGTCATTCTGTCGCCCGCAGGGATCATTGGTGCGGTTCAGGAACCGCCCGCAGAATGTCTGCGTTCCCAGTTGCACAATGTTGGCCAGAATCCACGAGTCCAGCCAGAAATACCCGCCGGTGCCGCCGAACATGTCTGTTGTTCCTTTCGTTCTTGTCGAAGGAATCGACCGAATCGGTATACGGCCCCGCCAGTTCTCCTGCAGCCCCGGTAACCGGGGCCACCCATGCATAGACGAATGCAGCGCCGGCCGGGTGAAGGCTGCGGCTGAAGCGGGACACGCTCACGTTGGCACCTCACGGAAAGGGTTGTTCTGGGGCCGACACCAGAGAGTGAGCTGGGGGCCCGGCTTCACGCGCCTGCCTCGACGCCATCACCGGCTCTCGTTCCTTCAGTTCCCGGTCGCCGGCCGCGTGTGCAGGTAGAACCAGATGCAGGCGGCCGGGACCGAGGTCTGGTTGAAGCAGTTCTCGTTGTGCAGCGGGTAACGGCCGAAGTCGATGTACTGCTCGTACACGGGCCAGTCGTACCAGTTCGGCACCATCTTCTTGGTCGGCCCGAAATTCAGCAGCCATTGCTGAACCCAGCCGTTGCTGCTCCGGCTCATGGCGTTGCCCTCATTGCCCTGCCCGTAGGGGATGTGCCCGACGATCACATCAGGGAGCTGGCCGGTGACCTGCGCGTCGACGATGAAGGTGAAGTGCTGCGCCTGGTCGCCGACGCCGGTGCAGTACGAGAGGTTGTCCGGGTTGGCGCCAAGGCTGTAGTTCGCCCCCTGCACGGCGGCGGCCAGGTAGGCCGGCTGGCGGGTCAGTTCGTAGGCGTAGATCAGGGAGAGGCCGCCCTGCGCCGGCGTGCTGAAGTAGCGGCAGGCGAAGATCAGCGGGTAGTCGGTGCGCGCCCCGGCAATGAGGTCGAAGGCATTCTTGCGACTGAACTCGATGGCGTGGTCGGCGTAGGCCGCGATGCGCGCCACGGCCCGGGCCTTGAGCTCTGGGTCGCCCAGACCCGCCGGCAGGCGCGCGTAGGCGAAGTCCGCCCCGAGCTGATCCAGGTAGAGCGCGGGCTCCCTGACGAGCTCCGTCGACTGCTTGAAGGCGGCGTCGTAGGCCGGCTCGCGGGTGGCGGCCAGAAGCTCGACCGCGGCCGCGGCGCGCGCGTTGGCCAGGGCGGCAAGGAAGGGCGGCCAGTCCTGCCGCGCCTTCAGCCGCGCGTAGGTGGGGTCGTCGTCGCGGGCATGCGCTTCCGCCCAGGCCCAGGCGCGCCGGGCCGATTCCAGGTACTCGGCGGCGAGACCCTGGTCATAGACGGCAAGGACGCGCGCTGTCCGCGCCGCCGCCGCGGCGTAGCGCAGGGTGGTGTCATGATCGACGGCGTAGACGCCCGCATAGGTGAGCATGGCACTGGTCTCACCTTTGTAGCAGCCCCAGCCATCCCCGTAGCCGCCGCGCACCCCGCCATCGGGGAGTTGCAGGCGCCGCCACAAGGGCATCTGCCAGAGCGCCTCGTCGAGTAAGTCGGGCAGGTCGTTCGTCATCTCCGCCGCCGGCAGCGAGAGCCGCGTCTGCACAAACGCCGCGGGGTTCAGATCAGCGAGGCCGAGCAGATCGTAGGTGGCGCTGAGATGATGCCCGATCGTGTCCCAGTCGCCCGCGTCCTGGTACCCGCCCCAGACGCCGCTGACGGGCTGCAGGGGGCCGGCCTTGGCCAGTTCGAGCAGGTGTTCGCCGCGCGCCCCTTCCTGCCCTTCCTGCTGCAGCATCGTCATCTGGTAGAAGGTCACGCCGTCGTCGGGATGAAGCGGCCGCCGCCGGCGGTACGCGCAGGCCGGTGGCCCGAGCTCGATCCCCTGCCGCTGCGTCAGGATCCCTTGCATGGCCGCCTTGAACGGCCGCTCCCAAACCTCGGCAGCGATGCGGAACGGCCCGCTGACCCCCAGGCCGGGGACGAACACCCGGTACTCGCCCGGGGTCGCAAAGGCACTGAAGTCGAGGCGACGCACGGCGGCCTTAGTGTAGTCGAGCGACTCGTGGATGCTGATCTGCTCCGCGGCGCCGTCCGCCTTGGCGAGTTCCGTCGGACCGCTGAAGACGGTCTTGCCCGCTGCGTCCAGCAGCTCGAAGGTGGCGACGTCGGGCGTGCAACTGCCGCCCTTCCCCTCCTGATCGACGCCCATCCAGAACGAGAGGTAGGCGCGCTTCCAGGGGTCGTCTGGGCGATAGCCGGTCTGGATGGCGTGAAGGGCGAGGGTTCGGACCTGCCGCGGCGCGTGGACGTAGTCGATGGTCTCCCGTGCGCTGTTCACGCCGACAAAACGGACCGTGTAGGTCGCGCCTTCTTTGAGCGCCGAGGGCAACTGCAGGGAGAGCGTGTAGAGGAAGGGCAAAGGCTGGCTGTAGCCGTTGGGTTTACCCTTGCGGAAGACCCGCGCCGGCGCTTGCGCCACTGCATAGGCCGGGTCGTCGGCCGACTGGATGGAGTAGGCGGCGGGAACATCGACCACGGTCTCGTCCAGCGCTTGCCCGGCGCTCGCATGCTCAACGAAGACCCACTTGCTGTCGGGAGAGAGCAAGCCCACCTTGGTACGGGTGTTGCCTGCCTTCCGGAAGAGGCCCCTCTGGAAGTAATCGACCACCTTGCCGTCGGTCAGCCGGTGCCGCGGGCTACCCTTCTCCTCGTCCACGATCTCGTCACCCGCCTCGGCCACGTAGGGCACGAGTTCGTTGCTGACATGATGGCCAGCCTGGAGGGTGATGGCGATGACGTCGGCGGCCACGGCGCAGACCTGTCTGATCTCCGGGCCGTCCGCGGGGTGTTGGGCGCCGGTGGCCAGCAAGTCCCGGCGGGCCTGCGCTTTGGCTTCGGCCTCCTGACGAGCCCGCTCCGCTTCCCGCGCCCGGATCTCCCGGAGCTGGGCGCGGCCGGCGAGCAGGGCCGTGGTCGGCGGCGTCAGCGCGACGCGGGAGAGGACGATGTCGATCGGCGTGCCGCTCCAGTCGCCGATGACCATCAGCGTGTTCACCTGCAGCAGCCCCGGGGTGGCGCCCGGCTTCTCCACGGTGGACGGTTCGCTCAGCGAGACTCCGTAGTCCGGCGTGAGCGTCTGCACCTGGCCCGGCTTGAGGTCCTTCAGGTCGTATCGGTAGACGTGCGCCGTCCCATCCGCCTCCTGCAGGTGGAGGTTCAGAGTCCCCGCCTGATTCTGCCCGGTCACCGTCAGCGTCAACGCCGGCGACCAATCGCCGCGGTCCCGAACGTCGACGCTCAGCCCCGCGATCCCGGCGCCACCCCGGCAGTCTTTGGCGCTGATGTGGATGCCGTCAGCCTGGGCCGGAAACAGCTCCTTCGCCTTCTCCCACGAACCGAACCCGAACACGAAGGGTTGGTCGCAGGCGCTCAGAGCCAGGTCCGGCGGCTCCGCCGCCGACAGAGTCGCGAGCGTGATCCCGACGCTGGCCAGACCCAGGGCGAAGGCTCTGCTGAGGCGGACGTTCACGGCGATTCCTCCTCTCGGCAACATGGGCGCCTGCGGGCCAATGCGGTTAACTCTCCCCGTTCTGCTTGGCAGCACGGGACTACTGCCGGCCGCGCGCCAAGCTCGCGGCCGGGGTCGGGTACTGGCACCCCCGACCTACCTGCCCGTCTCCAGCCGAGGGTGCGGCCAGGAGGTTAACAGGATTGGTCCACGGGCTGACTGTCTCCGCCATGCGCGTGTCACGCGTCGTCTCAGGGCCCGGCGAGGGTCACGGGTGCAGCGAAGGTGACACGAAGGTCCAGATGGAACGCCTCCCCGGCGGCGACGTCGCGGCCCGGATCTTCCATGATGGCGGGCACGCGGACCTCGAAGACCGGGTTGTTCCACTGGCGCAAGTCCTGGACCACGACATCCGTCGCCGCGCGCAACTCGATCGTGACCGCGTCGGCTGTGCCCTTTGCCACTTCAACCCGGGCTCCCTGGCCGGACCAGAGCTGGAAGGTCCCCTTCTGCTGCTCCTGCGGCAGCCCCACCAGGTCCGGTTCGTCGCCCAGCCGCGAGATCAGCACCTCCTTACCCGCGTACTGCGTCACCGGCAGATTGACCGAGAACTGCAGTCCGCTGAGCTTGGTGGCCACGGTGCTGCTGAGGTCGTAGGTGAGCTCAAAGCCCTGCGGCAGGGCCTTCACGCTCTCGCTGTAACGGAGGGTCGCGCCGGCGGTCTTCGGGATGGTCAGGACGCCGGTAATGCGTTTGCCGGCCGCGCCCGGGAGGTCGCTGGTTTCGGCGCTCGCGGTTTTCTGAGGTGCGTGCTCCCAGCCTGAGCCGTGAGCACTCAATTCGATGGTGGCCAGGGCCACGCCGGCGCGGCTGACCTGGATCAGGCCCGAGGGGTGCAGCGTCGCCGTCAACGCCTCCTGCGCCCAAATCCCGGCCGCCGTCGCCAGCAGCACGGCGGCGGTCATGCGGCCGGCGCGCGCCACCCCGGTGGTCGTTCGCTCTCCAGCCCGTACTTTGCGCGCGTTCATCCTGCCTCCCCCGTATGCCATCAGGGACTCACGACCTCAAACGGAACCGGCGGCAGCACGCCGAGCGAGAGGGGCCCCAAGCGCCCCGCGAGCGGGTCGCCCCGGTCGCCTGCCGGCGGCTCGACGCTGGCCTCGACCATGGCATTCGCCACGTCGCCGACCCAGGCGGTATTCGCATCCGCCTTCAGCGTCAGGACCACGCCGGTGGGCTCTACGCGCGCGCTCTGCAGGGTCACACCCCGGCAGGCCGCGCCCAGGCGGAAACGCAGCGCCGCCAGCGCCGTCCGGCTGGGGTCGTCCAGCGCCGCTGGTGCTGCGATCTCGACGCGCGCCGTGCCACCGAGCGGGATGCGGACGGGGCTGGTGCTGGCCAACCGCACCCCGGGGACCAGCGGCAGCCAGACGGTCGGCAGCGGCCGCGAGCCGGCCACCGCCACCAGCACCTCCCGTTGGGGTACCAGAAAGCGCCAGAGGAAGGCCTGCATCATGTCTTCCGCCGCGACCACCGGCCGCCGCACCATCACCCCGGCAATCTCCGCGCGCCCTTCGAGGCGCACCGGGAACACCCGCCTGCCCGCACCCTGGGGCGCGGTGAACCTCATCTCGACGGAGTTCTTCCCGGCCGGGATCTGGGTGTTCCCCACGGCACAGCCCTCCGGGGCCGCGAGCAGCGCCAGGTCGATGGGCCCGTCGAAACCATCCTTGCGCAGAGCCTGAACGAGCACCGAGGTCGTCTGCCCGCTGCGCAGGTTGATGCACGACGGGACCAGGCGCAGGGCGACATCGGGCTGGGCCGGCCGCAGACGCAGGCGGTAGGCGTAGGCTTCCCCGCCCTGACGCTGGACGTCGGCGAGATAGAGCCGATAGACGCCGGCGCGCGGCAGTGTCAGCCGCACGCTCGAGTCGGCCTGGTGCGTGAGCAGACCCAACTCCGGGTCCTTGCAGTCGTCGTTGAGGGCGATCTGGGTCCCCTCGGCGTCCACCAGGCGCAACACCGAGTCCAGGGGCGAGTTCAACCGGCGCGCGACCACCTCGGCCACGAACGCCTGGCCGGCCTGGCCGCTGAAGCGGAAGACGTCGACGTCACCGGGCCGCCCGATGCGACCGTTGACGACCTGCGGGAAGGCCACCTCCTGGGCCTGGCTGGCGGTATCGTTGGGCTCGGTCTCGGTGCCCTCCGGCAGCGTATCGACGGCGTAGCCGACGGCGGGGCTGCAGGGTCCGCGGTCCGCGCCCACCGCCACGCTCCGCAGGGCCTCGCCGCCGGGCTGGGTGTCGAGAGACAGGGTCTCGGCGGGAAGGTTCCAGCCGCGCACCGACACCGTCAGCGGCACGTCCTCCCGGCCGCCGAGCGGGAAGATCGCCGTGACCAGGGGCAGTTCGCCGACGGCGATGCGGTAGACGAAGTCGTCGCGGCCTCGGTAGATGGCATCGTGGACCGCGAGCTCGTAGACGCCGTCTGCCGGGACCTCGTAGAGGAGCGTCGGGTCGGGATCGCCGCCGTCGTCGTCGTTCCAGGCGACTTCCCGGCCGTCCGGACCATACAGGGCCATGACCGCCTGGAACCAGCCGGGCACGGCATCGGCCAGGTACGGGATCAGGTGCCGGGCCTGCAGGCGGATCACCAAGCGCAGGCCCTGGCGCAGCCGCAAGCTCACGCGATCCGTCTCGCCGGGGGTGATCTGGCCGTTGAGCTGCACCGGGACCTCCAGCACCCGCGCCGCCGGGCCGCCGGCGAAGTCCGCTTCGCTGATTTCCGGTAGAACCCCCACCTGGAAGCACAGTGGGTTGCTTACCCCCTCGGGCGCGGCCAGCCGCAGTTCCCGATCACCGGGGACGGCGTCCGGGGCGATGGTGACCGCCACGATCACCTGCTCGGCAATCTGCGCATTCGGCTGCTTGCGAGGGTCGAAAAGCCGGGCCCGCAGCCGCTCCAGTTCGGCGGGGGTTCGGGTGTCAAGATCCCGCAGCCAGAGGTGATCGGGCAGGGCCGGCTCGTCGGCGTTCTTCACCGCCTCCATGGCGCGCGCGGACCAGCGCCGCCGGACCAGGTCGCGCAAGAACTGGGAGGCCTTCCAGAGGTCCTCGTCGCTGAGCGCCGGGACCACTGTCACCACCGTCGCCTGCACCCCGGTCCCGGAGACGCGCACCGCGTCCACGCCACGCAGCCCCTGACCGCCGACCTCGACGGTGAAGGTGGTGCCGCGTTGCCCGCCCGCCGGGTAGGCATAGCCGATTTGCGGTACCGCGCTGGCGGCGTGGCCCCAGGCCAGGACCAGCCCGGCAGTCGCGAGGGCCGCAAGCCGGAGTACATGGCGCTTCAGATCAACTCTCATCGGCCTACATGATCTCCTGCAGGCGCCCGCCGCCCTTGCCGAACTCTTCGCCCGAAGGCATGACCTTGAGATCGACGCCGCGCGGATTGGCCAGGGCGGCCTCCGGGTCGATACCGAGTCGGGCGCAGATACTGCCGAGCACATCCGCGGGGTAGACGGGCCGCTCCGCGACCTGCTCCCCGGTGGCATCCGAGGCCCCGACCACGCGGCCGCCCTTGAAGCCACCCCCGGCGAGCAGGGCCGAGAAGCACTGTCCGAAGTGATGGCGTCCGCCGTTCCAGGGTGCCGACCAGGCCACCTTCGGGCTGCGCCCGAACTCCCCGCTCCACCAGACGATCGTGCTCTCCAGCAGGCCGTGGTCAGCCAGATCCTGCAACAGCGTTGCCAGGCCGGCGTCCATCTGCGGCAGCTTCGCACGCATAGTCTCGAAGTGCTGTTTGTGGGTGTCCCAGCCGCCGTAGTTGATGGTCACGAAGGGCACGCCCGCGGCCACCAGTCGCCGCGCCATCAGGCAGGACTGGCCGAAGCTATTGCGGCCGTAGCGGCGGCGCAGTGCCTCGTCCTCGGTCGACAGGTCGAACAGCTTGCCGGCGTCGCCGAGGATCATTTCGTAGGCTTTGGCTTCGCAGCGCTCGAGTTCCACCGCCAGCGGGTGCTCCGGCAGAGCCTGCTTGAGGGTGTCCAGCGAGTGCAGCAACTCGCGCCGACGGGCCTGGCGCTCGTCCGTGATGTTCCCGGCCACGACCCCCTCGACCACGAAACGGCCGGCGTTCGGATCGCCCCCGGTGGCGAAGGGCTTGTAGCGTGGCCCCAGGAATCCCGCCTCGTCAAAGCGGCCCTGAGGCTCCGTCAGCACGACGTAGGGCGGGACCAGGCCGCTGTAGCCGGCCTCGTACCCCCGGTACTTCGCAACCAGGGCGCCGAGGGCGGGGAAGACCAGGCGCCCGCCGGGCGGGTGGCCGGTCTGGACGATGTAGGCTGCGGTCTCGTGGCCATTGTTGCCATGGGTCAGGCTGCGGATAAGAGCGTACTTATCGGCTTGTTGTGCGAGCAGAGGCAGCAGTTGCCCAATCTGGATCCCGGGCACATTGGTGTCGAGCGCCTGCCGGAACGGGCCGCAGTAGTCGTAACCCGCCGCCGGCTTCGGGTCGAAGGTGTCCGTCTGCGGCGGGCCACCCCACATCCAGATCTGGATCACCGCCTTTGCCGGCGCCGGCGGGGTGGCCGTCTGCGCCCAGGCCGCCAACGGCTTGGCCAAGGCCAGCCCAGCGGCTCCCGCCAGCAGGCGGCTCAGCGCCTCGCGGCGGGTTAGGCTGGTGTCGGCTCGCAGCTCATTCATGGCGCCCATTTCCCATCCTGCTGCCAGCCTCAGTGCCGGTACAGGAACTCCATGCTGTTGACCAGGGCCCAGGCCAGGTCCGTCAGCCCCTGGTCGCCTTCCGAACGCGGGTCCTGCCAGTAGGCGTCCGCCGCCGCCAACTCGGTCGCGAGGGGCTCGCGCGCCAGCAGGGCCATGTAGACCCCGCGGATCGCTTGGGTGCGGTCCCCACCGGCGGCGAGAGCGACCCGACGCAGACGCAGACTGCCCGCCAGCCGTTTGTAGACGTCCGTGGAGTTGAGCATGAACAGCCGCTGGGCATCGGTGCTGTTGGTGGTGCGCTCGGATTCCAGGCCGGTATCACGGGGCGGGCGCCCAAACATCTGCAGGAAGGTACTGGTGATGCTGCCGTCGGCCAAGGCGATCGTCCGCTGCTCCTCGGGGATCCAGGTGAAGGGTTCCGGAATACGGCTCTCGTAGCGCTCCCGGCTCCCACCCACCCCGACCAGGGCATCGATCAGGACCTCCGCGTCCAGACGCCGGACCGGGTAGCAGGCGAAGCAGGCTTCGGCATCCCGGCGGGCAGCGCGCGGCAGCGGCGACTGCTGGTAGGTGCGGGAGTTCAGGATCAGCCGGAAGAGGTGCTGCAGATCGTATTTCGCGCCCACGAGTTCCTGCTCGAGGTAGCTCAACAGCTCCGGGTTGACGGGTGGATTGTCGGGGCGGATATCGTCGGGCTCGTGAATGATGCCGCGCCCCAGCAACCAGGCCCAGACGCGGTTGGCGATGCTCCGCGCGAACCAGGGGTTGCCCGGCGTCAGCAGCCACTCGGCAAAGGCGACCCGCGGATCGTCGCCCGCTGGGATGGCTACCGTGGTCCCGTCGGGAAAGACCGCCGCGAGAGGGCCCGCCGGCGCCGGGTCGAGGCAGACGATCTCTTCCTTCCACTCATCCGTACCTTTGAAGGCGACCCTCGAGAAGAAGGCGGCCAGGCCGTCGCGGCGAGCTGCCGGCCAACTCGCCAGACGCACGCCCATCAGGGTCAGCGCCACCGCTTCGGCCAGCCCCTGCGGTTCGCGGCTCTGCAGCGCGCGGTAGAAGTTCACCGGAGGCACCCGGAAGTTGCTGCCGCTGGACGTCAGCAGGGCGCGGGCAAACTGGTCATAGGGCACGTTCGTCCTGACCGCCTCATGGATCCAGCGCTCGTAGGCCTGCACGGCATTGGGCCAGAGGTTGATGGGGAACTCGGCCTTGACCCGCAGCAGGTCGCACCACTTGAGCGTCCAGTACTCGGCGAACTCCGGCCGCGCCAGCAGCTCGTCGATCAGCCGCGCCCGCTTGTCGGGGCGGGTGTCCGCCAGGAAAGCGAGCACCGCGGCAGGCTCAGGCAAGGCGCCGATCACGTCCAGGTAGACGCGCCGGATGAAGACCCCGTCGCTGCAGGGCGCAGCGGGTTCGAGACCCTGCCGCTGCAGGGCCGCCAGCACACGCGTATCGACCCCGTTTGCCGCGCTCGGCCAGGTATCCATCTCGAACGGCGATGGCGCTGCCGCTGCGACTCCGGCGTGGAGCGCCGTGCAGACTACCAGTGCCAGCAGGGCCGACCTCATCGCATGCAACACTCCCGGATGCCGCCCTTACCTTTGCTGCCCGCCGCACGGCCAAACAACCTGGCCGCGCGGGAGCCGAGACCAGCCCCAACATACTGCCGTTGGCGACACCACGCTCACCACCCACACCGGGATGCGGGCACCTGCGCTCGTGGTCGGTCAGAGCCCCGCGGCATCGGCGAGTGGTTCGGCATAGCTATCCCGATCCGCACTGAAGCCGCCACGTTCGCGGCCCGTGGGGTCCAGCCAAGGCACCACCGGCGACTGCGGTGTCGCCAGCGCCAGCAGCGCCGCGCGCACCGTTGCCGGCGTCGCCGTGGGATGCGTGGCGAGGTAGAGCGCGACACAACCGCTGACATGCGGGGCAGCCATGCTCGTGCCCGACATCGTGGCGTAGCCGCCATCTTTGAAGGTCGAGTAGATGCTTACGCCCGGGGCCGCGATGTCCACCACGGCGCCGTAGTTGCTGAAGGTGGCAAAGCTGTCATCGCTGCCGTAATAGGTCGCCAGCCCATCGGCACCGCAGCCCCCGTCCTCGTCGGCGATCGCCGAGACCGTGATCACGCTGGGGTGGTTGGCCGGACTGAAGGTGGCCGCGTCGGTCGCGCTGTTGCCTGCCGCCACCACATACGTCACCCCGGCGTTCACCGACTTGCTGATAGCGTTGTTGAGCGTGGTGCTGGTGGCTGGGAAACCCAGGCTCATGTTGGCCACCTTGATGACCTTCAGTTTCGCGTTCTTGGTCACCCAGTTGACCCCGGCGATGACGGCCGAAAGCGAACCGCTGCCGGTACTGTCGAGGACCTTCACGGCAAACAGGCGTGCGTTAGGAGCCACACCCCGCACACCGACACCGTCGATCCTGGCTGCGGCGCTCCCGGCAACGTGGGAGCCGTGGCCGTTGTCGTCGTTGGCTGAGGTGATGCCGCTGACATACGAAATGCCGCCCACGACGTAGAGATCGGGATGGGTCAGGCAGATGCCGGTGTCGATGATGGCAATTCCGACGGCCGCGGCGTTGCTGCACGGGTTCAACTCGGCGTCGATGCGGTCCACGCCGGTGGGCACCAGGTCGCCGCTGCTGGTCACCGTCACCGCGGCGAGGGTGCCGTCGTTCACCACCCGGCCGAGGACCGTTACGCGCTGGTCGGACTCGACGGCCAGCACGCGCCGGTCGCGCCGCAGCGTCCGCAGTTGGCCCGTGGAGAGAGCCCCGGCGAAACCTCGCACGGCACTGTCGTAGACATGCACGGCGCGGACGCCGTGCGCCCTCGCCACAGCGTCCGCATCGCAGTCGTCCTGAAGTCTGACGATGTAGTGGCCTGGGATGACTTGGGCGCCCGCGTGCGCGGCGCCGACCAGCAGCGCCGCGAGGAGAAGGGTCGCAGGGATTCTCGGTAGCATGGGTATTGGGCCTCCGAAGGGGTGGGGTGGATGGGCAACGAAACAAACCGGCACAGGGGTGAGCACGCCGGGGGCAGAGAAGCGCGGCGACTCACGGCTGTACCGGCACGACCCAGGGCGGCGCAGAGAACCTGCGCCGCCCTGGGTAACCCGGTGCCGTGCTCAGGGTGTGCAGGAGCCGTCGCGCTTCTGTAGCCGATCGCCGGTGCCCGTGCCGTCGCCGACGCAGGTGCCGTCGCTGACGCAGGTGCCGTCGCTGACGCAGGTGCCGTCGCTGACGCAGGCGCCGCTGCCGGTGCCCGTGCCGTCGCGTTTCTGCAGCCGGGCGCCGCTGCCGGTGCCCGTGCCGGTGCCGTCGCGCTTCTGCAGACGGGTGCCGGTGCCCGTGCCCGTGCCGGTGCCGTCGCGCTTCTGCAGACGGGCGCCGGCGCCCGTGCCCGTGCCACTGCAGGTGCCGGTGCCGTCGCGCTTCTGCAGTCGGGCGCCGGTGCCCGTGCCCGTGCCACTGCAGGTGCCGGTGCCGTCGCGCTGCTGCACGCAAGTGCCGGTGCCCGTGCCCGTACCGCTGCTGGTGCAGGAGCCGTCGCGTTGTTGCAGACGGGCGCCGGCCAAGGCCTCGGTAGCACCAAGGGTCAGCATGCCCAGCAGGGCCAACGCGGTGAGAGTTTTCTGCATGATCTGGGTTCCTTTCGCGAACCTCATCCCGGTGCCAATCCCGATCCGGGAACTCCGCCCGAACATCCTGGGCACCGACTGCCGAGGGTAATAGCACCTGCCGTGCCAACCCTGCCGAAAACCGTCTCGCGCGCCCCGAGCCGGTGCTGCCAGGCGCTCGCAGCGGTCATGGCAACTGCGCGGATTCGGCGCAGTTGCAGGGTGAGTGCGCGCATTCGGCGCAGTGCCGTCGGCGTCGGCCTGCAACCGCAGCGGCAGCCGCGGCCCACGCCCGCTCTGGCACGAAAAGTGCTGTAGCGCTGGCGGTTAGCGCTGACACTCTGGCGGCGCTATCCCTGAGCCGTGGGTGCGGACCGACAACCTGGCGGGACGGATGGAGACCAGGCCATGAAGCAGTATGGTGAGCGGGCGCGGCGAGCCGCCCAAGCAGGAGTCGTAACCCTCCCATGACGAAACCCGAAAACGTGGTCGCAGGAGAGCACACCGGTCGCCGCGCCGTCTGGACCGCGGCGCTCGTGGGCTGGCTGCTCGTGGGTGGGCTCAGCGTCGGCTTCCTCCGGCATTGGCATCGCCGGGAACGCCGGGTTATGGAAGACCAGGCGTTTTCGCTGGTGCATGCACTTGCCAACACGCTGCGGACCATGGGCGGACCAGTCGCCCGCGCGGAGATCGGCATCCAGGACGTCTTTGACCAGATCGTGGCGTCCCCCTCCATCAGCGGCATCGCTCTGGTGACCTCGGAAACCGGGATCGTCGGCGGGGCGGGAGTCCCGCTCGCGCATCTGGCGGCGGCGGACGCGGCCCCCAAGGGAGCGCTCTTCCTGGAGCAGGACATCCTCGTCTGGGATACGGTCAATGTTGGCGCCTGCAGCCGCAGTGGGCCGGGGCGGTACGGGGGCCGGCGTGGGCGCGAGGCCGCGGCCATGCCAGAGGCCGGGCTCAAGGCGCGCCTCCTGGTCAGCCTTCCCCTGGCAACCCTGCATGCACGTTGGCGCCGAGACGAGCTGGCCGTCGGCGTGTTCTGTGTCGTGACCCTGGCTGCGGCCATCGCCCTGGTCCGGCTCTGGGGACTGTCACGACGCTCCACGGCTGACTCCGCGCGCCTGCGTCTTGCCGCAGAGGAGACGCGGGCCCTGCAGGAGATGAACCTGGTCGCGGCGGGCCTGGCCCACGAGATTAAGAACCCCCTGAGCGTGGTCCGCGGCACGGCCCAGCATCTGGCGGCGCACAGCGGCGAGGCGCAGGAGGCCGCCCTGGCGGCCGACGCGATCGTGCAGGAGATTGATCGCGTCTCCAGTCGCATCAACGAACTGCTGCTTTTCGCCAAGCCGCGGGCGCCGGTCCTGGCCCCGGTATCCATCGCCGACCTCTGTGCCGAATTGGCGGGACTCCTGGCCGACGAACTCGCCGACGCCGGACTCGGCCTGCACGTCGCCGTGCCCAGCCTGGCGGTCTGGGCAGACCGGGAGCAACTCCGGCAGGTGCTCTTCAATCTGCTGCATAACGCCATCCGCTTCGCGCCGCACTCTGGGGTCGTCAGTGTGCAGGTACGCCCGGCGGCGGCGGGTACCGTGACGCTCACGCTTCGGGATGCCGGTCCCGGCGTCCCGGAAGCGGCCCGAGAGGCGGTTTTCGCGCCCTACTACACAACGGCCGCCGAAGGCTCAGGCCTCGGCCTGGCGATCGCGCGGCGCATCTGCCGTGCGCACGGCTGGCGCATCGCCTGCCTGAGCGGCGCGGGAGGCGCGGCCTTCGAGATCTCGGGCCTGACCGTGGCCGGTACCGGCGACACGCCAACGTTGAAAGGCACGGAATGAGGACGCCAGGTCGCCCCCAACCGCCCGTGGTCCTGATCGTCGATGATGAACGCACGCAACGTGAACTGGTGGCGCGTTGCGTGCGCGAATGGGGCTTCGACGCCGTGCTGGCTGAGAACGGCCAGGAGGCGCTCGCCGTGCTGGCCGCGACCCCGGTCGAGATGCTCATCTCGGATGTGCGTATGCCGCGGTTGAACGGTATCGAACTGGTCGGCCTCGTGCGTGAACGCTTCCCGCGGTTGCCGGTACTGCTGATCACGGCCTATCCCGACATCCGTCAGGCCGTGAGTGTGGTCAAGGACGGCGCCCTGGATTACCTCGCCAAGCCGATCGACTTGGGCGAACTGCGCGACCTCCTGGTTGCTACCCTGGGGCCACAGACGCCGGTCACGGAGTCCCTCCCACCCTTGCGCCCCGGGACCGTCGTGCACAGTGCCGCCATGCAGCAGATCCTGCAGGAGGTGCACCTGGTTTCGCAGTCCGACGCCACGGTGCTGATCACGGGGGAGAGCGGCTCGGGCAAAGAAGTCATCGCGGACCTGCTGCACGCCTGGGGGCCACGTTCGAGCCGCCCCATCGTCAAACTCAACTGCGCGGCGATTCCGGCCGCCATGGTCGAGAGCGAACTGTTTGGGCACGAGCGGGGCGCCTTCACCGGCGCACAGTCGGCTCGCGAGGGGCGCTGGAAGACTGCGCATGAGGCCACGCTGATGCTCGACGAGGTGGGCGAGTTGCCGCTGCCCCTGCAGGCGAAACTGTTGCGCGCCTTGCAGGATGGCTCCTACTCGCCGCTGGGCTCGGACCAGACTCACTACGCCGACGTACGCGTGATCGCCGCCACCAACTGCGAACTCGAACAGGCCATCGCCGAACGTCGTTTTCGGGAGGATTTGTACTACCGCCTGAACGTGGTGGAACTGCATCTGCCGCCGCTGCGGGAACGTCTCGACGACATTGTGCCCATGGCACGCCTGTTCGCAACCGAGTTTGGCGGCGAACCGGCACGCCTCAGTCCCGCCACACAGCGCCTCCTGCTGGCCCATTCCTGGCCTGGTAATGTGCGCGAGCTGCGCAACGTCCTCGCCCGCTCCTGTCTCATGGCGCGCGGCGGTGTCATCCTGCCCGAGCACTTGCCGCCGCGACTGCGTTCCGGCACGCCGCAACCGGCCAGCCCAGTCGGCGAGGTGCAGACCCTCGCGGCCGGTGAGAAACAACGGATCCTGGCCGCCCTCGCACAGTGCCAAGGCAACCGCACCCGCGCCGCACTGCTGCTGGGGATCGGTCGGCGGACGCTGGTGTACCGACTCAAGTCCTACGCGACGGACACCCCCCTGACGGCCGACCCACCCGGCGACTGATGCCGCGGGCAAAACCGCCGGAGCTCGCCTCGGATCGGACCCGCGCCGGCCGTGCCACCACCCGCAGGCTCCGCACCGGGCGGTTCCAGGAAACCGCCGCCAACCTCGCCAAGATGGCCTTCAACGACTCCTCCACCTGGCCGGAACTCGCGGACCAGGTCGACAAGAAGAGCCTGTCGCACACGGCTCACGTGGCGGTCATGACCTACGCCAGCGAGATGTTCAGTTGGTACGCCGGCAACCTCGAGGCCGACGTCTACTTCTGCCCTGAACGGCACGCGACCTACTTCGGCTCGTTCTATATGAAGGACATCCCGGCCATGGGCAATCCCAACTTCTCGATCAGCACGTCGCTGACCGGCGACAGCGGCGAGGCCTTCCTGGCCGCCCTGAGCGAGCCGCAGCGCCAACTGGTCACGCAGTTGGTGGAACGGCAGCGGGCCGATCTCGCCGAGATCGTCAACACCCGGCGCGCCACCGCCACCGCCACAGAACTGCGGCGTTTCCTGGCAGAGGGCAGCGTCGACATGAACGCCATCGTCTACAACCCGACCCTCGACCAGATCGTGCTGCGACTGGGCACCGACGGGCACTACGGGCTGGCCGCACTTCTGGTCGTTGGCCCAACCCGCTCGTCGCAGTAGATTAGAGCCCTCGTCAGCAACCGGCCAGGCTGGAGCCAGAGATGGCTTCGCCTGGCGCGGTGACCGAAGTCGCCAAACCTGGCGACCGCCCGCGCCGACGGCAGCGGTACACTGAGTACGCAGAGAAGGGTAAAGGATGTTCGACACCATGAAACGACTCTCCACCCTCGCCATGCTCGTTTCCTCAGCAGGCGCACTGACTGCAGGCGAACGGGATATCGTCAAGCCGCTCATTGGGGACACGTTGGCTTCGGTAAGGCTCACTCATCAGGAAATGGCGGGTGGCGAAATCGACCGACGCATCATGGACTTGGTTGACAAGAACTACATGGTTCTCAACCTGGACCAGGATTGGCTGGACAAGTTCAAGCATCGAACGGACCGCGGCACCACAAACAGCGTGTACTACGGCATCGGCAAGGTCTTGGACGCCGGCAGCCTATTTGCCCAATACACGGGCGCGCCAGAGGTCGCTGAACGGGCGCAATACATCATGGATCAGTTGCGGAGTTCGCGCGATCCGGACGGATACCTGGGTTTCTGGAACGTCGAACCGAACAACCAGCAGAACATTGTCAACTGGATTCTCCACGAGCAAGAGTACATCAATCTGGCGTTGGTCCGAAACTACCGGGCGACAGGAAACCCGCAATCCCTGGCGGACGCGAGAGTCATGGCGGACTACATCATGAGGATGTTCGCCGCCAACGAGAAGGGGGAGCATATCATTCCTGCCGGTACGTCCATTGCCGGAATCACGGAAGGGTTCGTCGAGCTCTATCGTGTGACCGGCGAGGCCACGTACCTCGACTTCGCCAAGCACCTGCAGTACGAGCCGCACTGGTATTACCTGAAGCCGTTTGACGCCTGGGCGAGAAACATCTCACAGGCCCGCTATCATGTTTACGTGATGTTATCGCACATGTACCCTGACATGGAACTATATCGGCTGATCGGCGGCGAGGATTACCTCAAGAAGAGTCTGTGGATGAAACAGGAGTTGCTTGAAAAGGGACACGGCGGCCTGCTGGTGACCGGTTCAACCTCGCAGGGAGAGCACTTCACGTACAATCAGGATGGCTCGGGAATGGTCGAGGAATCCTGCGTCACGGCCTATCTACTCCGCTGGATCGACAGCCTCATGAGAATGGAAGGGGATATGCGGTACGGGGATGTCATGGAACGAGCGATCTACAACGCCCTGTTCGGGGCACAATCCCCGGACGGCCGCCGTATCTGCTACTTCACCCCGTTCACCGGGCGGCGGCAGTTTCAGGGAATCGATACCTTCTGCTGCAACGGGAACTTCCGCCGTGCGGTTGCCGAACTGCCGCAGAAGGTGTACTACCGCACCCAGGACGGTGGCATTGCGCTGAACCTGTTCACCCCTTCTGACAAGAGCTTCGACGTCAATGGCAAGACCGTTGACATCAAACAAGAAACCGCATATCCGAGCTCGGGCGGGGTCAAACTGTCGTTTACGTGCTCAGAACCGGTCGAGTTCGGGCTCACGTTCCGTACCCCGCGCTGGGCAGAGAGCATGGAGTGTACCGTGGGCGACGTGCCGCTCTCGCCAAACCGATCCGAACTCGGCTACGCCACCGTCAAGCGGGTCTGGAAATCCGGCGACACTCTGACGCTCTCGATGCCGATGAACTGGCGGTTCGTTCGTGGCCGGATGCTCCAGGAAGGCCGCGTCGCCCTCTTGCGCGGGCCGGTTCTGTTTACCTTCAGCGATACCCTGAATGCGGCTGTGCTCAAGCAGTGCCCGAACCCCCGTGATCTCGTTCTCGATCCGTCCAGCATCGGCAATCCGATCCTGGACGATGGCGTTCGTCCCAACGGACAGAAGGTCGTCGTCAAGGCGTGGACGAATCTTGAACGCGCCGGCGATGCGGTTAAGGTCGTGCTGACAGAGTTCGTCGACCCCAACGGCATCGAGGTGTATTTCAGGATTCCGGACCTCGCTGATGCAGGCCCGCTCCGCATCATGGACGACGAGTTGCTCTCGGAACCACGCCAGGCGGCCAACGGGGAGATCCGGTTCGCGTGGTACGGCCCCAAGAGCGAGCGTCACTGGAAGGATCTCTTTGCGGTTGATGGTGAGCGGGTTGCCGATCTGGCTGCCGATTACCAGAACCCCCAGGGCCGGCTGGATGTGCCCGCGGTGTTTCCTGACACGTCAAGATCCGGCTCGTGGTCATTCTTCAACTGCAGGAACGACGGTCTGCTGTCGACCGCCAAGGACTCCGACAAGACGCAACTGAACTCCAGCTTCAAAGTCGAAGGCTGCCCGCTGGGATACGCCTACGGTCTGCAGGCCGGCGAGAATCTGGGCTTTCTTGCCGACTATTCCCCCACCGAGAACATGGAGGAGAACTGGGCACGGCATTTTACGACGAACATGTTCGACCTGGCGATTCCGGCTGACCAGCGAAAGCAGTACCTGCTTACCCATCCGATAGCCGATGTCGCCAGCTATAACCTGATTCGCTGGTCGCCGGGCCCGCACCTGGCTGGAAAGGGCATCGTGATCTCGGGGAAGACACTGACCAATCGTGGCGGCAATGGCGTGTCGTTGAAGGTTGTCAACTGGAAAGACGACCAGACCCCCGTGGTTCTCAACGTCATCAGTCTGGGGTTGGAGGGAAACGCAACGTATACCCGCAACTCGGAGTTCGTCGTCCGCATTAACCCCGGCGACTTGGGTAGAAACGTCGATATTGCGATCGGCAACAACGGGAGTTATCTATGCGATGCGACGGCGCTGAGCCTTCGCGTTCACGCAACCGACACGCGGACTGACCTGCCGGGCGTGGACGTCACCCAGAAGGTGCAGGCGGTTTTCCAGGGGAAGTTCAGGACGGACTTGGGCCGGTATGCAGACCTCTTTGGCGACCCCGCCCTCGGTCAGGAGAAGACCCTCAAACTCGTGGTGCAGGATCTGTGCGGCAATATCAAGTACATCGAACTGCCCGACGACACCCCCATCGAGTTGCCGTAACTGGCTGACCTCCTGGCCGGAGAAGGGCATGATCCCGCGCCTGAGCGAACGGCTGCGAGACGGGCGCGCGTCCGAGCTCGTTTCGGACCGCGACCCGCAACCGTTCGCTCCCGTCTCCTCCCCCAGGCCATCGCCACGCCCGCGCCGCCGCCGGTTCCAGCCCCGGATGCGGTCCTCGTCCCGGAAGATGCGCCGGAGCCGCTCGCAGGACACCGGCGTTCCCCAGCGCTCCTGGACCTCCTCCCGGATCGAAACATTGTAGTTGCGTGCCGTCTGCCGCAGCAACGCATGGGGGTTGTGGTACCACCGGGTTTCGTCAAGAGCGATCACTGCCTGCCAGTGGTCGCTTTTTGCTTCGCGCTTGGCAGAGTGGCGACCTTACCCTGACTAAGGACCAAACGCCAATATTATGTCCCTCTGCACGTTACACACATGATGCAGGGCCATGGCGCGGTGGCGGCTGGCGCCGTCCCGGTGTTGACGGACAGGGTTCTCGTGCTATATTAAGTCTGGCGTTTTTGCCTTTGTTTATGGCTTCTTTGTGTGCCGGCGGCAGGCGTTCTGGGCCCAGTTCCGTGATGCGCCCTAGGCTCACGCGGTTCTCGGGTGGCCGGACCTCCCCAGCGGAGGCCAGCGACCAGACTCGGTCAAGGAGACTGCGACATCATGCTGTCAGACAATGACACGATGAAGCTGTATATGCAGAATATCGGCCAGTATCCGCTGGTAACGCCGCACGAGGAGGTCGAGCTGGCCGCCCGCATTAAGCAGGGCGATAAGGATGCGCGCGCCAAGCTCATCCGCAGTAACTTGCGCTTAGTCGTGAAGATCGCGCACGACTTCAAGGGTCTCGGCCTGCCGCTGCTTGACCTGATTTCCGAAGGGAATATCGGGCTGATGCGGGCGGTCGAGAAGTTCGATCCCTCCAAAGGCGCCAAACTCAGCAGCTACGCGGCGTGGTGGATCAAACAGTCGATGCGCCGCGCCTTGGCGAACCAGGCCCGAACCATCCGCATCCCGGTGCAGTCTGCCAGCAAGATCAGCAAGATCCAGGCGGCGCGCACCAAACTGACGGAGAAGCTCGGCCGTGATCCGACCGACAAGGAAATCGCCAAGGAAGTGAATCTCACGGAGCGCACCGTCACCGGCCTGCGTCTCGGCAAGACCACCACCATTTCCCTGCACGATCCCATCCAACACGGCGAAGACGGTGAGTTCCGCGATATCATTCCCGACGAGAAGACGACCTCGCCCGACGAGATCGTCCAGGACGAAGAGACGTTGCGCCACATGCTGCGCCTGATCGACCACCTGGACGAACGCGAACGTACCATCCTCAACCTGCGCTTCGGGCTGAACGGGGAACGGCCCCGCACCCTTGAAGAAGTCAGCCAGACCATCGGCCGCACGCGGGAACGCGTGCGCCAGATCCAAAACCAGGCGCTGGAAAAACTCCGGCTGCTGCTCGAAGAAGACGGCGTCGAACCCGAGATCGCCTGAACCGCCCTCCCGGGACGACGCGGGAGGACCTCCATGGCGACGGCCGGACACCGCTTCAACGATGCGTACGCGGGGCACGCGCTGGACCGTATTGCCTTCCCCCTGGGGGGCATCGGCGCGGGCATGGTCTGCCTGGAAGGCACCGGGGCGCTCTCGCAGATTTCCTTGCGACACCGTCCGGACGTGTTCCATCAGCCGGTGATCTTCTCCGCCCTCTGGGTCCAGGGCGCGCCGACGGCGCGACTGCTCGAAGGGCCGGTGCCGGCCTGGAAGCTCTTTGGCCCACCGGGCACGGCCAACGGCGGCCAGGGCGCGGCCTATGGCCTGCCGCACTGCCGATCGGCGGTGTTCCGCGCCCGTTTCCCATTTGCCACCGTCTCCCTCGCCGATCCCGATCTGCCGGTCGCCGCCGCGGTCACCGGCTGGAGCCCCTTCACCCCGGGCTGCAGCGACGACAGCAGCCTTCCCGTCGCCTGCCTCGAAGTCACCCTGCGCAACCTCTCGGACCAGGCGCCGGTGGACGGCGTCTACTCGTTCCATGCCCGGAACTTCATGGCCGTGGCGCCGGATTCACACGCCTTTGTCCAGCCCACCGCCTGCGGCTTTGATCTGGTGCAACCGCCCCTCCCGGACGCCCCCTGGCAGCAAGGCGTGTTCCGGGCCGTAGTCAGCGGGGCAACGGCGCACACCGATGCCGGCTGGTTCCGCGGCGGCTGGTTCGATGCCTTGACCATGCTCTGGCGCAAGGTCCAGCACGGCGGCAGCGAGGCCTGCCCGCCGCACCGCGAGGGTGCCGCCAGTCCCGGCGCCAGTCTCTTCGTACCCTTCCACCTGGACCCCGCCGGCGAGACGGTCATCACCCTGCATCTGCTCTGGCATGTGCCGCAGAGCCCGCTGCGCCTCGGGGGAGAGCCGGCCTGCGCCTGTGCGGGGGAGAGCGCGCCGAAGGCGACCTATGCGCCCTGGTATGCCGGCCGTTTTGCCGACATCGACGCCCTGACCCGCTACTGGCTCGCCGAGCATGAGCGCCTGCGTCAGGCGTCCGTCCTCTTCCGCGATACCTTCTTTGACACGACGCTGCCGCCCGAGGTCGTCGAGGCCGTTGCCGCTAACCTCGCCATCCTCAAGTCCCCGACCTGCCTGCGTCAGCCGGACGGGCGCTTCTGGGGTTGGGAGGGCTGCGGCGATGGCAACGGCTGCTGCCACGGCTCGTGCACCCACGTCTGGAATTACGCCCAGGCCCTGCCACACCTCTTCCCGGACCTTGAGCGCTCCCTGCGCGACGCCGAGTTCGGTGCCGGTCAGGACGAGCGTGGCCACCAGACCTTCCGAGCGTCACTGCCCATCCGGCCGACGGACCACGCCTTCCACGCCGCCAGCGACGGGCAGTTGGGCGGCATCATGAAAGCCCATCGCGAGTGGCGCATCTGCGCCGACCTGGACTGGCTGCGGACCCTCTGGCCCCGCGTTCGCGCCAGCCTGGACTACTGCATCGCCACCTGGGACCCCGACCGGCACGGCGTGCTCTCGGAGCCCCACCATAACACCTACGACATCGAGTTCTGGGGCCCGGATGCGATGTGCTCCAGCTTCTACCTGGGCGCCCTGGATGCTGCCGTCGCCATGGGGTCGGCCCTGGGCGAGGACGTCGAGGAGTACCGGCGCCTCGCCGACGCCAGCCGCACGCTCATCGAGAGCGATCTGTTCAACGGCGAGTACTTCGTGCAGCGCATCCAGTGGACCGGGCTGCGCGCCACCGACCCCGTGGCGGCCCCCAGCATGGGCGGCGGCTACTCGCCTGAAGCCCAGGCGCTGCTGCAGCAGGAAGGCCCCAAGTACCAGTACGGCGATGGCTGCCTTGCCGACGGCGTCCTGGGCGCCTGGATCGCCGCCATGTGCGGCCTCGGCACGGACCTCCTCGACCGGGCCAAGGTCACGGCCCACCTCCGGGCCGTCCACCGCCACAATCTGCGCCGCGATCTCTCCAACCACAGTAACCCGCAGCGCCCCACCTACGCCTGCGGTAACGAGGGGGGGCTGTTGCTCTGCACCTGGCCGCACGGCAACGCCCTGTCGCTGCCCTTCGTCTACAGCGACGAAGTCTGGACCGGCATCGAGTACCAGGTGGCGTCTCACCTCATGCTGCTGGGCTTCGTCAAGGAAGGCCTTGAGATCGTCCGCCTCTGCCGCCGACGTTACGACGGCACCGTCCGCAACCCCTTCAACGAGGTCGAGTGCGGCCACTGGTACGCACGCGCCATGAGTTCCTACGGCATGCTCCAGGGCCTGACCGGCGCCCGCTATGACGCGGTCACCCGCACCCTGCACCTCGAGCCCCGCATCCCCGGCGACCTCCGGGCCTTCTTCGCCGCCGCCGGCGGCTATGGCACGGTCGGCGTGCGCGACGGCAAGCCCTTCCTGGACCTCGCCAGCGGCGCGGTCCAGGTCGACCGCATCCTCTATACCCCCTGCCCGCCCCGCCGCGGCGGCTGACCGGGTGCTGCGCACGAATCGCATTGACGGGATCGGGCCCGCAGGCTATCATGTGGGGACTATCGTGGCTTGTCGGAGACCGCGGCGAGCCCGTTCCCAATGCCATCCGCCGGGGGTCTCGTACTATGGCCAAGTGGGCGCAACGCCTCAGCACCGGGCTGCCGCAACTGGACCGTGTCTTCCGCGGCATCATGCCGGGCGATAACATCGTCTGGCAGATCGAGGCCATCGAGGACTATGCCGAGTTCGTCCGGCCCTATGCGCGTTACGCGGCCCAGAATCGCCAGCGCCTGATCTACTTCCGCTTCGCGGATCACCCCCCGCTGCTGGGCGCCGACAGCGGCGCTATCATCTGCAACATCAACCCCGAGGCGGGGTTCGAGCCCTTCATCGCCGAGATCCACCGCGTCATCAGTGAGGAGGGGCGCGCCAGCGTCTTCCTCTTCGACTGCCTGTCGGAACTGGCCCCGGACTGGAACAGCGACCGCATGCTCGGCAACTTCTTCATGCTGACCTGCCCCTATCTCTACGACCGCGCCGCCATCGCCTACTTCGCGATCTTCCGAAACTACCACTCGTTCCATGCCGTCAAGCCCATCTCCAGCACCACGCAGATACTGGTTGACGTCTACCGTCGTCAGGGCGAGCTCTACATCCATCCGATGAAGGTTCAGTACCGGCATTCGTCCACGATGTACATGCTGCACGCCTGGAAGGGCGACTCCTTCACCCCGGTGACGCAGAGCAGCGTCATCACCGAGACCCTCGCCGATGTCCCCTGGAGCCGTTCGGACCCGGCCAACTACCTGCTCGGCTGCTGGAGTCGGACCTTTTCCGAAGCGGCCACCATCCAGAGCGATGCCGAGCGCGGCGTCGGCCGTCCCGAGCAGGTGACCCAGGCCTTCCACCGCCTGTTACGCATGGTCATCTCGCGTGACGAACCCGTGCTGCGGTTAGCCGAGCAGTACTTCACCCTCCGGGACATGCTCCAGATCCGCCGCCGCATGATCGGTACTGGGCTGATCGGCGGCAAGGCCGTCGGCATGCTCCTGTCCCGCGCCATTCTGGAGCATGATGACCCGCGCTGGGCCGAGCTGCTCGAGCGCCACGACTCCTTCTATGTCGGCGCCGATGTCTTCTACACCTATCTGGTGCAGAACGGCTGCTGGTGGATGATGCAGAAACACAAGTCCGGCCAGCAGCACGAGGACGAGATCGAGACCGCGCGCCGGCGCATCCTTGCCGGCGAGTTCCCCGAGTATATCGTCCAGCAGTTCGCCGATATGCTCGACTACTTCGGCCAGTCACCGATCATCGTGCGCTCCAGCAGCCTGATGGAAGACAACTTCGGCAATGCCTTCGCCGGCAAGTACGAGAGTGTCTTCTGCGCCAATCAGGGTGGCCAGCACAAGCGCCTCGAGGACTTCCTCTGTGCCGTGCGCACCGTCTACGCCAGCACCATGTGCGAGGGCGCACTGCAGTACCGGGCCGACCGCGGCCTGCTCGGCCGCGACGAGCAGATGGGGCTGCTGATCCAGCGTGTCTCCGGGGCCACCTACGGCAACCTCTTCTTCCCCCAGGCTGCCGGCGTCGCCTTCTCGTTCAACCCCTACGTCTGGAACAGCCGGATCGACCCCGACGCAGGCATGTTCCGCATCGTCTTCGGCATCGGTACTCGCGCCGTGGAACGCTCTGACGACGACTACACGCGCGTGGTGGCGCTCAATGACCCGACCTGCCGCCCGGAGTCCAACTTCGCCCAGGTCCGCCACTACGCCCAGCGCCGGGTCGACGTCCTCGATCTGGAGGCCAACCAGCTCACGCCTGCCAGCTTCGAGGAGATCGTGGCCCGCTGCGCCGGCATCCCGCTGCATCTCTTCACCAGCCATGACGCCGAAGCCGCAAAGCAACTCCGGGCCCTGGGCCGCCCCGTCAACGTCGGACTGACCGAAGTCCTCACCTTCGACCGCCTGCTCAGCGAAACCCCGTTCGTGGGGGATATGCAGGCCCTGCTCGGTACCCTGCGCCGCGCCTACGGCTGCGAAGTCGACGTCGAGTGGACGCTGAACTTCTTCGCCGAAGAGCGCTACCGCATCAACGTGGTCCAATGCCGGCCGCTGCAGGTCCGCGGGACCGGCACGCATGTCGAGACCCCGGAGAATGTCCCCGCGGACGCCCTCGTGCTCGAAGCCCGCGGCGGCGTTGTCGGCAAGTCCATCGAGACCGCGCTGGACTGGGTGATCTACGTCAACCCGGAGGCTTTCAGTCAACTCCCCGAAGGCCAGCGCTATGAGGTCGCCCACGTGATCGGCGAACTGACCCGGCTGCGGACCATCCAGGACACGCGCATCATGCTCATCGGGCCCGGGCGCTGGGGGACCACCACCGCGGCCCTCGGCGTGCCGGTGACCTTCTCGGAGATCGCCCCGGTCTCCGTGCTCTGTGAACTGGTCATGATGCACGAACACCTCATCCCGGACGCATCTCTGGGAACGCATTTCTTCAACGAGATGGTGGAGCGAGACATGCTCTACCTCGCCCTCTTCCCGAACCAGGAGGGTAACACGCTCAACCGCGCCTTCTTTGAGAAACGCCTGAACAACCGCCTCGCCATCAGCCTCCCCAGCGCCCGCGAGTGGGCCGCGGTCATCCAGCTCGTGCGGGCGGCCGACCTGCCCGGCAAGGCTGCCCTCTGGATCTCGGCCAACACTCTCCAGCAGCGCGTGGTGTGCTACGTCAAACCGCCTGCCGCCAAGCCCAAGCGCGCCCCCCGCAAGCGGCCACTGCCACCGGTTACCTGAATCACGCCATCGCCTTGGAGCCTCAGCCCGCCCATGAACCAGGGAACCTCAGTGCTCGGGGCCGCCTTGCTGGCGGCCGTTGCCACTCTGGCTGCGGAGTCCGCACCCCCCGCCGACGTGGCGCCAGGGAAAGCGGAGTACCACCAACTGCGTCAGGGCCTGGGCAACTGCAAGGCCACGTTCACGCAGACGAAGGCGGGCCGAGTCGCCTTCCTCGGCGGCTCCATCACCTACAACGGCGGCTGGCGCGACGAGCTCATGCGGTACTTCCAGCAACGCTTCCCGGAGACCACCTTCGACTTCATCGCTGCCGGCATTCCCTCCCTGGGCTCGAACGCACACGCCTTCCGCCTGGAGCGGGATGTGCTGGCCCGCGGGCCGGTCGATCTGCTGTTCGTCGAGGCCGCGGTCAACGATGCCACCAACATCCCTGACCAGCCCGAGTTGATGCTGCGCGCCATGGAAGGGCTCGTCCGCCACCTACGCGCCGCCAATCCGCTGACCGACATCGTGGCGATGCACTTCGTTACGCCGGAGGCGATCGCAGTGTATACCGCGGGTGGAGTCCCCATCCCGGAGGCGCAGCACGAGCGGGTGGCCGAGTACTACGGCTGTCCCTCGCTGAACCTGACCCTGGAGGTGAGCGAGCGCATCAAGGCCGGCGAGTTCACCTGGGCCAGTGCCTTCGGCGATGTCCACCCGCCCCCGACCGGCCAGCGCATCTATGCCAACAGCATGATGCGCATGCTGGATACCGGTTTCGCGCGGGCAGGTACGCCTACGGCGCATGTGTTGCCGGATAGGCTGCTCGATCCCTACAGCTACACTCAGGGCCATTTCGGCAAGCTGCAGGCGGCAACGCTCGGCCAGGGGTTCGCCCTCGACCCGGCCTGGAAGCCGACGCGGCCGGCGGGGACGCGGGACGGGTTCGTGAACGTTCCGGCCCTCACCGCAACGGCGCCCGGCGCCGAACTGAGCTACGACTTCACCGGCACCGCCATCGGCCTTCTCCTCGCCGCCGGTCCCGACTCCTGCATCCTCGAATTCAGCATCGACGGCGCGGCCCCCAAGCGCGTCGATACCTTCTCGGCGTGGAGCAAAGGGCTCTACCTGCCGTGGCCCATCATGCTCGCCGACACCCTCACTCCCGGCCCACATACGGTCACCGTCCGCACCACGGCCCAGGCCGAGGAGCGCACGGGGCTGCACATCATCCAGATCCTGGTCAACTGACCCACCCCCCCCCTCATTCCACAACATAGGGGAAGTGCGCCGGCTGGCTCCAATTACCGGCGCCGTCCTGCGCGCGGGCGTGGACGTACCAGAGGCCCTTGTCGGGGAAGGTGACGGGGTAGGCGCTGCCGGGCGTCACGTTCGCCTCGGCTGCGGGGACGCTGTCAGACTCGCGGTCGAAGGCGCAGGCGAAGCCCGCAATGCCGGACTCGTCGGCGGCCGTCAGCGCGAAACTCGCCGCCGCGGGGCCGGGCGCGGCCACCAGCAGGTCGTCGAGGTAGAACTCGGTGCCGGCGGCCGGTCGGTTGAAGCCCACATCGGCGAACGACAGCGCGCTGATGGCATACGTCTGCGGCTTCTGATCCGGCTTGAGATGCTCGCGTTGCTCGACATGCGTTTTCAGATCGACGACGGCCGTGTGCCAGCGATCATCGCCGCGGATACCCGCGACGCGCCCGGCGTGAGTGACATAATCCGGCCGCACCTCGGCATCCGTCAGCTTGATGACCATCTGCTGTTTCTCCGGGTCGGGGTCGGCGACGGTACCGGCCAGGTCGATCTTCAACGGCGGCGGGAAGCGGTAGCGGAACGAGAACCAGCGCTGGGTGGCGGCGTCGATGCTGCCGGGAAGCGCCACGCGCAGGTCCACCCCGCTGCCGCCGAGGCGGACGCGCTGCACGTGCGTGCCCAGCGTGGGGTCAAGGACGCGCTCCAGCCACACGGGTGGCGCGGCGCTGAGGACGGCAGGCTCCGGCTCCATGGTGATCTGCAGCGCCACCGGGCCGCCGGGCCAGGTGATCACGGGCGCCAACGGCGCCACCCGGTCGCCCGCGGCGGCGAAACGCCAGGTCCAGGCGGTCGGGGCGCTGAGGTTGCCGGCGAAGTCCTTGACCGGTCCCAGAACCACCTTGAACTCCTGGCCCTCCGGCGGCGGCGTGGGCAGCAGGCCGGCGCTGACCCAGTCCACCCCGAAACGGCCCGCAGCGAGGTCGGTCTCCACGCCCGGCTGCCCGGGGGCGAAGGCCCGACCGTTGATCGTCAGGCTCAGGCTGGCTGGGTCGATGCCCGCGATGGGGTCTTCCAGGTCAACGCCGATCACGCGGGTCGCCGCGGCCGCGTCGGCGGGCGGAAACAGACGACGAACGCGGGGCGGCGTGTTATCGATCAGGAACGGCCAATCCGAAGTCTCGCCCCAGTTGCCGGCACCGTCGACGGCGCGGATATGGAAATACAGCCGACCCTCCGGCAGACCGCGGAAACGGGCCCCGGGCGCCTCTACCGCGGCGCTGGTGGCGGCCGCCGCGTGGGCTTCCGGACTCCAGTGATAGCTGTAGCCGCCGATGCCATTCGGGTCCGTCGCGCTCCAAGTCAGCGCCACGCCCTCACCCACGGCGCTGGCGCAGGGTGCGAGGGTCAGGTTATCGACCCAGAAGGCGGCGCCCTGCCGGTTGCCGTTCCAGCCGCCATCGCCCAGGCGCAGGGTGCTGACCTCGAACTGGCCAGCGACGTAGGGGCTGGCCTCGATCAGGTCGTGCAGGTTGGCCTCGACCCGATGCCACTTGCCGTCCGCGCGGAACTCCGGCAGCAGGCGGCCCAAAGGCCAGGCGGCATTGAGATGGTCATTGTCGGTCAGGGTGACCCGGCACTCCATACCGCGGGCGACCAGGAGCAGGTCGATGAGCATCTCCTCGGTCATCAGGCAGTCGAAAGCGAGGAGCGGGTGGCGCCCGGCGTTGAAGGACGGGCCGGTGACCTGTGCGCCGGCCACACCGCCAACGAGTTCATTGAGGAGTTTGAGACTGTAGCGGCCCGCCGCGGCCCGGCTGCGGTCGCGCACCACGAGCGCACCGTGCTCCCTGCCCTTGGCGTCGCGGCCGATCCGGGTCCAGGCGCCCGGGTCAGCCTCAAAGGTGTCATGGAGCAGGACTTCCTGCACCCGCACGGGCCCCGGCGGCGTGTGGTCGGCCGTCCGTCGACACGTCAGCGTCCACTCCTTGAGCACCGCCGCTGCGGGCACCTTCGTCTTGAGGGTGAAGGCACAGGGTTCGCCCTCGCGCAGCGCTACGCCGGCGGCCGTCGCGGAGAAGGTGAGCGTGCGCTCCGGCACGCTGTAGCTGAGCGCCGCACCGTCGACCGTGAGGCTCTTGCCCCCGGCGACGAGTTCGAGGCCCCAGGTCGGTACCGGTGCCCCAGCCTCAAAGCGGATCGTGAGTGGATCGCCGCCCCAGTCCGCACCCGCCTCGGGCGTCACCGCCGCGACCGCCAAGGGCGGCGGCACGTGCAGCCGCAGCGTCGCACCAACGACAGCACCAGGACGAGTGGCCGTGACCAGATAGCTCCCGGGCGGCAGGGTCTCGGCCAGCGCCCCGGCGCTGAAGGCCTTGTCGGTGCACAGGGCCGCGCCAGGCGCCGGAGCGTGGGTGTCCGCGGGCCGACGCGCGCGACTCGGAAGGATGCTGTAACGCCCCTCGGCGACGGCCGTACCAGCGCCGTCCGTGATCCGCATCCGGCCCTCCGCCGGACCTGCGGACGAGATCTCGAAGGTGTCGACGAGGAAGGTGGCGCCGCCCGGGTTGCCGCCCAGTCCAGCCAGCAGGTACTGCCCCCCATGGACGCCGAAATGCATATCCTCGATCACCAAACTCGAGTCTGCCGGGCACCTCTCCGTGAGGGCTTCACCGAGGGGGAAATCGAACCACTGCCAGCCCGGTTCAGGCCGCACCGCGAGCCGCCCGAGGCTCGGCTGGGTCTCGTCGCTGCGGTCCGGGCCGGTCATGTGGATGACGTAGGACTTGCCGCCGGCCCGCAGATAGAGATTCACCCGCACCGCTGGATCCAGACGACAGGCGAAGGACAGGCGCGAGGCCGAACGCAGTTCCAGCCCTTTGACCGGGATCGGCGCGATGAACCGCCCCCCAGGGCAGCCGTTGGTCACGCGCAGACTGCCATGGCCGGCGCCACTGTCCCGCGAGTCCCAACTCAGCCGGGCATCGTCGCTGCTGCCGCTTTCCTGCCAGCCCTCCAGATCGCCAGGGGTATCAAAGGTGAAGCGCACCCCAGGATGGGTCTCGGAGCTGAGTCGCAGCGTCTCGGTCGCCGCGGGCAGCGGAACCGGCGCTGGCGGGGCCAACGCCGCGGGCACAAACGGCTCCTTGTGCCGGTAGCTGATCTTGGTACGGGCAATGAGGATGCTGTCGTCGACGGTCCACAGGGCGAGACGACCGTTCGTGGCCGGCGACGGATCGTCCCAGGAGAGGACTTTCCTATTCTCGAAGTAGAGCTCGACCCGCGGACCGCTGCGACGCAGCTTGACGTAGAACCAGCGGCGGTGCAGTTCCTGCGGCCGGGGGTAGGTCCGGCGAGTTGAGGGCACCAGCGGCTGGTCGGTCTCCGCCACGACCAGCCCGTCGCGCAGCAGACGGGTCCAGGTCGTGTCCCAACCCGAGACCACGGCGGTGTAGCCATCCCAGACGCTGTCGCCGGAACTGGCGATGACGGCGTTGATGTCGCCGGGACGCGGGTAGTAGGGCATGAAGTCGAACTGCGCCCGGTAGCGCATGCCCGCATAGAACTCGAGGGTCAGGTCGCCCGGGAAGCTGTCCAGGTTCCAGAGCGCCGCGAGGCCATCACTCTCGCCGACCATGTAGGCCCAGCGCGGGTCGCAGTGGAACTTGTTACTGACTTCCCAGCGCCCCAGGCCGCGCCAGCGCGTGGTCACCTCGCCGAACTGCTCATCGACGACGTGATCGCGCCGCACCTGCACGCCCTCGAGCCAACGCGGGTGGGGGAGTTGCAGCCCGACGAGCGTTCCCTGCAGGGTATCCTCCTGCAACTGCAGCGCGAGCGCTTCAGTGGCGCCGCAGCGCAGCCAGAAGAACGAGCCATCTTTGTGCAGCGTCAGACTCTCGGCGTCCGCGGGCGGCTGGAGTTCGGCACTGGCCAGGCGGCGGCCGTGCCAGAGCAACGTCGCGGTGAGGGCGTTCGTGCCAGCGCGCGGCCCCTGCGGCGCCACCCGCAGCTCGTAGCCGCTCTCGGGACGAGGCTCCCGCGCCAGAAAGCAGACCCTCAACCCGCCGGGTTGCCGGGCCGCACTCACCGGCACATCCACCTCCAGGGCACCGAAGACATCGCTCTTGTGCCACCAGCGCGAGACGCCGGCCGCGGCAGCGCTGTCAGGCACCCACTGCGCCTCCGCCGCCGCCCAGTCCACCATGTAATGATCACTGGCAAAGACGGCCGTCTTCACCGGCTTCTCCCAATCGCGCTCATCGGGACCGTCGAGCACCAGGTCGTCGAAGCGACACTCGCCCGCAGCCAACGCCACCAGACCCAGTTGCTCCAAGCGTAGCGCTGCCTGCGGCAACCGCAGGATGAGCCCCTCGCCGAGCTCGGAAATCCGCAGTTCGCCGTCCGCAACCTCCACCAGCAAGCGCAGTGTTGTGCCCGGCACAAACCCGCCGCGCGCGCGGGCCAGCACCTGGCCGTGGTAGTCTGAACCCGTGACCAGTCGGCGCTCGGGCGAGCCGCGGCCGGCGGATCCCCAGAGGAAGGTCACCGCCCCGTCGTCCTGGCAGCCCAGGCGCAGTCCGATGGTGGCCTGGCGCTCCGCCGGGGTACGGATCGAGACGGCGAGGCGCTGCCACTGCAACCCCGGCGTGGCGAGCAGCAGCGTCGCATCGCCGCGCTGGCCGGCCGGACTGCGCGCGACACCCGTCGCGCTCCAGCCCCAATCGCCCACCGGCACGACCGCGGCGCGTTTGCGGAACCAGGACTCCTCGAGCAGCCGCAACTCGGCGCGACGGACATCCACGTCATCGAAGTCTACCTCCCCGTCGGCGGCACAGGGCCCGAAACGGCCCCCCAGACAGGTCGGGTCGGTCGCCCGCAGCATGGCCGCGCCCTGCAGTCGCGCCGTGATCTCGGCGCCGCGCACCTCGACCGCCAGCCGGTACCACTGCTCACGCCGCCCGACGACGTGGGTCTCGGCCAGCACCTCCTGCTTGCCACCCCGGCAACGCTCCAGCGCCAACCGGCTGGCCTGCTCCCAGCGGCCCGTCGGTTCCCACCAGAGGATGTAGTAGTCATCGGCGGCCCGGTAGGCGAAGATCCAGCCGGCCCGCCCCCCCTGGGAGCGGACGGAGACCGACCCCGAGAGGTCGTCCCAGAAAGGCTGTCCGGCCAGCGCCGTGGCGCGCGGCTGACCGGCGCCGCGGTAGACGAAGGGATTCGGGTTGCGGGCCGTGTTCATGGGATCCAGCGGCGACGTCCCGCGCCACTCGTCAGCCGCCGACTGCAGCTTCCACGTGCCAGCCACCTCCCAGACGCCTTCCGTCGTGTCGCCCGGCGCCCGTAGAAAATCGTCCCGCAGGACCATCTCCGCCTCGGCCACGGCCTGGAAACGCGGGACGCCCACCAGGTCTGGCAAGGCCGACCAGCTCGCGGCCACGCCCTCACCCCCATCGGCGTCAAAAACGCGGAACAGGATGCGACCGTCCCAGAGACCGCTGATCCAGTGCTGACGACGCCGCAGCACAAACTCGCCGGCGGCGGCGAGAGTCACGGAGCCGCCCTTCTTCTCGAGCAGCGTCGTGACGCCGGCGCGGCAACGCTCCAGCCGCCACCCAGCGCCAGCCACGGAAACCCTGTAGAAATCCGTCGCGTCCCGCGCCGCGAACAGGAACCCCAGTTCCAGCGGGGCCGCACGACTCTCGGCCGGCGGCGGCTGAATGGGCCAGACCAGGTCGTACGTGCCGCGCTTGGCAACCCGATCAACCCGAAAGGTCTTGCCCTCCACCACCCACGGCTCTTCGGCGCACAGCGGAGTCGCGGCCCAGACGGCCAGCACCATGGCCAACACCGATAACCGGACAAGGACGATCAGCGGACGGACGCTGGTTCTGTGAAACACGTAGGCCATCCTGCCTTTCAGTCGGCGACACAGCCGCCGGCTCACAGATATACCCCGCCCAAGCGCCAGGCGCAAGGCGCCCTCCGGGGTCACACCTTGACTGTTCACAGAGAGCCGCCATCCCGGGACGCCGAAGATGACAGCGAGGGTGTGACCCCAAAGCCGACGGCATGTAGTGTATGCAGACCGCCGCTCTGTCGTCTCAGTTCGGCTCGGAGGCCAGTTTACGCATGCGTACAGTGTATGAACAGGTTCCTCGCCCCGTCCCGCCGGGCGGCGGCCTGCCGGACGCCGGCAGTGTGCACTGCCTGGGCAATGGTCGGCTCTGTGCCTACGGCCAGGGGCCTGATCTCGTGCAGGTGTTCGGGCCACCCTACAGCGCCCCGTCACTGGGGCGGATCCGGCTGGAGGCTCCGGACACGGTCACGGTCGTCTCGCGGCGCGAACCTGGCTGCGCCATCTGGACACATGCGCTCTACCTGGACCCGCAGACGTCGGGGGTCCCGGCCGCCGAGATCACGGACTTCGTGGATGCGGATCTGCCCTGCCTGGTGCGCTGGATCCGGACGTCGCTACCCTTGCAGATGGTCGTCGAAGCCGACCCCCAGGCCCGCGTGGTCGCGGGTATGCCCCGCCAGACGGCGGAGAAGCTCCAGGGCGGCTGCCTGTTCGAGTTACCGCCTGGGCAGTGCTTCTTCCACACCTACCCGATGCCCTTCCCGACCTTCTACCAACTCGCCTGGCAGGGCGCCCTGACCCGACCGGCGAACGAGCCCGGCAGCGTGATCCGTCTGGCGTGCGCTCCGGGCGAGGCCGTGCTGTTGTTGGCGGGTGGGCCGCAGTACCCCGCGGCGCAGGAGGCGCTGGAAGCAGCCCTACATGCCGGCGCAGCGCCGATGCTGGCGCGAACGCGCCGCGCCTGGCAGACCCAGATGACGCGCCGGCTCTCCCCGGCGTTCCCGGCGAACCTGCCGCAGCGCGAGTTACTGCTGCAGGCTCTCGACGATGTGACCGTGATGATCAAGGCCCAGCAAGGCCGCGAGGGGG
Source organism: uncultured Victivallales bacterium (assembly GCA_903837355.1). Taxonomy (GTDB): domain Bacteria; phylum Verrucomicrobiota; class Lentisphaeria; order Oligosphaerales; family JAFGRS01; genus CAILUI01. The sequence continues at coordinate 104,069 of CAILUI010000249.1, forward strand.
GCGTCCTGGCCGGCTACAACTACCACCTGGCCTACGTGCGCGACCAGTATGGGGTCGCGCGGGGCCTGCTCCAGGCCGGCCTGCATGACGAAGCCGAGCAGATCCTCCGCTTCTACTGGAGCATCTGGCAACGCTACGGGCGCATCCACAACGCCCAGGCAGTGGGGCTGGATGGGGTTTTCCATGTCCACGAGAACGACCATGTCGAGATCACCGGTTACCTGATCCGCCAGGCCTTTGACCTGCTGGCCGCCGGCGGCAACGCGGACTTCATGGCGACGATCTTCCCGATGTTGGACTGGGCTTTCGCGGTGCAGAAGGCGCACCTGGTGGAGGGGATGCTGCCCTTCAACGGCGACGAGACCTATGTCGCCGGGGGTATCCTGCCGCGCTCGGCGCTGAACGATGGCTCGGCGGAGGCCACACTGCTGTTTCTCGACGGCGGCGGGAAGCTGCTGCGATGGGCTGAGGAGCGCGGTCTCTGGAAAGGCGAGCAGCTGGCGGCCCAGCGGCGTGTGCTGGCCGAGACGCGGGCCCTTTACCGCCGGAATTTCTGGGTGGTCCGGCCAGGCCAACCCGGCTGCCTGGCGGCCAACAATCCGGCGCGGGTTGCGGCCGCCGTACTGCCGCGGTTCCGCCATGGTGTCTGCGAGGGCTGCCTGGTGGCGCCCGCACGTCCGGGCGGCGTGCTGTGGACAGAGCGCAGCGCGAACGGTCGCTACCTGTGCCCCGATTGCCTGGCGATATCCCCCCTGCCAGCGGCGGCGCCGGTCGTCTACACCCTGCAGTCGGTCGCGCTGACGCCGCTGTATCTGCAATCGGACCTGTTCGAGCCCGCGGAGTTGGCACCCACGGTGACCCGCATCGTGGAGAGCTACCGCGCCAGCGGCTGCCTGCCTTCCCGCCCAGATGAGCCTGGCGGGTTGGCACTCGGCTACGATTTCGGCGTCCTGCTGTACGCCCTGACCCGGCTGCGGCACCCTGCCGCCGTCACGTTGCACACCCAGACCCTGGCGTTGCTCGACGCAACCGGCGCCTGGGCGGAGTACTACCGCGGCAACCAGCCCCTGGGCACCCGCTGCCGGCCGTGGGAGAGCGCGATCAACCTGGAAGCCACCCTGGACTGGGCACTCTCCGGCCTGGCAGCGGCGCCTCAACCTCAGGGCAAAGCGCAGTAACCCCGACACTGACCCCGGAGGGCACCATGAACACGGTACGCAGTCTGCTGGCAGCGCTGACCCTGGTTGGCGCCAGCGCGCGGGTACAGGCAGGACCCAACCTCTACCCTGACCCCGGCTTCGAGAGCACGGGCGAGACCGGTACGGCACACAGCGGGGCAAAGGCTGGGCACCTCACGGTCGGGGCGCCGAGCCACTGGGCCGCCATCGGCGCCAGCATCACCGTGGAGCCCTTCGCACGCTACCGGGTAACCGAATGGGTGAAGGCGACCGTGGGTAAGGGCATCTTCTTCGCACCTCACTGCTATGGGTGGGATGAGTACGAGTGGGCCTTCTCCGCCGCGCGGCCGGTGCCGACCATGGCCGACTGGGGGCAGACGGAGGTCACCTTCGTCACCCCCAACACCACCATGAGTGTGAACCCGCTGGCGGCCATCGACGCCGAGGCCTGCGAGGCTTGGGTGGATGACGTGGTCGTCGAGAAGATCGCTGAGCCCGAGCAGGTGATGGCGGAACTGAGCGCCAAGGCCGAGCCAACCCCCGCCGAACGGCAACTCCTCGCCCGTTGGTACGTGAAGCAGGGCAGGATGGCCGACGCGCAGGCACAGATGCGGGCAGCGGACGGCCTGGCACGGGCCGACATCGCCACCGTCCTCGCCCGGAACACGCCGGACCGCGCCGCGCGGCGGCCGTTCGTGGTGGAGGTCGTGGCCTACGGCGGGCCGACCTTCGCCAGTGGCCTGGTACGGTTTGCCGAGATCACGGCAGGATGGAGCGTGAGCGAGAAGTTCGCCGTGGCCGTGGAGGGCGTCCTGCGGAACCCTGGCCTGGACCGCGCCGGCCGCGCGGCGCGGCTGGTCATCGAGGACCTCATGGGCGCCGCGAGCAACGGCACCGAGACCCTCGCCGACGCCAGCGCCGACGCCAGAGGCCGACAGGACGGCCTGCGCGAGGCCATGGCCGCGCTCCCACCCGACGCCGCCGCGGCACCCGAACTGCGCGCGGCCATGGCGAGCGTCGACAAGGCGGTAGCGGCGCTGGCGGCGCAGCGCGCCGCCCTGGGCACCTGCGTGGTGCAGATCGGCGGCGTGGCCCTGACTCCGGAAACCCACGCGATCATCCTGCCCAACCAGCCCACGGCGCCCGAGGAGTACGCCGCCCGTGACCTGCGCCGCCACCTGGAGTGGGTCACCGGCCGGGCTTTGCCGATCCGGCTCGAGAAGGACGCCGGCGAGTGCACGCCACTCCACGTCGGGAGGTGTGAGCAGACCCGGAGCGCCGGGATCGACGTCGCCAGCCTGGGCGTGGAGGGTATCCACGTCAAGACCAGCGGTCCGGCTTTGTACCTGGCCGGCAACCAGCGCGGTGTCGGCTATGCGGTGTCCGTCTTCCTGGAGGATTACGTCGGCTGCCGCTGGTTCACGCCGGACTGTGCCACCTGGCCGCAGAGCGGGACGATCGTCGTGCCGGAGGTCGACCGGCGCTACCTGCCGCCGTTGGAGTACCGCGGCGGCGACTTCCCGATCGCCCGCCAGGGTGAGTTCGCCAACCACCTTCGTCTCAACGGCGCCAACCACGCCCTGAGCGACGAGCAGGGTGGCAAGGTCGGCGTACGCAGCCTGGCGCATACGTTCGCCGCGCTGGTGCCGCCGGACACGTACTACAAAGACCACCCGGAGTACTTCTCGCTGGTGAACGGCAAGCGCCAGTCCGGCTACGCGCAACTCTGCCTGACCCATCCCGAGGTCCTGCGACTCGCTATCGCGGGCGTCCGACAATGGATCAAGGACGACCCGCGTGGCACGGTCTTCTCGGTCTCCCAGAACGATACGGCGAACTACTGCGAGTGCGCCGCCTGCACGGCGGTGGCGGACGCGGAGGGCAGCCAGTCTGGACCGGTACTGCGCTTCGTCAACGCGGTGGCGGACGACATCGGGAAGGACTACCCCAACGTCGCCATCGAAACGCTGGCCTACCAGTACACCCGCAAGCCGCCGAAGCTCACCAAACCGCGCCCGAATGTGATCATCTGCCTATGCAGCATCGAGTGCTGTTTCATCCATCCGCTGGGCAGCGACCCCTTCAACCAGACCTTCGCTGACGACATCCGGGGCTGGAACAAGATCTGCGACCGGCTGTGGATCTGGGACTACATCATCAACTACGCCCACAGCATCTGCCCATTCCCGAACCTCTACGTGCTGCAACCAAACATCGACTTCTTCATCGCGAGCGGGGTCAAGGGCATCTACGAGGAGTCCTGCTACTACACTCCGGGGTCCGAGCTGCAGGAACTGCGCAACTACGTCATGGCCAAGCTGCTCTGGGACCCGCGTTACGACGTCGACACGGCCATCGACGAGTTCTGTGCGGCGTTCTACGGACCCGCGGCGCAGCCGCTGCGCGCCTACATCAACCTGATCCACCAGTCCACGCAGCAGGACCCGAAGCTGCACGTCCAGATCTACACCCACCCGCGCGCCTACGTTACGCCGGCGGTCATCGCGCAAGCCGGGGCACTGTTTGATCAGGCCGAGGCGGCTGTCAAGGGCGACGCCATACGGCTGCACCGTGTGCAGGTGGCCCGCCTACCCATCCTCTACGCCGAGATCACCCTCAGTAGCGGCGGCACCCTCGCTGAGCGCGGCGATCAACTCGTCCAGCAGGGCGGCACAGATGTGACGGCGCTGGCGGCGCGCTTCGAGAGCATCGCGCGGGCCGCGGGCGTGACCATGGTCAACGAGGGGACGGCGTTCGACTCCTGGCTGCAGGGTGTCCCGCGCCCGCGCCGCCAGATCGCCATCGAACGCCTGCGGAACCCAGCCCTCGACGTGGCGGTGCTACCCGAACTGGGTGGTCGGATCTGGCGCCTGAAGCTCGTCCCGTCAGGCCGCGAACTGCTGAAGGTCGAGGGCAGTGAAGGCGCCTGGATCCCCACCACCGGCGGCTATGAGGAGTACAGCCAGGACGGCTACCGCTCACCCGGCTGGAACGAAGCGTACAGCGTGCAGGAACGCACGGAACGCACCCTCACCATGGCCGTCGACTTGCGCAACGGCCTCCGCCTCACCCGGCGGCTTGAGCTGGATCCGCTGAAGCCTCTCCTGACGATCCGTTCAACGCTCACCAACATCGGCGCCGAGGTCCGGACGGCCCGACTGCGCGCCCACCCGGAGTTCGCGGTCACCTCGACCGAACAGGCCAGCGTGCGCATTCTGAGCGCCGCTGGCACCTGGCAGACCGTCAGTCTGGCCAACCCGGCAGATCCCACGGCAGAGCTCAATGAGTGGCGACGCGATGGCGAGCTGCCGGCCGGCGCCTGGGCCGTGGTGGACGAGGCCGCGGACGTTGCGATCATGGATCGCTTTGCTCCGGGCCAGGTCGTGCAAGCGCTGTTGAACCGCTCCGGGGCGCAGAGCCGCGTGAACCTCGAGATCTACTCGCCCGAAGTGCAGTTGCCGCCAGGCAAGAGCCTGAGCCTGGAGCACGCCTACGAGATCATCACGCCGGCCGCAGGGGCCTTCCGCTGACGCGCCGCGGGGCCGCGATTCAGGCCGCAGGCCGACCGCGAATCTCCCCAGCGAAGACCCGGATGTAGCGCACGCTCGACAGGAGCAGTGCCAAGCCCATGCCGATGTAGAGGACGGCCAGGTAGTGCTTGGGGATGGCAGAGTGTCGCAGGGCCATTCCCATACCCATCATGCCGGCGATCAGCAGATAGCTCCGCCAGGGAACAAACGAGAACACGCAGCGCTTGCCATCCTTGGCCAGAATCCTGCCGACATTCCTGTCCACGATCCTGAGAAAGCCAAAATGGTGGGCGATCAACGCCAGTACGACCCCGGCGCCGACCAGCACGTACGTATGTACACCGGGGCTCTGCGCCAGCCAGGCGGAGGCCAGCAACAGGAGCATGGTCCCCACGCCGATCCACACGGCCCCAGCCAGGAACAGCAGAGCGTTCCTGGGGACGGCTGGAGTATAGCGGTTTGCCCTCCTCATAACGCCTGCCCCGGGGAACCATCCCCTTTCCGCCACGCGCCGCCGATGCTATGTTCCGCCCTACCATGGTACCGGCAGGCCAAAGCAGCAAGCCAACGCCCGGCGACCGGCAGAGCCGTAGCCAGGCGGCGCGGCGGCACTACTGGGCCGAGCAGATGGAGGCGGCGCACGACTTCATGCAGCGCTTGCAGGTGTACCCGGTCGTCGAATCCGGCGAACCCATGCAAGCGCTCGAGCCGGCCGCCCGCGCGGCTGGCATCCGCATCGACTTCCCGGCGGGACTGAAGCTGGGCGAATTGCCGCGCGTGTTCGCCCTGCGCGCGGCGCTGGTGCCGCGGTTGCTGGCGGTCGCGACGGCCATGCTGCGGCAAGGCTGGTTGCTGCGCGTGGAGGACGCCTACCGCTCTTTGGCGGTGCAGGCCCAGGGGACCAGTTGCGACTTCGTGGTCGATGCCGTCCACCGCCGCACGCGCTGGGAACTCGGCGGCCGGACGCCGTCCCTCGAACTGGTCCTGCGCCGCATCCGGGTGTTGACAGCGACCACGGCAAAGTCTGCCAACCACGTCTCGGGCAGCGCCCTCGACCTCTCGGTTCTCGACGCCAACAGCGGCAGTGAGGTCGACCGCGGCGGTTCGTACCTCGAGATCTCGGAGCGCACGCCGATGGGCTCGCCCTTCCTGAGCCGCAGCGCCCGCCGTAACCGCGATCGGATCAACGCCATTCTGGCCGAGTGCGGCTTCCTACCGTACCCCTATGAGTTCTGGCACTTCAGCCACGGCGATGCCGATTTCGAACTGATCAGCGGCTCTGGCCGCCCGGCACGCTTCGGGCCCGTGGATCTCGACATCGCCTCCGGCCGGGTAACGCCGGTGCCGGACCTCCACGTGGAACTGCTGCAGGAGAGCGCGGTCCACCGCAAACTCAGTGCCCTCTGTGCGCCGACCAACCCCAACGGGACGGCGCCGACCTAGACGCGGGGCGCGGGCCCAACGCCCCGCCTCGAGCCCGGTGGCCGCCCGGCAGCCTGGCCAACCCTCACACCCCGTCGCCAAGGCCCTCGGTCTGGCCTTGTCGAGGCTGGCCGCAGCCAGCGCTTGAGGGCACGGCAAGGCGCACGCGGCGTAGCGCACAGGAAGCCCCGAACGCCACGCCGCACCACTACCGGCAGTGTTAGAGTTTCTTTGGTGGACTCTTGCATTGGGCGCGATTACCCTTATGTTGTAAGTAATCTGAACGGTCTTTCGGGGGGGTGCTCAGGGTCTGCCTTGAGAGGGCTGAATGCACCCGGTTCATCGGAAGAGTGTTTCAGTACACTCAGTCGGATGAGATGAACACGACGATCCGCACGGCGTCCAGTTCGGACGAGCAGGCCCTCAGCGAGCTTGAAGGCTCGTGTTTTGACGAGGACCGACGAGCAAGTCGGCTGAGTCTACGCCGTAGCCTGTCCAGCGCGCGTCAGGTCGTTCGGGTCATTGACGTTACCCCGACGAACACTGCCCCCTCGCCGTCCCTTGTGGGCGCGGCTATCTTCTGGTTCTACCCCCGATCACTGCGCATCTACTCAGTGGCCGTGCGCCCTGAGTTCCGCGGCGAGGGAGTGGGCCGACGGCTCGTCGCGGATGCCTTCCGAATGGCCCGCGATCGGGGCGCGGCCCGCATCACCCTCGAGGCCGATCAGGCCAATCCCACCCTGATCCGCTGGTACGAAGCTCAAGGTTTTGCGGTCACCGGGCAATTGCCATCGTACTATGCCCCTGGCCGAGACGCTGTCCGTATGGTCTGCCCGGTGACGTGAACAAGAGAGGCGACCCGCCCCCTGTCTGGTAGAGGATGACCCTCACGGCAACGGAGCACGGCGCCGCAGTATGGAGGAAGCCCCCAGCACCGTATGAGAAATGTCATCGTCGCCAGCCACAAGTCACAGTGGCCCCTGAGCGTTGAGGGCGTCGAAGTCATCACGCCGCGCGAGTACCTTACCGGCAAGTCCTATGCCGAGTGTACCAGCATGCGGGTGTTTAACCTCTGCCGGTCCTATCGTTACCAGACGGTCGGGTACTACGTGTCGCTGTTGGCTGAGGCCCGCGGACACCGAGTCATGCCCGATGTGACCACGCTGCAGGACTTCCGCTTCCAGACGCTGACCCGAGCGGTGGCGGACGATGTCGAGGAGTTGATCCAACACAGCCTCCGGCATGTGCATGGGGGCCGTTTCGAACTCAACATCTACTTCGGTCAGGCGACGATCCCTCGTTACCGCCAACTGGCGCACCGCCTGTACTCGCTGTTCGAGGCGCCACTGCTGAAGGTGACCTTCGAGAAGACCGACGAGTGGACGATCCAGCAGGTGTCGCCGCTGCCCTTCACGCGGGTGCCTCCGGACGACCATCCCCTGGTCCTGGCCTTCGCGGAGAAGTTCTTCTCCAAGAAGACCCTGCGGCGCAACCGCCAGCATCACTATGCCTACGATCTGGCCATCCTCGTCAACCCGCAGGAAACCGCGCCGCCCTCCTGCAAGGATGCGCTGCAGTTGTTCGTTCAGGCCGCCAATCGCGCCGGCTTCAATGCGGAACTGATCACGCGGGAGGACTACTCCCGCTTGGCGGAGTTTGACGCGCTGCTGATCCGCGAGACCACGGCCGTGAACCATCACACCTACCGCTTCGCGCGCCGCGCCCATGCCGAGGGCCTGATCGTGGTGGATGACCCGTGGTCGATCCTGCGCTGCACCAACAAGGTCTATCTGGCCGAGATGCTGGCGCGCGCCAAGATCCCCTGCCCGAAGACGATCGTGCTGCACAGCAGCGATGGGGTACAGCGCATCGTCGACCGCTGGCAGTTGGGCTATCCGTCCGTCCTCAAACAACCGGACAGCGCCTTCTCGCTGGGCGTGAAGAAGGTCAAGAGCCCGGAGCAACTGGCCACGGTCCTGCACGAGTTCTTCGAGACCTCGGACCTGGTCATCGCCCAGGAGTTCGTCGAGTCCCAGTTCGACTGGCGCGTTGGCGTGCTTGGCCGCAAGCCGCTGTATGCGTGCAAGTACTACATGGCCAAAGGGCACTGGCAGATCTACAACTGGCAGGAGGCGACGACCGGCCAACAGTCAGGTAAGTATGAGACGCTGGCGGTCGAGGACGTGCCCGCCAAGGTGCTCGAGATGGCGGTACGGGCCTCCAACGCCGTCGGCGACGGCTTCTATGGCGTCGACCTGAAGCAGATCGGTGACCGGGTCGTGGTGATCGAGGTCAACGATAACCCCAGCATCGACCATGAGGTCGAGGACCTGGTGCTGGGCGACGCTCTCTACGACCGCATTATGCGCTTCTTCCGTCAGAAAATTGAGGAAGCCCGCTCCCCCGCCGCCGCCAACGGCGAACGGCGCAACGGCCTGCGGCAGCCACTGGCCATTGCCAACGGCACCAGCCAGAGCGGCACCGAGGGCGCCCCGACGGCCCTGCCGGTCGATTTCACCGGAATGCCGCCGCAGCCAGAGGCTGAGATCGTCGCGGTGCGCCGCCGCTGAAGGATGCCTGGACGCCCAGGACGCGCCCCCCCGCCGACAGCCTGGTCGGGGGTGGGCGCGCGGTGGGCTAGGGTGTCGCAGCGGCGCTGCCTCACAGTTCGACGGTGTCGCCCACCTGCGGCCGTTCACTCGCCAGGCCGAAGCGCTCGCGGATGCAACCGGCGAACGCCTCTCTTGCCCGCTCCTCACCGTGCGTCACGATCACGCGTGGCCGGCTGGCTGCCATGCTGCCGAACCACTCGAGCAACTCGCTCTGGCCGGCATGGGCGCTGAAGCCACCCATGGTGTGAATCTGAGCCTTCACGGCAATCGGCTCGCCGAGGATGTTCACGCTCGTGGCGCCCTCGATCAGGGTCCGGCCGAGGGTCCCGCGGCCCTGGAACCCGACGAAGATCACTGAGGTACCGGGGCGCCACAGGTTCTGCTTCAGGTGATGCAGGATCCGGCCCGCCGTACACATGCCCGAGCCCGCCAGGATGACGCAGGGGCCGGAGATATCGTTCAGACGGCGCGACTCCTCGGTCGTCGCCACCGCGCGCACGGTGCGCATGTCTTCGGCCAACGGCTTCTGCTGCTGCAAGGCCTGGAACTCGTCATCGTAGAGGTCGACGTGCCGGGCGCAGATGTTCGTGGCCTCGATGGCCATCGGGCTGTCGATGTAGACGGGGAACGGCGCCACCTTGTGGTTGCGGAACATGATGGCGAGCAGGTAGAGCATGAGTTGCGCCCGCCCGACAGCGAAGGTCGGGATCAGGATCTTGCTGCGTCGGGCCACCGCCTGCTGCACGATGGACTCGAACTCAGCGACCGTCTCCGCCAGCGGTTTGTGCTCGCGGTCGCCGTACGTGGACTCCAGTACCACCACGTCCGCCCCGGAGAAGTGGACCGGATCGCGCAGCATGGGCGTGTTCGCCCGACCCAGGTCGCCGGAGAAGATGATCCGGCGCGTGCGCCCCCCCTCGTTCACCGTGAGTTCGATGCAGGCCGAACCGCAGAGGTGCCCGGCATCGACGAAACGCGCCTGCATGCCCGGTGCCACCGGCACCACCCGTCCGTAGTCCACCGCCCGGAAGCTCCGCAGGATGCTATCGACGTCAGCCGCCGTGTAGAGCACGTCCAGCGCCGGCTCGCCGGCCCGCTCCCGCCGGCGGTTGGTCCGCACCAGATCCTGCTCCTGCACGTGCGCCGAGTCGCGCAGGATGAGCCCGGCAATCTCACGCGTCGCATCGGTGCTGAAGATCGGTCCCTTGAAGCCGGACCGCGCCAGCAACGGCAGGCGCCCGCAGTGGTCAAGATGCGCATGCGTGAGCAGCACCGCCGCCAGCCCGGGAGCGTCGCGCAGCGCCTTGGTGCGGTTGGCGGTGTCGGCCCGTCGCCCGCCCTGGAACATGCCGAAGTCAACCATCACCTCGGCCTCTGCGGTCCGCAGGTGGTAGGCAGACCCGGTGACTTCGCCACTGGCGGCGCCGAGAAAGGTGAGTTTCATCGCCATCCCTTTCGAGCCAACCCCCGCGACACGCGGCCGCCAGGCAGGTGCCCATGCCGGCCAGCCTCTAGCCAGTATAGCACGTTCTTCCGCGAAACCGCAACCGCGGGGCCGCCGGCGCAACCAAGGCGGGTCGCGGCTCGTCAAAGGCTGCGTGCGCAGTCTGTCGCTTGCCACCCCCAGATGGAGAGAGAGGCCAAAGACATGAAGCTCGACGCCAGCGCCCGAAAAGCCAGAGACCTCGCCGCCCCCTACCGGGTCAGTGATGGAGCTGCCTTCCGCCTCAAGGACGTCGACCCGGACGACACGGCGGGCCTCGGTAACAGCCAGAAGCCGCTCGCCAAGGAACTGCTCGCCGCCGGGGTCGCGGCCCTGTCCGATCTCCAGGACCGGCTCTACGCCCAGGACACCTGGGCGGTGCTGCTCATCATCCAGGCGATGGACGCCGCCGGCAAGGACGGCGTCATCAAACACGTCATGTCCGGCATCAACCCGCAGGGCTGCCAGGTCTACTCGTTCAAGACTCCCTCCAGCGAGGAACTGGACCACGACTACCTCTGGCGCTGCCAGAAGTGCCTGCCCGAGCGCGGCCGCATCGGCATCTTCAATCGTTCTTACTACGAGGAGGTGCTGGTGGTGCGGGTACACCCAGAGTTCCTGGCCCGACAGAGACTCCCGCAAGCACTGGTCTCGGGCCAGCTCTGGAAGGACCGCTACGAGGACATCCGCCACTTTGAGCGCTACCTCGGCCGCAACGGCATCGCGGTGCGCAAGTTCTTTCTCCACGTCTCCCCGGAGGAGCAACGCCAGCGCTTCCTGGAGCGCCTCGAGAACCCTGAGAAGAACTGGAAGTTCTCTGCCGCAGACGCCCAGGAGCGGGAGCACTGGCCGGCGTACATGGAAGCCTATGAGGACATGATCCGCCACACCGCCACCGACGTGGCCCCATGGTACGTGGTGCCCGCCGATCACAAGTGGTTCACGCGACTGGTCGTTGCCGGCGCGGTCATCGACACTCTCTGCTCCCTGGACCTGAAGTTCCCGATCGTCCCCCCGGAGCGAACGGCAGAGTTGGCGGCAGCCAGGACCGCACTCCTCAACGAGTAACGCCATCCCGACGACCAGCGCCGGGGGCGGGGCTGACCTGAGACACGGCTAGTCGCGGCCGTCTGGCAGCGCTACATTCCGCCCCAGTCCGGCCGTACCCGCCCCGGCGCCTGCCGCCTCGTCATGGCGACGACAGCGGCAGCTTCCGGCACGGTGCGGCCGCAGGCAAGGGAGACGTGACGGCTGTGTATACGCTGAACCCGCCCCGCATTCTGATGCACGAAGACGTGGCCGCGAACCCGGTCTACCGCGCCCGCGTGGAGCGCGTTGTGCAGGCCTGCCAGACGCCGGTCACCCCGGAGGTGTACGCCGACCGCGACCTGCCGGCCCTGCTTGCCGGTGGTCTGGCCGCCGGCCGTATCCCCATGGGGGCCATGCCCACAGTCCCCGACCCGGTCCTGCTGTTCAACACGTTCCGCTTCGACGGACAGGGCGAAGCGCGGCTGCGCCAGTTCAGCGACCCCGACCGCAAACGCTGGGAAGGGCTGTTGCGGGAACTGCTCGGCGACCGGGCCTTCCAGTGGGCCAACTACAACCAGGAGGGTGACGCCCACCGCCATGACAAGGTCTGCCGCCCCTGCTGGCGCATCCACCTGCAGAACGGCTGCGTCCACAAGTGCGCCTACTGCGGCTTCGGCGGCCTGCTGATCGCCGCCGTCAACATCGAGGAGTACTGCCACTGGCTGGGAAAGTTGGCGGAACGCCACCCCTGGCAGCTCACCTACCTGCTCGACGACGACGGCGACCCGCCCGGACTGGAACCGGAACTCGGCACCCTCGGCCCCCTGATCGAGTACTTCGGCACCCTCAAGGATCGCTACCTCATCATCCACACCAAGACCTGGAACACCGCCTGGCTGAAGGACCTCGACCACCGCGGCCATACCATTCTCGTCTGGAGCCTCTCCGGTGCGACCCAGAGTCGCCTCATCGAACCCATCACCGGCACCACCGAGCAACGCCTCGCCGCGGCGCACCTGGCCCAGGAAACCGGCTACACCGTGCGCTTCAAGTTCAAGCCGATCATCCCGGTCAAGGAGTGGCGCGAGGATGCCGAAGCCGCGGTGCGCCAGGTCTTCGAGCAGACCCGGCCCGACGTCATCAGCCTGTGCTGCTTCATGTGGATGGACATCGACGACCTGAAACGGCGCCTGCCCGTGGACCGGCTCGACCCCGAGTTCCTCGCCGCCGCCGAAGGCGCCAGAGCCGAGGTGGCCGACACCATCACCAAGCCCTTCCCACCGGCGTTCCGGCAGCGGCTCTACGAGCATTACTTCCGCGAGATCCGGCGCTGGGACAGCAAGATCCCGGTCTCCATCTCGACGGAGACCTTTGCCATGTGGAAGACACTGGAGCCGCTGCTCGGAGTCAATGCCCGCAACTACCCCTGCGGCTGCGGCCCGTTCACCATCCCAGGCGCCCCGACGCTCACCTGCGACCCCTTCACCGTGCCCAGCCGCAACGACCAGGGCGACATCCCGGGCGTCTTCCCAGCCTGGAAGCCAGCCTGATGGGAAAGGTCACTTCAGCGGCGGCAGCATGACCTCACCGCTGGCATCTTCGACGTGGCTGCCGACCGCCCCACCGGTCCACTCGTAGATCTTGCCTTGACGATTGAACACGTAGGCGGCACAAGCAAGCGCGATCGCCAGGATGATCAGCGCTGGCCACGGACTCTTCTTGTCAGCGTAGGCGTCGGTGATCGAACGCTCGGCGCCCGGCGGCAACACCGCTACCGCAGTCAGAGCGCCGCCAAAGGGCACATTCACCTTGGCGCGCGCGTTCACGGCCCAGCCATTGGCGTCCAGAATCGGACCGAGGTTGCGCTGCCGTAGCTTGAGCCAGGCGATCAGCATCGACGGCCCGGAGATGACCAGGATCAGCCCCAAAAGGGCCACCGGAATCCACGGGCCAAGATCGATGAACTTGGCGAAAATCATCGCCACGAAGGTGCCGACGCTGCCCAAGGCAACGCCGATGGCAGCCACGGTGCCGACATCCGTCTTCTTGGCGGGAGCGGGGGCCCCAGCGGCAGGCGCAACGGGACTCTTGTCGGCCGTCGCCGCCGCCGTCGCCGCCGCCGCCAGCTTCTGGTCGGCCGCCGCATCGGCGGCCGCGGCGCGCTTGGCCACCTGCTCCTCAACCATGCGCAGCAGCTTCTTGTAGGGAGCAAAAAAGGCTTGGCGAATGCTGATCGGGTTCTCGATGATCTTGGTGATGGTCGCGTCCCAATCCCGACCTTTGCGATCGTAAAACAGACCATTCCGGCCCAGCATCAACTGGTCCGAGTCGCCGCCGGTGAAGGCCGCGGCGATGGTCATCTTCTCGCTGCTGCCGGGGCGCGTGCAGTCGCAGTAGGCCAGGTAGGTCTTGGCCAGACCCGCCAGGGCGGCATGCTTAGCGGCATCGTCGACCCGCACGCAGAGGTCGCAGGCACGGCCATCCAGATACAGGGTACCGACCTGGAACACGGCCTTGCCTCGACGCAGGTAGAAATCACGGAAGGACACGAAGTTGTTGAGCAGGGGGCAGAGGTCACGGGTGAAACGCAGGAGTTTCTCGACCTCGCCGATGGCGTTAGCCTCGGGCTCGTAGCGCTTGTCCTCCGCAATCAGGGCACTGATGACCGCCTTGGCTGAACCGCCCAGGAGCTCACGCACGCGCGCCAGACCGAGTTTCTCGACGGTCGCGCCAGCCTTCGCTCCCTGCCAGGCGTCGTAGGGGGCCAGCTTGGCACCGATGGCCGCCCATTCGGCCGCGCTCAGACTGGCCCGCTCGCCAACCATGGGCTTGACGACCTGCTCCGCGAACCGCGCCAGCGCCCCCGCCCAGGCGGGGTTGATGCCGTCGACCATGGATAGCGGCTTGCCCGCCTCAATCCGGGCGAGCGGGAAGCCTGAGACCTCGGCTGAACTGATGGTCATATCGCTGGCGGCCAACGCCAGGTAGTCGGCTTCCTGCCGGTTCAGAGCCGCCAGCGCCCGCGCGTCGAAGGCGGCCAAGCGACAACGGGCAAAGTAGTCCTCAACCTTGACCCTGACGGCCCGATAGGCCGCGACGGCCCCCGCCGTCGCCTCGCCAAGGGGCAGAATCAGGGCGCCATCCTTCTCCACCTTCGCACACCAGTCGGAGTAGGCCTGGCACTCGGTGAAGAACTGGTCGACCTTGGCCTGGGACACGCCGCCCTTGCCGCTGCGGTCCACCTCGGCACCCACCGCGGCCATGATGTCCTTGATCACCGCCTGCAGCGCCACGTCGGCGGCGGCATCCTCGGCCACGATCCCATCGCCATTGAAGCGCGTCTGCGCAAAGATGCGCGTCTTGTCCATGGCCTCATCGAGCGCGATCTCGGTGGCGCTGGCCTTGTCCAGATTGGCGAGGATACGCTTGGCCGATGCCAGCAGCCGCTTCCCCTCGGGCGTCGCTTCGTTGAAAGCGGCCAGAGGCAGCGCGGTGCTGCCCTTGGTCAGGACCTCGGGGTCCTTGACCACGGCGCAGGCCCACTTCACCGCCGCCAGAATCTCCGGGGCCCGGATGCGCCCATCCTTATCGGTGTCGATGAGCTCAAGCGTCTTGGTATCGAACTCGATGCCGCGGGCCGGACAGGCCAAGGCTACCCATAGCTTCTGGTCCAGGCTGGGCAGATTGGCCAGATCCGCGCCCGACTCGATGCGCACCTGGTCGAAGCCACCGGCACGGAAGAACCGCCACCGATGACCGCCAACCGCCGCCACTGCTCCCGTGGAATCAGCCATGCTCGTTCTCCGCTTCCGGTACCACGACGCTCACGCCCACACCCCTGCTCTCGCCCATCCCGCAACGGCGTCCTCCGGGTGCGCGTCACTTCGACATGCCGAAGCCTCCGCAGTTCCGGCAGCAGCGCGGCCAAAGCCTGCCGGCCCAGGTCCAGGAAGACCACTTGCAATGTAGCGGTACGGAACCACGTTGTCACCCGTTCTGCGCGTCGTCGGGAATGGCACCGGGACGGCGGCAGCGATGTCCTCTGGCACCGGGTTCGCAAGCAAGGACAACAGCTCATGGTCACCATCAACGAGAACTACCTCAAGCTCCAGGCCTCCTACCTCTTCAGCGATATCAGCCGGCGCGTCAAACAGTTCAAGGACGAGAACCCCGCCCTGGGCGCCAGAGTGATCCGCCTCGGCATCGGGGATGTGACCCGGGCCCTGCCGCCGGCCTGTATCGCGGCCCTGCACAAGGCCGTCGATGAAATGGCCGTCGAAGCGACCTTCCAGGGCTACGGCCCGGAACAGGGCTACGACTTCCTGCGCGAAGCCATCGCCGTCCACGACTTCCAGGCCCGCGGGGCGGCGATCTCGCCGGACGAGGTCTTCGTCAGCGATGGCTCAAAGTGCGATACGGCGAACGTCCAGGAACTGTTCGCCACCGACAGCCGTATCGCCATCCCCGACCCCGTCTACCCGGTCTACATCGACACCAACGTCATGGCCGGACGCACCGGCGTCTCCCACAACGGCCGCTATGCCAACGTGGTCTACCTGGATTGCACCCGCGCCAACGGCTATGTCCCCGCCTTACCCCAGCAGCCCGTCGATGTGATCTACCTGTGCTTCCCCAACAACCCCACCGGCGCCACCATCACCCGCAAGCAGCTTGAGGCCTGGGTCGAGTACGCACTGCGGGAGCGGGCGCTGATCCTCTTCGACGCGGCCTACGTCGCCTTCCTGCGCGATCCCGAGCTGCCCCAAAGCATCTACGAGATCGACGGCGCGCGCCGGGTAGCCATCGAGTTCCGCAGCTACTCCAAGACGGCTGGCTTCACCGGCACACGCTGCGCGTACATCGTGGTGCCCACCGAGTGCATGGGCTACGACCGCGCCGGCAATGCCTACCCGCTGCACAAGCTCTGGAACCGCCGCCACACCACCAAGTTCAACGGCGTCTCCTACCCGGTGCAGCGCGCTGCCGCCGCCATCTACACGGACGCCGGCCAGCAGCAGGTCCGCGGGCTCTCCGACTACTACCTGCGCAATGCCGCCCTCATCCGCCGAACGCTCAGCGCTCTGGGCTACCCCTGCGTCGGCGGCGAGAACTCGCCCTACATCTGGGTCGAGACCGGCACCGACTCCTGGGCCTTCTTTGACCTGATGCTGCAGCAGGCCCAGGTGGTCATCACCCCCGGCGCCGGCTTCGGCGCCTGCGGCCAGGGCTACATCCGCATCAGCGCCTTCAACGACTACGCCAAGGTCGAGGAAGCGATGGCGCGCCTGCAGAAGGTGCTGCCCAAGCGCGCCACAACGGCCTCCTGACCGGCGCCGGTAACCAAGGCTGAGGAGAAGCGATGCGCAGCGTTCACCTGGGGGTGCTGGCCGCTCTGGTCGTGGTGGCCGGCGTGGCCACCTTCGAGCGGCCAGCCCAACTGGCCGACTTCGATCCCAGCCGCCACGCCGCCTTCGCCTCGACCTGGAACCAGCGCCTCCACCTGGCCTACTGGGAGAAGTGGGGCAGCTTCGAGCGCGACGCCTGCCAAGCCATGGTCGACGCCTTCAACGAGAGCCAGTCCGAGGTGTTCGTGCATTACGTCAACACCTCCGAAGTCGACCGCAAGGCCATGCTCGCCATCATCGGCCGCGACCCGCCCGATGTGGTCGGCCTCTGGGCCCGGAACGTGCAACCCTTCGTCGCCGCCGGCGCCCTCCTGCCCCTCGACGACCTCATGCGCGACACGACCCTCGACCCGGCGCGCTACACGCCCCAGTACCTCGCCATCGGCTCCCACGCGGGCCGGGTCTACGCCCTGCCCACGACCCCGGCCTCCGTGGCCCTGTTCTACAACAAGGACCACTTCGCGGCCAAGGCCGGCGCGCTGCGCGCCGCCGGACTTGACCCCGAGCGCCCGCCAGCGACCCTCGAGGAACTCGACCGCTACGCCGCCGTGCTCAACGAATTCAACCCGGACGGCAGCCCGCGCCTGATGGGCTTCCTGCCCACTGAACCCGGCTGGTGGAATGCCTTCTGGGGATACTACTTCGGCGGCACGCTCTACGACGCGACCACGGATCAGGTCACCCCCGACGCCCCCGCCAACCTCGACGCCATGCTCTGGATCAAAGGCTACGCCGAGCGCTACGGCCGTGACCGACTGCTGCAGTTCCGCTCCGGCTTCGGCACCTTCGACTCGCCCAACAACGCCTTCATCGAAGGCAAGGTCTCGATGGAGATGCAGGGCGTCTGGTTCCCGAACTTCATCCGCCGGCACCGCCCGAACCTGAACTTTGGCGTGGCCCCCTTCCCCACGGCCCGCGGCGTACCCGGCCCCCTCTCTTTCCTTGACGCCGACGTGATTGCCATCCCGCGCGGTTGCCGCCACCCCGAAGCCGCCTGGCGCTTCGTGCTCTTCGCCCAGCAGCGGGGCCTCGAGATCCTCTGCCGCATGCAGGGCAAACACCTGCCGCTGCGCTCGCCACCCGAACTGTTCCGCCAGGGCCACCCGAACCTGGAACTGCCCATCTTCGAGGCGGTCGCCGCCTCACCCTACTCCTTCATCCAGCCCGAACTGACGGTCTGGCAGGAGTACCAGGACGAACTCACGCGCGCCTTCGACCACGTCTGGAACTACGCCCTCCCCGAGGGCGCTTTGACGGGCCTCAGCGGGCCCGCCTTCGACGCCCGCCTGCGGGAACTCTGCCTGCCCGAAATCACGCAGACCTATGCCGCGGTACACGAGAACATCCAGCGTAAACGCGAAACCGAGGCGGCCCGCAACCGGGTCCGGGCACAGCGCCCGGCGCCCGCAACCGCAGACGCCAGCCGAAACTGAGCCCATCGATGCGCACGTCGCTCCGCCCATCCCTGACCGGCTACGCCTTCATCGCCCCCTGGCTGGTGGCGCTGACCGTCTTCATCGGCTACCCCTTCCTGGCCGGCCTCGCCTTCAGTTTCTGCGACTTCCCACCCCTCAAGGACCCCCTCTATATCGGCTTGGCCAACTACACGGAACTGGGGCGCGACCCCGTGTTCCGCCACGCTCTGGGCGTGACCCTGATCTACGCGGCGCTAGCCATCCCACTGGGCGTCGTCGTGGCCCTCACCCTGGCGTTGCTACTCAACAGCCGCATCCGCGGCCTGACCCTCTACCGCGTCGTTTTCTACCTGCCGCATCTGGTACCGACCGTCGTCGTCGCGCTGCTGTGGCTCTGGATCTTCAACCCCGAATCCGGGCTCCTCAACCTCGTCTTCGGCAAGTTGACGGGGCTGGCGGACGCCTGGACCTCGACCTGCTTCGATCTCGACGCCGCCCTCAGGGGCCGGTTGCAGCCGCGCCCGCCGGCGCTGCTCCTGCCGTGCGCCGTAGCCCTGCCGCTGTTCCTGGGCAGCCCCTGGCTGCGGGCCCGGCTCGCCGGTCGGCCAGTGGGGAGTGGCCTGCGCGGCCTGGCCTGGGCGCTCCTGCTACAGGCCGCGTTGACCCTCCTCTACGCCCTCGCGCACCTTGCCGTCCCCGCTGACCTGCGCAAACTGCACAACCCGGGCTGGCTGACCGACGCCTCGCCCTTCCCCGCGGCCGTGTCCTGGGCTCCGGCCTGGGCGCTGTGGGCCATCATCATCATGGGCCTCTGGAGTGCCGGTCAGATGGCCGTCATCTACCTCGCGAAGCTCCAGGATGTCCCCATCGACCTCTACGAGGCCGCCGATCTGGACGGGGCGTCCTGGTGGCAGAAGACGCGCCACATCACCCTGCCCCTGATCTCACCGGTCATCCTCTTCAATGTCGTGATGGCGATCATCGGCACCTTCCAGGTCTTTGCCGAACCCTACATCATGACCCGCGGCGGCCCGGAGGACAAGACGCGCTTTGTCGCCATGTTTATCTATGACCAGGCCTTCCAATACCAACGCGTCGGCTACGCCGCCGCGGTCGCGTGGGTGCTCTTCATCCTGATCGTGGCCCTCACCGCCCTCGCTTTCCGCCTCTCGCGCCGACACGTCTTCTACGCGGGACGATGACATGGACGCCAAGCACCCCCAACGCCGCGCCTGGTACGCCCAACTACCCATCCACCTGATCCTGATCACGGGCGGCCTTTTCTTCCTGCTGCCGCTGCTGTGGATGATCGCCACCTCGTTCAAACCGCTGGACCAGACCATGCGCCGGCCGGATAGCCTGCGCACGGCCTTCTTCGGCGAGGGTTGCCGGGCCCGCCTCGACGGACGCCTCCTGCCGGTCACCCTCGAACGACTGCTCACCCCCAGCGCGGCGACGCCGATGGCGGTGGTCAGCCCACGTGCCGCCTTTCCGGCCGGGGAGCTCCTCCAGCCCTTCGGCAAGGAGGTCTGGGATCGCTACCCCGTGTTCAACCGCCAGGAACTCGAGCGGATGAACACCGTCGTCGAACCGGGCACCCGCGTCCTCGCTGACCAGCGCAACCGCTTCGACCCCGCCGCCGGAGTGCTCACCCTCTACTCCGGGCGCCGCGTCCCCGCCGAACTCGTCCGCAATCTGGTCGCCGACCCCGCCGGCGGGGCGCTCTGGCTCGTGCGTGAATGGCGCCCGGAGGACACCGACACCAAGGAGGTCGGTTCCGCCGGCGGCGATGTCACCCGGCCCTGGGATGTGGTGGCCGAACCCGACCTGGTCCGCGGCATCCGCATGATCCCGCACAACTACCCTGCCGCCCTCGCCCGCATCCATTTCCTGCGCAGCCTGCGCAACACCCTCTTCCTCTGCCTGATGGTCGTCTGCGGGGTCACCGCCTCGTCGATGGTCATCGCCTACGGCTTCGCCTTCCTCGACTTCCGGGGCCGCGGCGCGCTGTTCGGCGTCACCCTGGCGACGATGATGATCCCCTTCCCCGTGGTCATGATTCCGGTCTACCTGCTCTACCGCGACCTCGGCTGGGTAGGCACGCTCAAGCCACTCTGGGTCTCCTCCTGGTTCGGCTCGGCCTTCTTCATCTTCCTGCTGCGGCAGTTCTTCCTCGGCCTGCCCAAAGACCTCCTGGATGCGGCCCGCATCGACGGCTGCACGGAACTCGAGATCCTCTGGCACGTGATCACACCCCTCTCCAGGCCCGCCATCGCCATGATCGCCCTGTTCACCTTCCTCGGCACCTGGAAGGACTTCATGGGACCCCTGATCTACCTCAACAACGAGTCTCAGTTCACCCTGTCGCTATCGCTGCAGGCGTTTGCCTCCGAGCATGGCGGCACCCCCTGGCACCTGCTGATGGCCGCGTCCACCGTCTTCAGCCTGCCCCTGATCATCCTCTTCTTCGTCGCCATGAAAACCTTCATCCGCGGCGTCTCCATGACCGGCCTGAAGGGCTGAGCGCGCGCCGGCTCGCAACCGGCCTGGAACCCGCCGTCCGCCCGCGGCGTTGGCTCGAGCTTCGGCGCTCGTCGTAGCGGGCGTTCCCACACGCCAACGGAAAGGGGCAGACGGCCCCCGGCCGTCTGCCCCCGTCGAACCCGCACGTCAGCGCCTTGGCCTACGGCTTCTCGGCCTTGCGCTCCTTACGCTCCTGACGCTGCTCCCGCGGCTGCGTCCCTTCGCGGGCCGCCTTCATCTCCTCGATCGAGATCGTGCCGTCGCCATCCTTGTCCGCCCGTTCGAGCAGCTTCTTGAAGGCCTCCTCGCCGCGGGGGAACTCGTCGGCAGTGATCTTGCCGTCGCCGTTCTTGTCCCACTGCGCCGGTCCAGCCTCCGCGCCGCCGGCAGCCGCTCCGCCGCGCTTCGCCATCGCCGCCCGCAGGGCGCCGCCAAACACCGCCTGCAGGTCAGCCTTCTCGAACTCCTCTTTGCTGATGTTGCCATCGGCGTTGGTGTCCATGGTCTTGAAACAGGCGGCCTTGTCCACGGTCGCCCACGCCTCCTTCATGCGCTCCTGCACCTGCGCGGCGCCCTGCCCGCCGCGACCGGCTCCAGCGCCGCCACCACCCCCACGCGGCGCAGCGGGGGCGGCGGGCGCAGCCGGCGCCGCGTCCTGAGCCCACCCCAGCGGCGACACCGACAGCGCGGCCACCGACAGCACGACCATCATCTTCTTCATCGACCTTCTCCTGTGTTTCCGAACCACCCCTTGGCACCACGGTCCCGGCAGCCCTGCCACCGGTTGTATTGCCCGACAAACGGCGCCAGGTCAGGGATTATTGTGCCGCGGCACACAGCGTTGCCACCTCTGGAAAAGCCCTTCGCTCAGGCCATATTGGTTGGGCATTGACGGTCGACCCAACGCCAGCGGGCCCCACCCACCCAGGAGGACAGCGACAGACGATGAGAACTCAGCTCGCATTCATCGGTCAGGACAGCCTGCAGGGCGTGGAGGAAGACGCCGCGTTCTGTGTGCAGCACGGCTTCGAAGGCCTCGAGTTCAACTACTGGGGGAACTTCGAGCAGCTCAGCGAGGATACCGTCCGCCGCACCGCGGACATCCTGGCCAGGTACGGCGTCAAGTGCGTCATGTTCGGACTCTGGGGCTGGAACCACCTCGCGCCCGACCCCGCGGAACGGCAGCGGGCGCACGCCATGCTGCGCCGCGCTATCGCCTTTGGCCAGATCCTCAAGGCGGACGTCCTGACCACCGGCGGCGGGGTCTACAGCGCCGTGCTCGCCGAGAACGTGGCCGAGTTCAACAAGGTGTTCCCGCCTTTCCTCCAGGACATGGCGGCGGCTGGCCTGCGGCCGGCCTTCTATGCCGTGCATGGGAACAGCTTCTTTGACAGCATCGAAGCCTACGAGCAGGTCTGGGAGACGCTGCCCCAGGTCGGCATCAAGTACGACCCGGCGAACTGGCGCCACCACGGCGCCGACTATCTCGCGGTGCTGCGCCGCTACGGTAACAAGGTGGCGCACCTGCACATCAAAGAGCACCTCTATCATCATGGTGAACTGGCTAGCCAGCCGGCGGCCGGTATGGGTGACATCGAGTGGGGAAAGGTCTTCGCCTTCCTCTACGAACACGACTACACCGGCCCGCTCTCTATCGAACCCCATGGCCCGATCTGGTCCCAGGGCGAGATGCGCCGCAAACTGCTGCTGCTCACCCAGCGCGCCATCAGCCCCCTGCTGATCTGACGGACAGCCACAGGATGCGGGCCAGTCCGAACCCGCACAACCCGATCGCCAGCGCCAGAGCGCCGGCTGTCAGCGCCCGCGATCCGCACAGGCGCTGCGCCCATTGCGGCCGCCAGGCGACCAGGAGCGGCCAGACCAGGGCGAGGAGCGCTCCCGCATAGAACACGTAACCGAACGGGTTGAGCGCCCAGGCCGCGGCGAAGTCGCCGTGGCTGATCGCGCAGCACGACCGCGTCAGGCCGCAGCCTGGACAGGGCAGGTGCAGGAAGCGCTGGAAGGGGCACTCCCAGAACGCCGGGAGCGCCGTCGCCGGAAACACCCGGCTGAGCCCCAGCGCGAGTCCGGCCAGCACGGCCACGGCACGGCGTTGGCGGACGGTCATGGCACCCTCCGCGCTAGGGCCGGAGCAGAACAACCCCGCCCAGCGGCCCCAGGGTCAACTGCGCGACCCGCCCACCGTCGTTGTAGCGGCGGGCGCTCTCGGCTCGGAGCGCGTCCGCCTGCGTGGCCCCCACGCCGCTGCTCGTGAGCACCACCGTGCAGGTCTCGGCGGCGGCCAACTTCAGCTCGAAGAGTCGTACCCAGCCACCATCGCCAGAGCGTTGGTCGAGCGTCTGACGAACCGTCGCCGGCCCGGCCTCGGCAGCGTAGGCAGCCGCGGTCGCCGCTCCCTTGCCCCCGGGTACACAGGCAAGGATCGTGTAGGTGTCGGCGGCGGGGGCCACGAAGGCCCACCGCGCCGTGTCACCGGGCTTGGCCGCTTGCCGATAGCCGTCGCCGCAGGCATGCACTTCGCCGGCAACCCGCTCCCAAGCCCCCTGGCACGAGAACCCCGGTTGCGCGTCATCGACCTCCACCACCCACGCCGGCGCAGCGTCGTCCCGCAACCGCGTGAACTCGCCCTTGAGGTCGATCGTGGCCGGCCGTGGCACGGCGTTGAGCACCGCGATACCGCCCGCGAAGTCGCGCCGGTAGTAGCACTGGTCAATCTGGGTGATCCTGAGCTTCGTCAGGCACACATCGCCGGCGCCGTTCAGATGCCACTCAGCCGCGTAGTCGTCGAAGTCGTCAGGAACCACCGTCACGTCGAGGTGCCAGGTCTGGCCGCTGGCCGCCGGATTCAGGCTCACCCCCTTGTCGTGGTGTTCCCACCCCCCACGGCCGGAGCGCAGGTTGAACTGCAGCGTTCCCGAAGGCTTGGCGAGGATCTCGACGTCCGCCTCGATGCGAAAGACGTGCCCCGGCGCGAAGTGCACCGCGGCCGGGTCCGTGCCAAACAGCCGCGCCCAGCCCGCGTTGGGGTCCCCCTGGGTCCCGCGCAGGCCCGACGCCGTGGGCTGGCTGACGGGATCCACACGCAAGGCGTCGGCGGCCTGCCCGGCCGCCCAGTCGAGCAGCACCGCCGGGGCCACGTCGAAGATGGCCTGCGCGGGACCCAGCGCCTCGCCCAGCGGCGCGTCGTACTCGGCGTACCAGAACGGGAGCCCGTACCAGACGGTCCCCAGGTCGTAGGCGTAGTAGGCATCGGTCATCAGCGTCGTGCACAGACCCGTGCGCATCCGCGCGAAGTCGCGCCGCACGCGCTCGACTTCCCCGGGCGTCGTGACCTGGTTCCCCTTCCCCACACGCCACCCCTGCCAGCCGACCGGGTGGGTCATGAGGGCGAAGGTGACGCCGGGCTGGCGGGTGGTGGACATCCAAGTGCTGAGGGTCTGGATGGCGTCCTTGGCGCTGCTATCGCCGTTGAGCATCCGGTCAAGCAGGACGCCCCCCTCGAGGAGGCGTCCGTGCAGGTGCGCGGCATGGCCGCCGTCGACGTCGTTGGCGAGGATCAGCCGTTGCGGCCAGCGTTCGCGGAAGCGGTCGAAGAAGAGGTTCTGCCGCTGCAACCAGAGCGGGTCCACCTCAGCCGCCTTGTCGGCGATGCCATCGCGGTCGGTATCGACGTCGCCGAGCCAGCTCGCGCGCCCGACGACGCTGTCGTAGAGCACGCCGTCCGCGGAACCATCCCGCAGCAGATCGCCATAGCCTTTCTCCGTCTGCTCGAGCAGCGCGGTCAGACAGTCGTCGCTGCGGAGGTTCGGCACATAGACCAGCCCGGCCCACCAGTTCACCTTACCGCCGTCGGGCCGACAGAGGTACCACTCGTCCCGCATCCAGGGGGTGTCCGCCGGAGCGGCAATGTTCGTCAGCGGGGCGGTGCCAAACAACAGAATCTCGGGGTTGCGCCGGCGCAGTTCGCGGGCGAACACCCGCCAGGTCTCCGGCGGGCCGCCGCCCATCACCAGCAGGTCGTAGCGCGCCAGCCGCTCGTACTCCGCGGCCACTGCAGTGGGCCCGTAGCCCCAGAGGTTGGCGATCCGCGGGAAGCCGGGCGCGGCAACGCCGGCGTGGGCCAGCGCCATGACGGCGAGCAGACAGGTCGCAGCGGTTCTTCGCAGCATGATGACGGCCCCCCGCCGGCGCGTGACTCCGGATCTCAGCGCAGTTCGTGCAGCATTGCCACCGCCTGATCGACCAGGGCCTCGCCGCTGCCCGGCGCCAGGTGGCTGTGCCAGCCCGCCCAGAGTTGGTAGCCGCCCAGGTCGTAGGCCGCGCGGTCCGGGATGTAGCCGATCTCCCCGTTGGCCAGACCGAGCACGTACGTATGGCGAAAGGGCGAGCGCCGGCGGAGCGCCAGCCCGAGGCGGGCAAACAACTCACCGGGCACGGCCACCAAGGCGACATCGCCCACGCGGATCACCTGCAGATCGCAAGCGCGCGACTCGCCCTGCCGCAGGACCATCTCCGCACGCATCTGGCGGAATACCTCGCGATTCGCCGCCGCCTGGTTACCGAGATACCTCTCGCCGTAGGCGCGCACCGCGGCGTCCTCTTTCGCCTCATCGATGGGCCGTATCTGATAACTGAAGGTCCGCCGTAGCGAGCGGATCGCCGGCACCGCCAGCACGCGCAGCGCCGCCAGCCCCTCCTCCACCGCCGTCACCACGCGGTAGACGCTCTCCGGCCCCGGCACGCCGCTGCTCTCGTGCGTGCGGTTATGGCTCGAACCGAAGGCTCCGGGGACGAAGATGCCCACGCCCCCGTGCCGCCGCTCGATCTCCTGCGCAGCCAGGCCAAGGAACCCCGGCGAGCGCGCTCCCGGCCTCAGGCTGCCGATATTGTGGACCGACACCGCGAAGACCTCGCTGACCATCTCGCCGCCGGGACGACGCACCGCAAACACGGGAATGTCCGGGTCGTAGGGCCCGGTCGGACGCAGCATATCGTCCCTGTGGTAGCCGTACCAGCCCACCATGCCATCCTTGAGCAGGATGCGACTGTTGCGGCCGACGGTCGCCTCCTGGCTTTCGGCAAAGCACAGTTCAGCGCGCGTGGCCTCCCACCGCGCCGGATCATCGAGGACGCGACAGGCCTGGATAGCAGCGGCCGTCAGCGCCTCGCGCAGCGCCTCGCACCAGGCCTGGTCGGGCTGACAACCGAGGAAGTCGATGGTGCACGGCAAGTGATGCGAGTGGGTGGCGCAGAGGAGGATGTGCTCCCGCTGCAGACCCGTCGCCGCCACGATGGCCGCGGTGGCCTCATCGAGAACTCGCGGCGGAATAGTCAAGGCATCAACCGTGACCAGGCACAGACGGATACCCGCCTCGAGGACCAGGGCGCAGGCGCGAACCTGGCCTTCAGGCTCGATCGCGGTGGCGATGGGGACCGCTGCCGCCGCCGCCCGCAGTGGCCAGCCCTCGCCGCCGTGTCCACCCCCGGCAGAGACCTTCTCGGAACTCGCCATGGTCGTTCCCTTTCCGGCAGACGGCAAGGGCTGACTCGCTGCCTGCCGGCGCTGCCCTGCTGAACATACCGGCAGCTCAGGCAAGGTCAACGCCGCCAGCCGCGCCAGCACCCGCGAACCTCCCAGGGCCTCAGGGGCAATACCCGCCGTGCGCAGCACCCGCCGTGCGCAGCACCCGCCGTGCGCGCCGGTCCTCTTGACACCCGCAGCCGCGCACTTTAGGGTCAGCGGCGAACGTAAGCCGAGCATTCCAGCGTGAAAGCCCTGACCTGCCTCGTGTTTCTCGGCCTGCTTCTGGCCTCCCGATTCCTGCTCGCCGGACAGATCGTTTGCCGTTTCGGCGGCGCCCTGGACCCAGAGGTGAACAACTTCGGCGAGTGCAGGAGCAGCGGCGGCCTGACGCTGGCCAAGACGGTGACCGTCTGGCCCCTGGCGCGCCGCGGCGAACTGCACGTGCGCACCGCCGTCACCCTGGCGCCGGCCTACCGCCAAGGGCTCTCGTACTACAGCGCCCGCCAATCCTGGCCGGCGCCGACGGCGGCGAACAGCCGGTTCAGGGATCGATCCCAACGAGATCGAATGAGCGGACCGCGCCGTGACGAGCGCTGGTGGCGACGCCGCGCGGTTGGACCGTCGCACGGGCCCTTGCAAGCGCTCGGACCCGTGCCATATTACGTTTTCTGTGTGTCGGTCTGTGCCGGTCCGAAACCTACAGCGTAGGAGATCATCATATGTCACTGCATCCGAGCCTGAAAACCGCGGGCGCCACGGGCGAGAAGCGGAACGTGCTGAAGCGCTATGAGCGCGTCGATATCCTGCGCGCCGACGGGCGTTACAAGGACGGCCAGCGAGTCTGGGGTCTGCCCAAGACCAAGTCTGTACCGTAAGCGGCTTGGCCCGCTTCCTCTTCGTTCCTCCACGGCCGCCGAAGACCCCTTCGGCGGCCGTACCATTTCCCGGGAGGATCAGATCAGAAGAACTCGTGCCACAGGCCCCAGAGACAGAGGGCCAGCAGAGCGATGGCGGCCATCAGCAGCTTAAGGCGTATCCCGTCGGCACCGGGCCCGGCAGCGTGGCTCGGCGGAAAGTGGCGCGAGGTGCTGGCGCCCAGCAGGACGGCGAGTCGTTTGGTCTCACGACGGCGAGGCTTTTGAGCAGCGGCTTTCACGGAATTATTCACCATCTATAGGATCGGCGTCGCGTTCCGCAACGCCGCAGATTCAACCGTTCGGCGACCCCTCGCTTCACAGAGCCAGCGCCAGGCGCAGCCCCACCGACAGCACCACCGCGGCCAACAGCATCCCGGCGACGACGGGCCAGAAAAGCCCGATTCCCGTCCGACTCAGATCCCCGAAGCTCAAGTCTGCCCACGATGCGTGCTGACGGCCCGAACCGCCCGCATCCAGGCGCTGGAACACGGTCAGTTCGACGTGGGCATCATGCAGGTCCTGCTTCATGCGCCGCAAGTGATCCAGCGAGGGTTCGCCGGGCCGTTCGACGTCGATACCCGCGACCGCCTGCCGGCGGTGCGACAGCGTGCGCAGCATCTCGTCGGTCTCGGTGCGCCGTTTCTCCAGGACCTGGATAGCACGATCGATATCGATGAGGACTTCGCCACGCCGGCGGCAGACCTCGGCCCAACTCTGCGCGATGGACTCGCGCTTCAGTTCCTCTTCCTCGCGACTCACCAGCTCATTGAGGCTCTGCTCGGCAGGACGCTCCAGGGACGCCGACGGGCGCTCCGCAACGCCGGCGGGCCGCGCCTCGGTCGGCGAGAAGCTCCGCGTGGTGACCAGACGGCTGGTAAGAGTGTTCTTCGCCATACGCTCGATCGTACCGGATTCAGCGGCCCTTCCGTGGAGTAGGAGCGGCGGCGGACGACGATTGCGGCAGCGGCGGCACACGCAGTTTCATGCCCACCTTCAGATCCGTCTTTTCACCCAGCAGCTCACGGTTGGCCTGCCGCAACTGGGGCCACTGGCTGGTGTTGCCATAGTAACGCCGGGCAAGGTTGGCGAGGGTATCACCCGCCACCACCGTGTGGGAACGCCCCGCCGCCGGCGCCGCCGCGGGCGACTTCGGCGCCACCGATGGGAGCACGGGCACCTTCGTCGGCGCTACCTTGGCCACCGCCGCGGTGGCGGCGACGGGCGCCGCGGCGGTCAGCGGCTCAACCGCCGGTAGGGGCGGCGGCGGCACCGGCAGCGGCGGCGCTAACGGAGACCAGTCCGCGGGCGCTGTCAGTGGTTCCGCGGGGCCCACGGACGGCGGCACCAGCGTCGGATCGACGACGGGCTCATTGGCCCGTTCGCGCAACTCCTCGTTGGTGGCCGTCAGCTCTTGCACCCGTGCCAGCAGCGCCAGTTCCCGCGCCGCGGGGCCGGCCGACTCGGGAAAGGCCGTCGCCTCGCCCTGGTTGATCACCGCGTACACGGCAGCCTGCTGTAGCCGCTGCAGCAGCTTCTGCTCGGCCTTCTGGAGCCAGCCCCTGACCGCCTCGACATGGGCATCGTCGGGGCGCATCTCGACGAAGCGCCGGTAGTGGTAGACCGCCGTCAGGGGGTCATCGAGGGTCTCATCGTAGATCAGTGCCAGTTGCAGGTGCGCCTGGGCGGACTGGGGGCTCAAGCGCAGACAGGTCTCGAAGGCCTTGACCGCCTCCTCCTGCTTCTTCTCTTCGCGCAGCTTGGTACCGCGGATGTAGTAGATGTTGCGCTCGTCCACCAGGGACTCACTGCTGCAGCCGCACAGACAGGCCAGCGCCGTCAGCGCCGCCAGGCTGGTGAGGAGTGTTGCAGTGGTACGCCAGGATGAGGTCATGGAAACGGTCGTCCTCCCGCGTTTCAGAGTGCGCCGACGGCCTGCAGCCAGAGGTGGGCGATAAAGGCATGGCCGGCCTGCGTCGGGTGGACCCCGTCAGCCGCCCAGAAGGCCGGCTCGCGGCGCGTCGCTGCCGCCGCCAACAGCCCATCAAGCGGGATGTAGAGGGCGCCGAACTCGCGGGCCAGGTCGCGCACAGCGGCGATCTTCGGATCCAGGTCCTCGCGCCAGCCCTTGCGGTCCTCGGGGTACGGCAGAACAAAGGGCTCCAGCAGAATCACGCGGGCTGAACTCTCAGCCCGCGTCCGCTGCAGGATCTCGCGGTAGCCGGCCGCGTAGGCCGCGGCCGAGGTCGGATCATTGCGGTCGTAGTGCCGCCAGGTATCGTTGATGCCGATCATGATGGATACCCAATCCGGCTTCAGGTCAAGGCAGTCGGCCTGCCAGCGCGCCTGCAGATCGCAGACGCGGTTGCCGCTGATGCCGCGGTTGAGGAAACGCACCTGTAACTCCGGGTGCAGCATCCCAAACCAGGCCGCCACCAGGTTGGCGTAACCGCCCCCAAGCAGGGCGTCGTGGTCACGCGACCGCCCGGCATCGGTGATGCTGTCGCCCTGGAAGAGGACCGTCTGCCCGGCGCTGATCAGTGGACTGCACATAGGTCTCTCCTGCACCCTCTCCCGTCCCCTGCGTGGCCGCGCAGCAAAGGCCGGGGACTGCCCCCGGAAGGCCACCGCAGGTGAGTCTCTCAATATAGTGCGCACGCCGCCGTGGCGAGGGCGCGAACAAGGCCGGCGACAGGTTAATTTTCAGCGTTCCCGCCCCCCCCATCGTCGAGGGCTCGGCGGCGTTTTTCCGTCAGCCTTGATTTCCCCGGCCTCGGGTCTAGGCTAAACCAGTCACGGCGTGTCGTGGCAACGGGCCGCGGGACAACCCCAAACCAGACTGGAGAGCGTCATGGGATACCTCATTCAGGCCGAGTACGAGCAGCGACTCGAACAGGTGCGCGGACTGCTGCGGGCCAAGAACCTCGATATCGCCCTGGTCTACTACGATGAGTTCAACATCGGCAACGGCTGGTACCTGACGGGCTGGTGCCCGCAATTCGAGAGCGGGGCAGTCCTGGTGCCACGGACGGGCGCCCCGATGATCCTGGGGGGACCGGAGAGCGAGCCCTTTGCCAAGCTCGACAGCGCCATCACCGAGACGCGCAATTTCCCGGTGTTCATGGTTCCCGACGAGGAGTACCCGAACGCGGTCATCATCGACTTCCCGAAGCTGTTCGCCGAGCTCAACGCCCAACTCGGCGCCATCCGTCGGGTGGGGCTGGTGGGCGCGGGCCGGATGCCGGCAGCGTGTTACCGCCAGATCGCCGAGGGCTTCAAGGGCGTGGAGATGGTCGACATCACCGACGACTTCGTGCCCCTGCGCTACGCCAAGTCGGACTGGGAGCGGCAGCAGATCCGCGCCGCCTTCCGGCTGGCCGACCGCTGCTGGGAAGCGATGAAGGGCCAGGTGGCGGCAGGGGTCTCGGAGATCGAGGTGGCGGCCGCCGGCGAGTTCGCGGCGCGCAGCCGCGGCGCCAGCGGCTTCGGCTTCACCGCCATTGTCGGCAGCGGCCCGCGCTCCAACGCGGTGGTGCCGACGGCCAGCGCCAAGAAGCTGGAGGCCGGTGAGCTGGTGATGATCGGCATGGCACCGAAGGTCAATGGCTATGCCGGTGTCATGGGCGATGTACTGCCCGTCTCGGGGCGCTGCAGCAGCCGCCAGAAAGACTGCGTAAAGTACCTCAAGGAGGCCTTCGCCCTGACCCGTGCGCAACTGGTCCCCGGCCGCATCGGCAAGGAGATCGACGCACCGGCCCGCGCCTACTTCGCGAAGCACGACCTGACGCGTTACCTGGTTTGCCCGTTCGTGCATACCATCGGCCTGCACGAGGCCGAGTCGCCGTTCTTCGGACCGCACAGCAAGGATGTCCTCAAGCCGGGCATGACGGTCTGCGTCGATGTGAGCTTCTTCGGACACCCGGAGTTCAACGGCGTGCGCATCGAAACCGGCTACGAGATCAGCGCCGACGGCGCCATCCCGCTGAGTCCAAAGATGGACGCGCGGCTGGGAGGTTGAGACCCATGAAGACCCCTGACGGCCCCGGGATCGATGTCGTCTTCGGCATCGCTATGGAGACCGACGTCGGCTCGTTCACGGCCAACTCCGAAGGCGTGCAGCACGGCACGCCGCGGCTGCTGGAGCTGTTCGCCCGCCGCGGCATCAAGGCCACCTTCTACTGGACCGGCCACGCGGCGGAGAACAACGCCAAGATGGTGCGGACGGTCCGTGACGCGGGCCATGAGACCGGCTGCCACAGCCTGGTACATGAGACCCTCGGCGACCCCATCTTCCCCCTGCCCAACAACTGGCCGGTGATGCCGAGCGAAGTCGAAGGCCGGATCACCGAAGCCACGCGCCTGGTGCAGCAATGCGCTGGCGAACGCCCGGTGAGCTTCCGCTGCCCGCGGCTGTGGGGTAGCACGAAGGTGGTGAATGTCCTCGAGCAACTCGGCTATGTCTCCGATGCCTCGCTGCCGCTGTACTACTACCGGACCATGTTCGCGCCCTACCACCCCTCGGTGCGGGATTGGACCAAGCCCGGCCGGCTGAAGATCGTCGAGATCCCCAACTTCTGCGATCTGAGCATGGTTAGCCAAGACCCCGAGTACGAGCGCGACCGCGATCAGTGGCCGCTGTTCCGCACCAAGGGCGCCCGGGCGCTGCTCGCCAAGGTCGACGCCTTCACCGCCTACGTGCGCGAGCGCCAGGTCCGACCGGTGTTGTGCTTCTACTTCCATCCCTGGGAGTTCCACGAGATGCCCCAGGGCTGGATCGACTTCGGCGAGGCGCGGGTGAAACCGCAGCCCTTCATCGTCAAAAACTGCGGCGCCAAGGCCGTGGCCCAATTCGACCGACTGTGCGCCGGTTTGGCGCAGCGCGGGGCGCGCTTTGTGACGGCCAAGGAGATTGCGGATGAATACCGCTGAGAAGCCGGCGGCCGAGAGTGCCGCCGGACTGATGGTCGGCAGCCACCCGCCGGCATTGACCTGGACGCATTTCCCCACGGCCCAGCAGGCCGTGGTCTGGCGCAACTGGGAGCTCGTCCCGGTGGCGCGCCTGGCGGCGCTGCTGGAGACGAGCGCGGAGAACGTCCTGGCACTGGCCCAGGGAATGGGCTTACGGGTGCCGCCGCAGGTCGCTCCCGAGTGGCTGCCACGCGGCTACGTCACCCTGATCCGGGCCAACTGGCACCTGCTCAACTATGACCAGTTGCTGCAGTTGCTGGACTGGCCCGCAGAGAAACTCGCTTACACTTTACGCGAGGACGACTTCCTGTGGATCAAGCTCGGCCAGCTCAAGCCCAAGGCGCCACGGGTCACCTACCGGCCACTGAGCGCGGACGAGCAGCGGCGCACGGCGGCACTCCGCGCCGTAATCGAACGCGAGTTCCCCGACCTGCAGCAGGCGGACGGGGAGCCGCCCTTCGGCTTCCTCAAGGCCTTTGAGACCCCGCCCCCCAGCGCGGTGGCCAAGCCCCCGACCGCGGTGGCCGACTCGCCTTTCGGACTGCGGCTGATCTACTCGTACTCGGCGCTGTACGGCGATCCCTTGCTGTCGCCGGAACTGGACCCCTTTCCGGATGGGCTGCTGGCCAGACTGGCGGAGATGGGCGTCAACGGCGTCTGGCTGCAGGGGCTGCTCTACACGCTCTACCCCTGGGCCGCCGCGCCGGAGTACACCGAGGGCTGGGAGACCCGTCTGCGCAACCTGCGGGCACTGGCCCAGCGTGCCGCACGCTTCGGCATCGGCGTCTACCTGTACCTCAATGAGCCCCGCGGCATGCCACTCTCGTTCTACGACCAGCACCCCGACTGGAAAGGCGTGGAGTTCCCCAGCCTGGGGGTGGCGGCGCTGTGCACCTCGCAGCCGGCCGTGCTGGACTACCTGCGCCAGAGTACGGCCTGGGTGTTCAAACAGGTGCCGGAACTGGCCGGCGTCCTCACCATCAGCATGTCCGAGAACACCACCAGTTGCTACTCGCGCAGCAGCGCCCCGTCCTGTCCACGCTGCGCGAAACGGACCGCTCCCGAGGTGGTGGCCGAGGTCAACCGCGCCATCGCCGAGGGCGTTCACAGCGTCAAGCCGGAGGCGCGGGTGCTGGTCTGGACCTGGGCCTGGGCGCAGGAGTGGGCCAGCCAGGCCGTCGATCTACTGCCGACGGATGTCGAACTGATGTGCGTCAGCGAAGAGGCCCTGCCGACCCACGTCGGTGGTGTGGACGCCCAGGTAATCGACTACTCGATCTCGCAAGTCGGTCCCGGCCCGAAGGCGCTGCCGCTCTGGGAGCAGGCGCGCCGACGCGGCCTCAAGACCGTGGCCAAAGTCCAACTCAACACCACCTGGGAATGCTCCGCGGTGCCCTGGCTGCCCGCGTTCGACCTCGTCGAAGAGCACCTGCGGAATCTGGCCGCGGCCAAGGTCGATGGGCTGATGTTGAGCTGGACGGTCGGCGGCTACCCGTCGCCGATCCTCGAACTGCTGGTGCGCCCGGCCGACGAGGTCATCCGCGCCCGCTTCGGCATCGCCGCGGCGCCGCGGCTGCGTGCCGCCTGCCACCAGTTCAGTGTGGCCTTCAAAGAGTTCCCCTTCCATATCAGCGTGCTCTACACGGCCCCGCAGAACTGCGGACCGCGCAACCTGCTCGCCGCCGAGCCCACGGGTTACCCGGCCACCATGGTCGGCTTCCCGTATGACGACCTCGCCGCCTGGCGGGCGGTCTATCCCGAGGATGTGTTTGAGCAGCAGTTCCGCCGCTTGAGCGACCTCTGGCTCGAGGGCCTGGTGAGCCTGCGTGCCTGCGCCGACGCGATCGAGCCGGAGCGCCGCGCCGGCTTCGCGGATCTGGAACGCCTGGCGAGTGCGGCCTGGTGCCACTTCCGCAGCACCTACTGCCAGATCGCCTTCGTGCGGCGGCGCCAGCAGACCGATGCCGAGTCACGCCGGCAGTTGCGGGCTCTGCTCGACGAAGAGATCGCCGTGGCCCGGCAATTGCACGACATCTGCCGCCAGGATTCCCGCATCGGCTTCGAGGCGACCAACCACTACGCCTACACCCTCAACGACCTGCGCGAGAAGGTCCTGAACTGCGACGAACTGAAACGGCGCTACGCGGACGGAGGCTGAGCCGGGCAGAGGCGTCGCGAGCGGCGACACCCGTGGCGGCAGCGGTTCGGGGTGTCAGGGTTCAGAGCCCTGGCTGTGGCCGGGCAAACCGGCATGAGGCTTGTGAGCCCCAGGCAAGGAGTCGGCGGTCGGCAGTGGCTGCTGTTCGGAGCCCGCATTCGCAGTTCCGCACAGGCGGAACGTTACCCCCGGTCCGGGGGCCGGGGTTCGAGGCGGAAAGCCAGGTGCGGGACGTCCTTGCCGGCGGCGCGCCACTGTACCTCGAACTCAGTCTGGATGTCGGCGATGTCCGCGATCGCGGCAGCAGCCTCGCGCAGACACGGGTACAAGGCCAGGATGCGCCGCCAGTCGGCCAGGTACGGCACGTGGTCCGTCGACATGTGCAGCACGCCCCCCGGCTTGAGCAGACGCACCAGCCGGCCGACGAAGTCCGTCGTCACCAGGCGTTTGATGCGGTGGCGCTCCTTCGGCCAGGGATCCGGGCAAAGCAGGTGGATGCGGTCGATGCAGGCATGCGGCAGCAGGTACGAGGCCAGATCGAGATTGTCGGCGCGCAGCAGCGCGAGATTGGTCAGGCCGCGGTTCGTGGCCTTACGGTCGATACGCCGCAGGCGGCCCAGCATGACGTCGCTGGCGAGCACCACGCGGTCCGGGTAGCGCCGAGCGAGCTCGAGCGCCAGGCGGCCCTTACCGCAGCCCATGTCGAGTTCGATGGCGGACGGCGCGCGGCCGCGCGTCGGGTCGATGACCTGGTAGGTACCTGTGAGGATTTCAATCATGCGACAGATCACAAGCCGCCGATGAAGTCCTTCACCCGCACCATGGCTTCCTCGATGTCCTCAAGACCCGTGGCATAGGCGCAACGCACGAAGCCCTCGCCGCAGGTGCCAAAGGCGCTGCCAGGCACCACGGCCACCTTCTTCTCCTGCAACAGGCGCTTGGCGAAGTCGCGGCTGGAGAGCCCGGTGGAACGGATACAGGGGAAGGCATAGAAGGCGCCGCTGGGCTTGAAGCAGGGCAGACCCATCTCGTTGAGGCGCTTGACGATCACGTTGCGGCGCTGTTCGTACTCGAGGCGCATCTCCTCGCGGGCGCGGGCCCCATTGCGGAGGGCCTCCATGGCCCCGGCCTGAGCGACGCTGGAGGCGCAAAGCATCGAGTACTGATGGATCTTCATCATGGCCTCGATCAGCGTCTGCGGCCCGCAGGCATAGCCGAGACGGAAGCCGGTCATGGCGTCGGCCTTGCTGAAGCCGTTGAGCAGGACCGTCCGCTCGCGCATGCCCGGCAGCGCGGCAATGCTCGGCGAACGCGGTTCGTAGCTGAGCATCTCGTAGATCTCATCGGTGATGACCAGCAGATCGTGGCGGATGGCCACATCCGCCAGGCGCTGCTTGACGTCGGCCGTCAGGCCGGCACCGGTGGGATTGTTGGGGAAGTTCAGCAGCAACACCCGCGTCTGCGGCGTGATCGCGGCCTCCACCGCCTCCGGCCGCAGCGCGAAATCCTCTTCCGGCCGCGTGATGACCGGCACGGCACAGGCGTGAGCCATGGTGATACTGGGCGCATAGGACACGTAGCAGGGCTCGTGATAGATCACCTCGTCGCCCGGATTGAGCACCGCCCGCAGAATGAGGTCCAAGGCCTCGCTGACCCCCACCGTGATGATGCACTCCCGTTCCGGGGCATAACCCGCCCCGAACTGCTCCTCGACAAAGCTGCAGACGGCACGGCGCAGACTCAGGTAGCCGAGGTTCGAGGTGTAGGCCGTCTGGCCGCGCTTCAGCGCGTAGATGGTCGCCTCACGGATGTTCCAAGGCGTGACAAAGTCCGGCTCGCCGATGCCCAGCGAGATCACGTCCTGCATGGATTCGACCAGGTCGAAAAAATCCCGGATGCCGCTGCGGGGTAACCCCGCGATATGGCGGGCCACCCACTTAGGGGCTGATTTTGAGTCGCTCATAGGGCACTTCCTCGCGCAGCTCTACTCCGGCTTCTTTGTACTTCTTCAGGAGAAAATGGGTCGCGGTGGCCTTGACGCCGTCCTGTGAGGCAAGCTTGCTGGCCACAAAGCGAGCGACGTCCTGCAGGGACTGGCCCACCACCTCGAGGCGCAGGTCATAACGACCGCTGACCAGGTAGACCGAATGCACCTCGGGGAAGCGGGCAAGCGCCATGGCCACATTGTCGAAACCGCCATCGCGTTCGGGCTGGACCTCGACCTCGATGATGGCGCGCACCTCACCATGGGTGATCTTGTCCTCATCGAGCACCACGCTGTAACCCATGATCAGGCCGTCGCGCTCCATCTGGGCAATGGCGCCCTCGACCGCGACGACGGTGGACTGCAGGCGGTCGGCGATCTCGGCGGCGGGCATGCGGCCGTTCTGTCGTAGCAGCCGCAGAATACTTCTGGCGTAGTCGCTAGGGTTCATGACTCCTCCTGATCACGGCAGGCACAGACGTCCAAGCCGGCACGGCCAGAGCCGCTCCCGGCGCCGGCGGGACGAGAGCGCAGCAACGGTAGGCGTGCTTACTTCGCCGGGATCTTCAGCTTCTGCCCCACGCGGATGACATTGCCTTTGATGCCGTTGGCGTTGCACAGGGCGGCGGGGCTGAGGTTGAACGCCTTGGCGATGGCGCTGACGGTATCGCCAGCCACCACGGTGTACTCCTGGCTGGCGGCGGCTGGGGCCGGACGCGAACTCTCGGCAGACTGCCGGACCTGGTTGAGATTACGGGCCATCTCTTCGGCCACATTGTTGGAGAACTTCTTCATGGCCCGATCCTGATCCTGCGCCAGCTTATCCTTGAAAGAGGACATGCCCTCGCGCCAGTTCCCGTCGGCGGCGTTCAATCGCGCCGCCAGATCGGCGACCAGCCCGCGCAACTTCTCGATCTCCTGAGCCCGTGCGCCATTCTCCTGGCGCAGGTCATCGATGTAGCCGTAGAGCTGCTTCTGGCTGTCCTGGAAGGCGCGCAGTTCGCCACGCAGGGCGGCGACTTCACGGTCGGCCCGTTCTGCATCCTGGCGCACGCTCTGCTGCGCCACCATCTGCTGCTGCTCCTGCAGGTCCTGCTGCCCTTCGCTGTAGTACATGGACTCGCAGCCCGGCATCAGAGCGACCACGCCCCCGACCACCACTGCCATCCCCGCCATCTTCCAGGCCATGCGCTGCATGGTATATTCTCCATAGCGACTGAAACGTACCCGCCACCGACGCCGCCGGCGGTCCCTCGACCGGCTTTCCACCGAGCCCGCAACGTGGTAGGTTACCCCGGCAGAACCGTGGCGTGGCGCAACGCTTGAAACATAGTGCGGTAACCTGCCGTTGGAAAGCGCGACCGGGGGCCGGAAAACCGCGGCAGCGTCGGCAGTCCCAGCCGTCTGCTGGGCCCTACGTGGGACGGCTCGGGAGAGTCGCCCAACCTTCAGAACGCACGACGGCAAGCGAGGGTGACCACCCAGATGGACCAGAATCCGCCCCCTCTTCCGCCCAAAGCCGATCGCCGGGCCGCGCTGGTGCTGCGCCAGGTGGAGGCGGCACTGGGCGATGTGCTCGGCTCCGCCGGCGGCGACGGGCCGGCGGCGCGGGCGGCCGCGGGGGCCACGACGCACCAGGTGCTGATGGTCGTGCTGCGGCGGCGGGCGACGCTGGACTGGCTGATCGCCCGCGCCAGCAACGGCTCGACGCGGGAACGGGTGCGCCGGGTGTTGTGGTGGGCTCTGGCCGAGGCTCTCTTTCTCGATGGCCTACCGGTGCCGGTGATCGTCGATACGGCCGTCGAGGACCTGAAGCTACACAGCCGCGGCGAGGGCGCCTTCGCCAATGCCCTGCTGCGGCGGATCCTGAACCCCGGGCGGGCCGCCGTGCTGGCCACGGTGCACTCCGAGGCCCCGGAGTGGGTCCGCCTGGATCTGGGCGAGGCGCTGCACGCGGCCTGGTCGCGGCGGCTGGCAACACCAGCCCTGACAGCGCTGGCGGCGCTGCTGCAGGAACCGGCGCCCCTGGTTGCCCGGCTGCGCCAGGGCGCCGACCCGACGGGCGCGGCCGGCCTTGAGCCCCTGCCCGCCGTAGACTGGGCGCCCACAGCGGCGTTGTACCGCTGCGCCGATGCGGCCGCCTTCTTCGCCTCGCCCGCCTGGCAGCGGCGCGCCTTCTATATCCAGGATGCGTCCACGCTGCTGGCCCCCGCACTCCTGGAGGTACGGGAAGGCGAACGCGTGGTCGACCTCTGCTGCGCGCCCGGCGGCAAGGCCGTGCTGCTCAGCGAGGCGGCAGGCCCGGGTGGACAAGTGGACTGCGTGGACCGTTCGCCGGAACGCATGGCACGGGTCCGCGAGAACCTGGGGGCGGCCACGAACGTGAGACTGCGGGTGGCAGACGCGCGCCTGACACCCTTCGCCAACGGCGCCTTTGACGCCGCCCTCCTCGATGTGCCCTGCAGCAACACCGGGGTGGTGCGCCGCCGACCCGACGTCCGCTGGCACTTCAGCGCCGCCAGTCGCGACGAGTTGGCGGCTGAGCAGGCACAGATCCTGGCAGCGGCAGCGCGGCTGGTGCGGCCCGGCGGCCGACTGGTATACAGCACCTGCAGCCTGGAACCCGAAGAGAACGGCGCCGTGGTCCAGGACTTCCTGGCCGAGCGACCGGGTTACCGCCTGGAGTGCGAGCGGCTGCTACTGCCCACCGCCGAGCACGACGGCGCCTACGCGGCACGGCTCCGGCGGCGAGCGGACTGACTCCGGCGCGCGCGGTCCGGTCTCCGGTTCGCAGTTCCGCCTTCACGCGGTCCGGTCTCCGGTTCGTAGTTCCGCGTTCACGCGGTCCGGTCTCCGGTTCGTAGTTCCGCGTTCACGCGGTCCGGTCTCCGGTTCGTAGTTCCGCGTTCACGCGGTACCATTCCTAACATGTATGAGTGGCGTAAGATGACCGAGGTGCAGCGCGAGGAGGCCTTGACCCTGCGCCAGCGCTTCAGCCTGCCATGGCATCGTCCGCCCCACGGTCAGAGCGCGTCGTCCGGCGGCTACCACCTGTCCGCCGCTTGCTACGAACACCGGCCCCTGGTGGGCCTCTCGGCGCAGCGGCTGGCGCTGTTCGAGGGCAGCCTTCTCGCGGAGGTGGCCTCAGCCGGTGCCGAAGTCCTGTCGTGGAGTGTCCTCCCCAATCATTACCACCTTCTCGTGCAGACGCCGAACCTGGCCGGACTGCTGGCCCGCATTGGCCGGTTGCACGGACGCACCTCCTACGACTGGAACAGCGAGGAGGACTCGCGTGGCCGTAAGTGCTGGCACGCCTGTGCGGATCGCGCCATCCGCAGCGAGAGGCACCTGTGGGCTACGCTCAACTACGTGCACCATAACCCGGTCCATCACGGCTACGTCGCGCACTGGCAGGAATGGCCCTTCTCCAGCGCACAGCGCTATCTCGATGCCATCGGGCACGAACTCGCGCTGCGCTACTGGCGGAACTACCCGGTGCTCGACTACGGGAGAGGGTGGGACGACCCGGGGATGTAGGGAAGGTAGGACCGCGTGAACGCGGGACTACGAACCAAAGCTGATCCGCCTGGCTGGTATGTAGTTCCGCCTTCAGGCGGTCAGGCAGTAGGACCGCGTGAACGCGGGACTACGAACCAAAGCTGATCCGCCTGGCTGGTATGTAGTTCCGCCTTCAGGCGGTCAGGCAGTAGGACCGCGTGAACGCGGGACTACGAACCAAAGCTGATCCGCCTGGCTG